>CBIHPJ010000007.1:0-35312 GCA_966211295.1 uncultured Myxococcales bacterium | reverse complement strand
AAGATCATCGAGCAGCTGCGCCGTCTTCGGGTCGAGCTCACCAAACGCCACGCCCACCCGCGGAGGCAACGTATCGCTGGACCGCGTCGTCACCGCCCAGACCACCTGGCCCGGCACGCTCAGCGTCCCCGTGGTCAGCTTCATCTGAATCAGGAACGGCGCGCCCACCTTGATGTGACGGGGCAGGGTGTCGCCCTCGATGTCGATGCCCACTCCGCCTGAGCTGATGTCGCGCAGCCGATAGGTCGGCGCATCCGGCTTGTTCTCCGTCGCGCGAACGTGCAGCGGAATGCGCGGAAACTTCCGCTTCTTGTCGTAGCGCGAGGTCTCGAAGATCCGCTTGATCACTCCATCGAGCCCCAGGCGGTTCTTCGGCGGCTCGTAGCGAATGTGCAGCGCGTACCGACCCGGCGCCGTCTCCGTGACCGTGAGCACCGTGCCCGACACCTCGACTGGATCGCGCACCCCGGGTGATCGCAGCTCGAAGACGAACTTGGTCCCGACCGGCAGCGCCTTCTTCGTCTCGATACGGACCCCGCCGCGGCCGACGCTCTTGGTGAGCTCGCCCAGCAACGATTCCGCAGACTTGTAGGCGACCTTGAGCCGAACCGGCGTCACAACATCCCTTTCTTACAGTGGTTTCTCCCCCACGAGAACGAGCTCCAACCTACCACTCCCGATCGGGAAGTGCCTGATCCGCCTTTCTTGACCCTCCGGAAAACCCCCTCTATTTTCGCGGGCGAAGTGGCAGAAAGTGGTAACGAGCGGATCGAAATCCCTCGTGGTGGTGGATCAGGGCAGACGAATGGCAGCAGTGGTTTCACCGGCAGCAAGACCTTCATCAGCGGAGCGACCGAGACGTGTTCCGTGGCGTCTTCGAACATCAGATCGACGCGAAGGGGCGAACGAGCTTCCCGGTGAAGCTGCGGGACACGCTCGTCGGCAGCTACGACGATCGACTGATCATCACCACGGCGCTCGATCAGTGCCTGCACTGCTACCCGGTGCGCGAGTGGGAGCAGTTCGAGACCGCGCTCGCTCGCCGCAATCCGATGGAGCCCGGTGTGAAGGCGCTCCTGCGTCTCTACGTGGCGCCTGCCCAGGAGCTGCAGCTCGACAAGCTGGGCCGCGTCCTCATCCCTCCGTCGCTCCGCACGCACGCGGGCCTCGAGAAGGATCTGGTCTGGGCGGGAATGGTGAAGGTCATCGAGCTGTGGTCGGCGGCGGGGTGGACCAAGGCGCAGGAAGAGGCGCGCCACGAGTCCGATTCGGCCGACGTCATGCGCGTGCTGACTGAGCTTCGGCAGTCCTAAACAAAATTCTTCGAGGGGAAATCCAAGTGAGCGAGCTGGCACATCAAGCAGTCACCAGGCAGTTGAACCGAGCTACAGAAACGTCGCGCATCATGACGATGGTGCTCGAGGGCGAGCTCGATCGCCGCGACGTGCAGGACATCACCGACATGCTCGCGCGCAAGACGCTCGAAGGCGTGATCGAGTTCGTGATCGACTTCGCCGACGTCACCCACTTCGACTACCGCGGAGTGAAGCCGCTGGTCGCCCACGCCGAGCACGTGCGTGAGCGCGGCGGCGACGTGAAGCTCTCGGGCCTCTCGCCCTACCTGCACGCCATCTTCCGCAGCGCGGGCGCTCACGACAGCTTCGATTACTTCGCGCAGTCCGAAGAGGCGGTTCGCTCCTTCGCTCGCGGCGTTCTGCTCTACGGGTGAGCACGTTCGTCCACCAGACGGTCCTCCTCGCGGAGGCCGTGGAGTTGCTGCAGCCCTCGGAGGGCCGCGTGATCATCGATGGAACTCTCGGCGGTGGCGGACACACGGAGGCGCTCCTCGAGCGCGGTGCCCGTGTGTTCGGCGTCGACCGGGATCCCCGCGCGCTGGAGGCTGCGAAATTGCGCCTCGCCCGGTTCGGTGATCGCTTCACGGCCGTGCGCGGAGAGTTTGGTGATGCGGCTTCACTCGTCCCGGGTCCGGTGGATGGGTTCCTCCTCGATCTCGGAGTCAGTTCTCCGCAGCTCGACGTGGCAGAGCGTGGCTTCAGCTTCATGAACGACGGTCCGCTCGACATGCGCATGTCAGACGACGGCGAGACCGCGGCCGAGTTGATCTCGCGCGTGAACGAGAAGGACCTGGCGGATCTGATCTACCAGTACGGCGAAGAGCGCCACTCGCGCGGCATCGCTCGCGAATTGAAGGCGCGGCTGCCGAAGACCACGAAGGAAGCGGTCGAGGCGGTGAAGGCCGGTGTGCCGCGCAAGGCGTGGCCCAAGGACATTCACGTCGCCACCCGCACCTTCCAGGCGCTCCGCATCGCGGTGAATGGGGAGCTCGATCAGCTCAGCCATGCGCTCGCGTCGATCCCGTCGCTCCTGAAAGTCGGTGGCCGCGCCGCGATCATCAGCTTTCACTCGCTCGAAGATCGGGCGGTCAAGCAGGCCTTCCGCGCGCTTTGTGGGGAGGCACCTGACGACACGCCGAAGGGCCTTCCGATCGCGAAAGTGCAGCGCGCCGACTTCAAGGCTCTCAATAAGAAACCCATCGTCGCCTCGGACGACGAGGCCCAACAGAACCCCCGTGCGCGCAGCGCGAAGCTCCGTGGTGTGGAGAAGATTTCATGAGCGTCGTCCTCGAAGCCCGAAACAAGGGCGGAGTTTCACTGTCCGTCATCTTCCTCGAGATCTTCCCCGCGGCCTTCGCGGTGCTGCTGCTCGCGATCGTCGGCGTGGTGCACGTCACCTCGCGCGTGATGGTGGTGAAGCTCGGGTACGAGCTCTCGAAGCTCGATCAGAAGAGCACCGAGCTGCAGCGTGAGAACGACGCGCTGGCCGTCGAGCTCGCCACGCTCACCTCGCCTTCCAAGTTGGCTCCGCTCGCGAAGGAGCGGCTGCAGATGCAGGTCCCCACGCTCGTCATCCCGATCACCAAGAAGAACTGAATGCGCGACCTGAAGAACATGCAGCCGGTGGACCCGCCTTCGAAGTGGATGCGCCTGCGCGTGTTCATGCTCGGCGCCGTGTTCTTCGTGTTGCTGCTCGGAGCCCTCGCACGCGCGACCAACCTGCAGGTGAATCAGAAGGAACGTCTCAAGGCGTTCGCTGAAGATCAGTACGTGCGTGCGATGGAGATCCCCGCGCGCCGCGGAGAGATCACCGATCGCCGCGGAGTGAAGCTCGCGTCCTCCGTCGAGGTGGATTCGGTGTGGGTCGATCCCTCGATGCTCCCCGACGTTCGCAGCGCCGCGCGCCAGCTCGCGAAGGTGCTCAACCTCGACGGCAAGGATCTCCAGGAGCGCATGGAGAAGGGCCGCCGCTTCGCGTGGGTGAAGCGCCAGGTGAGCGACAGCGAGGCGCAGAAGGTGAAGGCGCTCGGGCTCCCCGGCATCGGCTTCGCCAAGGAGCCGCGCCGTTTCTATCCGCAGCGCGAGCTCGCCGCGCACATCGTCGGCCTCGTGGGCACCGACAGCCACGGCCTCGATGGACTCGAGCTCAGCTTCGAAGACGAGCTCTCCGGTGAGCGCGTGAAGCGCGAGGGCTTCCGTGATGCGAAGGGCCGCAAGCTGCTCACCAACGGCGTGCCCGAAGCGCAGAGCAGCGAGGGCGCCAACCTCACCCTCACGCTCGACTCCACCATGCAGTACGCCACCGAGCGCGCGCTCGAGAAGGCCGTGCTCGACGCGAAGGCCACCGCCGGCAGCGCCGTGGTGATGGACCCGCGCACCGGAGAGATCCTCGCGCTCGCGAACTGGCCCCGCTTCAACCCGAACGCGCCCAGCAACACCTCGAGCGCCAACTTCCGCGATCGCGCGGTGACCGATCTCTTCGAGCCCGGCTCCACCATGAAGTCCTTCGTGATCGCCTCCGCGCTCGACAAGCAGGTGATCAACGAGAGCTCCGAGTTCGACTGCGAGAAGGGCGCGTGGGCGGTCGGCCGTCACGTGGTGCACGACACGCATCCGCACGGCGTGATGAACGCGAAGGGCATCCTCCAGGTCTCCTCGAACATCTGCGCGGCGAAGATCGGCGCGAAGCTGGGCCGGGAACGCCTCGTCGAGACGTACAAGGACTTTGGTTTCGGTGATCGTTTCGGCCTCGGTCTCCCCGGTGAAGGCAAGGGCTCGATCCCGTTCCCGCGCGCCGAGATCGCGCTCGCCACGCAGAGCTTCGGCCAGGGCATGAGCGCCACCACGCTGCAGATCGCGTCGGGCTACGCCGCGCTCGCGAATGGCGGCGTGCTGATGAAGCCGTATCTCGTCTCGAAGGTCGTCGACTCCGATGGCCTCGTGCTCCTCGAGAACAAGCCGACCGCGCTGCGCCGCGTGGTGAGCGAGAAGACCGCGAAGTCCGTCGTGGCAATGCTCGAGTCCGTGGTGGAGCAGGGCGGCACCGCGCCCAGGGCCCGCATGGATGAGTACCGCGTGGCCGGTAAGACGGGCACCGCGCAGAAGGCCGATCCGATCGCGCGTGGCTACTCCGACAAGTACGTGGCGAGCTACGTGGGCATCGTTCCCGCCGAGGCACCGCGCGCGGTGATCCTCGAGGTGCTCGACGAGCCGAAGACAGACATCAATGGCGGCGTGCTCGCTGCCCCCGCGATGAAGGAGATCGCGCTGCAGGCCATGCCGCACCTCGGCGTGCCCAAGTCGCGCGAGCTGCCGGTCGTCGCCAGCAAAGTTCCCCCGGTTGCGAAGCCGGAGCCGAAGCAGAAGTCAGTCGTCATGTTGGGTCTGGAGAAGTTGGAGCAGATGGACACGGTCACCGAAGAGGTGCCGTCCGAAGGGGCCGTGCGTGTGCCTGACGTGAAGGGGCTCGCCGGCCGTGCCGCGGTCGCGCAGTTGCTGACCGCGGCTCTGGAGCCGCATCTCGCAGGCAGCGGTCGCGTCGTCTCGCAGAAACCCGCAGCGGGCAGCCTCGTGGACAAGGGCACTCGCATCACCGTGGAGTTGGCAGGGCACTTGCCAGCTTCACCTCGTTGAAGGCCGCCTCCGCGCGGTCAGGAAGACACAGCTTCATGAAACTCACTGAGCTGCTTGCAGGCGTTGGAACGGAGCCGGTCGCCTCCTCGAAGGCGAAGGCCGACATCAGTGGCCTCTGCTCTGACTCCCGTTTTGCGAAGCCGGGAGACCTCTTCATCGCGGTGCCCGGCACCAAGTCGGACGGCGCGCAGTTCGCCCACGAGGCGGTGCAGAAGGGCGCCGTCGCGGTGCTGGCGGAAAAGACGATCGGCGGGCTCACGGTGCCGCTCTTCGTGACGCCGTCCACGCGGAAGGCGCTCGCGTTGATCGCGGGCAACTTCTACGGGAACCCGGCGCGCGAGCTGGTGCTCCTCGGAGTGACCGGCACGAATGGCAAGACGACCACCGCGTGGCTGGTGGAGAGCATCTGCCTCGCCGGCATGAACAGCACCGGTCTCTTCGGCACCATCGGCATTCGGTTCGCCGGTCAGACGCGCGAGGCGACGCACACCACGCCCGATCCGATCACGCTCCACAAGACCTTCCGCGAGATGGTCGATGCGGGCGTCGACACGGTGGTGATGGAGGTCTCGAGTCACGCGCTGATGCAGGACCGCGTGCACGGCCTCACGTACCGCGCCGCGGGCTTCACCAATCTCTCGCGCGATCACCTCGACTACCACAAGGACATGGAGGCCTACTTCCAGGCCAAGCGCCGCCTCTTCACCGAAAACCTCTCTCCCGGTGGCCTCGCGGTGGTGAACGGCGACGACACGTACACGAACCGCGTCTACAGCGAGATGCGGCAGCTCAAGCGCCAGTCGTGGAAGTTCTCGCGCACGGGCAACGGTGAGCTCTCGGCGTCGAACGTCGAGCTCAGCACGCAGGGCATCAAGGCCACCCTGAAGACGCCCGCCGGCGACATCGCGGTGAAGTCGCAGCTCATCGGCGCGCACAACCTCGACAACATTCTCTGCGCCGCGGGTATCGCGCTGGCCGCGGGTGCTTCGCGTCGCGACGTGCAGGACGGCATCGAGCGCGTGACGCGCGTGCCCGGTCGCATGGAGCGCGTGGAGAAGAACGGCATCACCGCGCTGATCGACTACGCGCACACGGACGATGCGCTCAACCGCTCGGTGGAGTCCGCGCGTTCGATCACCAAGGGCAAGCTGATCGTGGTGTTCGGTTGCGGTGGAGATCGCGACACGGGCAAGCGTCCGCTGATGGGCGAGGTCGCGTCGCAGGCGGATCTGCCGATCGTCACTTCGGACAATCCGCGCTCGGAAGATCCCGACGAGATCATTCAGGACATCATTCCGGGCCTCGAGAAGAGCGGAGAGCTGCGCCGTATGAGCCCCGCGAAGTTCAAGACGGGCGAGCGTGGCTACATGGTCGAGGCCGATCGCCGCGCCGCGATCGCGTTGGCGATCTCCCTCGCGAAGCCGGGCGACACGGTGCTGATCGCCGGCAAGGGTCACGAGACGTACCAGGAGCAGGACGGCGAGAAGAAGCACTTCGACGACATCGAGGAAGCGAAGAAGGCCTTGGGGGCCTGACACACCTTCCTCCCTCTCCCCCGGGAGAGGGTCGGGGTGAGGGCAAGTCAATGACGGCAAGGTTCAACGACTCAGAAGTGCAGCAGGCAACCGCCGCGACAAAGACGCGCAGCGGTCCAGCCCTGTCCTACGAGTCCGTCTGCACCGATTCCCGTCAGCTCACTGAAGGCTGCCTCTTCGTCGCCCTCAAAGGCGATCGCTTCGACGCCCACGACTTCCTGCAGCAAGCAGTCAAAGACGGAGCCGCCGGACTGATCGTCGAAGAAGGCCGCGCCGGAGACGTGAAGGGCGTCAACGTCTACGAAGTCAAAGACACCCTCCACGCGCTCGGCCGTCTCGCCCGTTTCCACCGCGATCGCTTCAACATCCCCATCTGTGCGGTGACCGGCAGCAACGGCAAGACCACTACGAAAGAGCTCGTCGCCAGCATCCTCTCGATGCGAGGCCCCGCGCTCAAAACGCACGGAAATCTGAACAACGAAATCGGCGTCCCCCTCACGCTCTTCGGCCTCGACACCAACCACGTCGCCGCCGTGATCGAGATGGGAATGAACCACCTCGGCGAGATCGCGCGCCTCACCGACATCGCGCGCCCTGACGCGGGCCTCATCACCATCGTCCAGCCCGCACACCTCGAAGGCGTGGGCAGCATCGAAGGAGTGGCGCAGGCGAAGGGCGAGCTTCTCCACGGACTCGCTTCGACTGGGACCGCCGTCATCAACCTCGACGACCCGCGCATCGCCGCGCAAGCGAACACGGTGAAGTCCAAGAAGCTCACCTGGGGCCGCGCGCCCGAGGCCGACGTGCGCCTCACCTCCGTCGAGCCGCAGGGCCGCGACGGCCTCGCTCTCCGCATTACGTACAAGGGCAAGGACTACCCGACCGCGCTCCACCTCGTCGGCGATCACAACGCGATGAACGCCACCGGCGCCTTCGCGCTCGCGCTCGCCCTCGGCTACTCGCCCGAAGAGTGCGTGCGTGGCCTCGAGACCGCGCAGGCCCACGCGCGCCGCCTCCAGATCCTCGACGCGCCCAACGGCGTGACGGTGATCGACGATTGCTACAACGCGAACCCCGCCTCGATGAACGCGGCCCTGCGCACCGTGCAGGAGCTCGCCGCCGAAGGCCGCGCGGTCGCCGTGCTGGGAGACATGCTCGAGCTCGGCTCCGCCGAAGCCCACGAGCACACGCAGATGGGCATCACCGCGTCTGATCGCGTGGCGCTGCTCGCGATGTTCGGCCCGCGAATGAAGCAGGCCCACGTTCAAGCCGTGAAGCGACTGGGGGACAAAGCGCGGCACTTCGAAGACGTGACGGCGTTGGTGGCATGGCTCACGCAAGAGCTGCGTCCCAACGACTTCGTGCTGGTGAAAGGCAGCCGCGGCATGCGGCTCGAGCGAGTGGTGGAAGCGCTCACCGGCAACAAGTCACACAGCGGAGGCCACTGACCCCATGTTGTATTTCCTCTACGAGCAGCTCAAAGACGGCGAATTCGGGAAGTACATCAACTTCCTCCGCTACCCGACCTTCCGCATCGTCGCGGCGGCGGTGAGCTCGCTCGTGATCGGCATGCTCGTGGGGCCGTGGCTGATCGCGAAGCTCCGCTTCCAGCAGCACGGCATCTCGAACGTCCGCGAAGACACGCCCGACTCGCACCAGAAGAAGAAGGGCACGCCCACGCTCGGCGGCACGCTGATCCTCCTCTCGATCTTCATGGGCACGCTGCTCTTCGCGGATCTGAAGGAGCGCGTGGTGTGGGTCGCGCTGCTGATGACCGCGGGCTACGGCTTCACCGGCTTCCTCGACGACTACCTGAAGCTCTCGAAGAAGAACTCCAAGGGCCTCGCGGGTCGCTACAAGATCGTCCTGCAGACCGCGTTCTTCCTGATCTCCGTGTTCGGCTTCCTCACCGACTGGAGCGACGGACCAAAGCTGCTCATCTCCACCAACGTCGCGCTCCCCTTCGTGCCGCTGAAGTACGCGAACCCGGACTTCGGCTGGTTCTACGTGTTCTTCGCGTGGATCGTGGTGGTGGGCACGTCGAACGCGGTGAACATGACCGACGGTCTCGACGGCCTCGCGATCGCGCCCACCATGATCTCGTCGATGGTGTTCGCGGTGCTCTGTTACGTCGCAGGCACTTCCGTCGCGATCGCTGACGTCGAGATCGTGAACGGCGCGCGGCAGCTCGTCGGAGTGCCCGTGCACGAGTACCTCGGCATCAACCAGGTGAAGGGCGGCACCGAGCTTGCGGTGTTCTGCGCGTCAATCATCGGCGCCGGCATCAGCTTCCTGTGGTTCAACGCGTATCCCGCGAGCGTCTTCATGGGCGACGTGGGCTCGCTCGCGCTGGGCGGCGCGCTGGGCACGGTGGCGATGCTCAGCAAGAACGAGGTGCTCTCCGCGATCATCCACGGCGTGTTCCTCGCGGAGATCCTCTCCGTGATGATCCAGGTCGCGAGCTTCAAGTTCACCGGCAAGCGCGTCTTCAAGATGGCGCCGCTCCATCATCACTTCGAGAAGGACGGCATGAGCGAGACGAAGATCGTCATTCGCTTCTGGATCGTCTCGGTGTTGCTCGGCGGCATCGCGCTCGCGTCACTCAAGCTGAGGTAACCCATGTTGTCGGGGCAGACGTTCGTCGTCATCGGGCTGGGGAAGAGCGGCATTGGCGCCGCCAAGTTGCTCCTGCGCCGTGGCGCGAAGGTGATCGCGCTCGATGAGAACGCGGCTGCGAAGGCGCCGATCGAAGATCCCAACTTCGAGTTGAAGGCAGGTCCGTTTCCTTTGGAGTTCTGGAAGGGCGCGACTGCTGTGGTCGTGAGCCCCGGCGTTCCGCTCTCGAAGCCCGAGCTCGTCGCCGCGCGCAATGCAGGTGCGACGATCTACGGAGAGATCGAGCTCGCGTTCCGCACCATGCCTCAGGGCGCGGGTCCTTTGCTCGGCATCACGGGCACCAACGGCAAGAGCACCACCACCGCGCTCCTCGGTGAACTGGTGAAGCAGCACGTGCCCCGCACCTTCGTGGGCGGAAACCTCGGCACCGCGTTCACCCTCGCGTACGAGAACCCCGACGAGCAGCCGTACGACCTGCACGTGATCGAGCTCTCGTCCTTCCAGCTCGAAGGCATGGTCGACGCGCGCTTCAAGGGCGCCGCGATCCTCAACCTCACGCCCGATCACATCGATCGCTACGCGAGCCACGAAGAGTACGGCCGCGCGAAGGCGCGCATCTTCTCCACGCAGGCGAAGGGCGACTTCGCGGTGGTGAACGCGGACGACGAGCACGTGATGCGGCTCGCGAAGGCGGCGAAGGTTCCCGTGTACGCGTTCACGCTCGACGGGCAGCGCACCAATCCCGGTCTCGCGGGCCTCGCCGTGGGCTCGAAGGACAAGTTCATCTTCACCTTCGGCGCTCCCACGGCATTCACCGTGAACAACCGCGCGCTGCGTGGCGCGCACAACCTCCAGAACGCGATGGCCGCGGCGATGATGGCGCGCCTCGCGGGAATTCCCGACGACGCGATTCAGCGCGGCCTCGACTCGTTCCCCGGTCTCCCGCACCGCCTCGAGTTCGTGCGCGAGCGTTACGGCGTGGAGTGGATCAACGACTCCAAGGCCACCAACGTCGATTCGTCGCTCGTGGCGATGAAGGCGCTCAGTGGAAACCTGCTGCTGATCGCGGGGGGAAAAGGGAAGGGCGCTCCGTACGAACCGCTCGTGGAGGCCGCGCGCGGCAAGGTGAAAGCGGTCTTCACCATCGGCAAAGACGCTCCGGCGATCGCTGCCGCGTTCAAGGGCGTCTGTCCAATTCATGACTGCGGGACGATCGAGAACGCCGTTTCCCAAGCGGCTGAAATCTCGACGCGGGGCGACACCGTGCTGCTGTCACCGGCGTGCGCTTCGTACGATCAGTTCAACAACTTCGAACACCGTGGGGACGTCTTCAAATCGCTCGTGAGGTCGCTGCCTCATGAGTGAGCGTCGTCCCTCCTACGATCCCCTGCTGCTCTTCGCGGTCCTCACCCTGGTCGGCTTCGGCCTGGTGATGGTCTACAGCGCGAGCGCGATCACCGCGCAGGACAAGCTCGGTGACTCGTTCTTCTTCTTGAAGCGCCAGGCCGCCGCCGCGGGACTCGGGCTGCTCGGCATGGCGATCGCGATGAAGCTCGGCTACCGCCGCATGGCGCGCCTCGCGTACCCGCTGCTGGTGCTCGCAATCATCCTGTTGGTCGCCGTGCTCATTCCGGGACTCGGCACCACCGTCGGCGGCGCGAAGCGCTGGCTGCGCGTGCCCGGAGTTTCGCTGCAGCCCGCGGAGGTCGCGAAGGTCGCGTGGGTGATCTACCTCGCGTACTCGCTCGCGAAGAAGCGCGAGAAGGTGAAGCAGTTCTCCATCGGCTTCGTGCCGCACCTCGGGCTCGCCGCGCTGCTGGTGTGCTTGTGCATGCTCGAGCCCGACTTCGGCAGCTCGGTCGCGTTGCTGTTCTTGATGTTCGTGATGCTCTTCGCCGCGGGCGCGCGCCTCTCGTACATCGTGGGCATGGTGCTCGCCGCGATCCCCTTCGCGTACGTCGCCATCGCTTCGTCGCCGTACCGCATGAAGCGCATCACCGCGTTCCTCGATCCGTGGGCGAACCGCCAGGGCTCGGGCTACCAGGTCGCGGAGTCGCTGATGTCGATTGGCTCCGGCGGACTCACTGGACTCGGGCTGGGCGACGGCCGGCAGAAGCTCTTCTTCCTCCCTGAGGCGCACACCGACTTCATCTTCGCGATCATCGGCGAAGAGCTCGGCCTCATCGGCGTCGGCCTGCTGATCGCGCTCTACGGCATCGTGATCTGGCGCGGCCTGCGCGCGGCTTTGAACGCGTCAGAAGCGTTCGGCACGTACCTCGGCCTCGGGGTGGTCGCGCTGATCGCGTTCCAGGCGATCACCAACATGGCCGTCGCGATGGGCGCGGTGCCCACCAAGGGCCTCACGCTCCCGTTCATCTCGTACGGAGGCAGCTCGCTCATCATGTTGATGAGCGCGGCAGGCTTGCTGCTCTCCATCAGCGCCACCGCGGAGACCGGAGCGCGGAAGAAGGCGAAGACGCAGACGCGCAGCTCACCAGTCCCCATCGCCACCGGCATGGAGGCCACTGCGTGAGAGTGCTGATCGCGGGTGGTGGAACAGGGGGACACCTCTTCCCGGGCATTGCGCTCGCGGAGGAGATCGTCACTCGCCACCCGAAGAACGACGTCGTCTTCGTGGGCACCGATCGGGGCCTCGAGGCGCGCGTCGTTCCACAGAACGGTTTTGTCTTCGAAGCGATCAAGAGCCGCGGCCTCAAGGGCATGGGGCCGGTGAAGATGCTCATCGGATTGCTGCTGCTGCCGGTGAGCTTCTTCTCGGCGATCGGCTTGCTGCGGAAATATCGCCCTGACGTGGTGGTCGGAGTGGGCGGCTACTCGTCAGGTCCCGTCGTGTTGATGGCGTGGCTGCTGCGCATTCCCACCGCGATCCAGGAACAGAACGCGCTCCCCGGGTTCACCAACAAGGTGCTCGGCAAGTTCGTGAACGCGATCTTCGTGAGCTTCGAAGCGGCGATTCAGTTCTTCCCGCAGGCGCGCGCCTATCCGCTCGGCAACCCGATTCGCCGCGCGTTGCTCGAGAATTTCCTGCGCTCGAAGACCAAGCACGAGCGCTTCACGGTGCTCATCTTCGGAGGCTCGCTCGGTGCGCGCGGCATCAACACCCGCGTGGTCGAGGCGCTGCCGTTTCTGAAGGACCTGAAGGATCAGCTGCACATCATTCACCAGACGGGGAAGAACGATCTCGAGACGGTGAAGAAGGGCTACGCGGACGCCGATTTTCCGGCGGACGTACGCGAGTTCATCGACGACATGGCGGGCGCGTACCTCGGAGCGGATCTCGTGCTCTGTCGCGCGGGCGCCACCACGCTCGCTGAGCTCACGGTCTGCAAGAAGGCCTCGATCCTCGTTCCATTTCCTCACGCCACCGACGATCACCAGGCGGTCAACGCGAAGGCGCTCGTCGATGCGGGTGCTGCGCTGATGTTCCGCGAATCAGATCTCACGGGTGAGAAACTCGCGGGAGCAATTCGCGAATTGAAGAACGATCCGGCGCGGCTCCAGAAGATGGAGAAGGCCGCCGGTGTGCTCGGTCGGCCCGAGGCCGCCGGTGAGATCGCGCAAGTGCTTCAGCAGCTCTGCCTCGAGAAGTGGGGCGCACTTACTGGCCAAAAGCGTGAGGGCGAACCGCTCAGGCCCAAGCCTCCGGAGAAAGCCGCATGAATCACGAAACTGTCTCCCTCTCCCTTCGGGAGAGGGTCGGGGTGAGGGCACGTCAATGAGCCTCACACCCTCACCACTCGGCTCCCGCTACAAATCCCGCCACGCCGCGCGAGTTCACTTCGTGGGCATCGGCGGCATCGGCATGTCTGGAATTGCCGAAGTCCTCCTCAACCTCGGCTACCTGGTCAGCGGTTCCGATCTCAAAGAATCCGACGTCACCCGCCGACTCGTCTCCCTCGGAGCGAAGATCCAGGCCGGTCACCGCGAAGAGAACGTCACCGAAGTCGACGTCGTCGTGATCTCGTCGGCCGTAAAGAAGGACAACCCGGAAGTCATGGCGGCCAAGCGCCGCAAGATCCCCGTCATCCCGCGCGCCGAGATGCTCGCCGAGCTGATGCGGCTGAAATACGCGGTCGCGATCGCTGGCTCGCACGGAAAGACCACGACGACCTCCATGGTCGCCACCGTGCTGAACGCGGCCGGCCTCGATCCCACCGCGGTCGTCGGCGGCAAGGTCAACGTCCTCGGCAGCAACGCCAAGCTCGGCAAGAGCGAGTTGATGGTGGTCGAGGCCGACGAAAGCGACGGCAGCTTCCTCCACCTGCATCCATCGATCGCCGTGGTCACCAACATCGACCCCGAGCACATGGACCACTACCAGACGCTCGACGCGCTCAAGCACGCGTTCGTCGAGTTCTGCAATCGAGTGCCGTTCTACGGCCTCAACGTCCTCTGCCTCGATCATCCGAACGTGCAGGCGCTGCTGCCGTTGCTCGAGAAGCGCTTCGTCACCTACGGCAGCTCGCACGCGGCCGACTACCGCCTCGAGGGAATCACGCTCGACGGGTACAAGACGAAGTTCCGCGCGTTCCGTCGCGACGTGGATCTGGGCGAGTTCACCGTGCAGATGGTGGGCGCGCACAACGCGATGAACGCGCTCTCGGTGATCGCGGTCTCAGACGAGCTCGACATTCCGCTCGATACCGTGCGCACCGCCCTCGAGAACTTCGGCGGAGTGCAGCGCCGCTTCACGGTGAAGGGCGAAGCGAAGGGCATCACCGTGGTCGACGACTACGGTCATCACCCTGCGGAAGTGCGCGCCACGCTCGCCGGTGCACGGAAAGCCTTTGGTCGCCGGCTCGTGGTCGCCTTCCAGCCGCATCGCTACACGCGCACGCACGATCTGTTCGAAGATTTCTGCAGCGCGTTCAACGACGCAGACCTCCTCTTCCTCACCGACGTCTACGCGGCTGGCGAAGCGCCGATCGCGGGCGCGACGAGCGACAAGCTGAGTGAAGCGGTGCGTGCGCACGGGCATCCCGACGTCACGTACGTGGGCAAGCGCACCGATCTCGTGAAGGCGATGCAGGCGCGTCTGCAGCCTGGCGACATCGTGCTCACGCTCGGCGCGGGCGACATCACGTACACGGGCCCCGAGCTCCTCACTGCGCTTGGTGGCTCTCCATGATCGCCCCCGGAAGAACCTCGCGACGAACTTGCGCCCCTCATCCCGACCCTCTCCCCGCTTCGCAGGGAGAGGGAGACACAGATTGATTCCCCATGCTTTCCCTTCCCCCGCATCTCACTCCCACCGAAGTGAAGCGCGACGCACCGCTCGCGCCGTGGACCAGTGTGCGCGTGGGCGGAAACGCGGAAGCGCTCATCAAGCCCGCCAGCGCTGAGTCACTTCACAAGCTGCTCCAATTCGCTCGAGCCGAAGGCACCCCGATCACCATCCTCGGCGGCGGAGCGAACACGCTCGTCGGAGATCTCGGCGTGCCCGGCATCACCCTCAAGCTCGCAAACGACTACTTCCCCGAAGAGATCGAAAAGCAGCGCATCACCGTGAACGCCGGCAGCGCGATCGCCCGCATCGTCACGCTGATGAAGCAGCAGAAGCTCGTGGGCGCCGAATTCCTCGCGGGAATCCCCGGCACGCTCGGCGGAGCCACCACGATGAACGCCGGCACGAAGAACGGCGAGTGCATGACCGTGGTGGAAGCCGTCGAGCTCGCCACCCCCGATGGCCTCGGCTGGGTGACCGGTCTCACCTACCGCTATCGCCGCACCGATCTGCCGACTGGATCAGTCGTGACCCGCATCCGCTTCCAGCTCCGCGAAGGTGATCTGGCGGAATCTTCCGCCAAGATGGAAGCCGATCTCGGCTACCGCAAGCGCACCCAGCCCCTGAGCCAGCCGAACTTCGGCTCCGTTTTCACGAATCCTTCCGGGCACTTCGCGGGAGCGCTGATCGAGAAGGTGAACCTCAAAGGTCACCGAATCGGCAACGCGCAGATCTCCACCCTGCACGCCAACTGGATCGTCAATCTCGGAGGCGCGACCGCCGCCGACGTCACCGGCTTGATGGCCGAAGCGCAGCGCCGGGTGCTCGAGGAGACCGGCGTCACCCTCACTCCAGAAGTGAAACGGATCGGACGCTTCACATGAACTCCGATCTCCCCGACCGCTACAGCCACGTCTCTGTGGCCAAAAAATTGCGGGACCCGCAACCCGGCCTGACGATGGAGGAGTCACGAATTTTCCCGCGTGACGAGGCCACCTTGTTCCGTACGAAGCGCAACCGCCGCCGTGTCGATCTGGCGAAGAAGACCGGCGAGCTCAAAGCCGCAGCAAAAGACCACGGCCCGGTGGTGCTCAAGCTCTTCGCGCTCGCGGCGGGCTTCGTGCTGATCGCGCTCGGCGGCAACGAGGCGTGGAAGTGGGCTCACACCGCGAAGCAGTTCGCCCTCTCCGACGTGAAGGTCACCGGCCAGGCCGAAGCGACCGACGTCGAAGTGGTGCGCCTCGCCGGAATTCTCCTCGGCCAGAACCTGGTCGCGATGGACGTGAAGGCGATGGAGCGCAGCATCTCCACGCACCCGTGGGTGAAGTCGGTCAGCGTCACGCGCCACTTCCCGTCACACCTCACGATCGAAGTGGTGGAGCACCGCGCGATCGCCACGCTCAGCCTCGGCGATTTGTATCTCGTCAATGAAGAGGCCGAGCCGTTCAAACGAATCAAGGTGGGCGACGCCGTCGATCTCCCGCTGATCACCGGTCTCGATCGCGAGGCCCTCACCGAGCGCAACGAAACGTCGCTCGAGTCCCTGCGCCAGGCCCTCTCGCTCATCGAGGCCTACGCCGCCGAACCCGGCGTGCAGGCGATGCCGCTTTCAGAAGTGAACGTGCACCCGGAGGGAATCACCGCAGTCACCGCCGCCGGGCAGGAAATCGAGTTTGGGGAAGGGAACGTGCTGCCGAAGCTCGAGCGGCTCGTTCGCGTGCGCAAGGAGCTCAATCAGCGCTCCATGGTCGCCGAGGTCATCCGCCTCGACAACCGCACGCGTCCTTCCTGGGTCGCTGTGCAGGTCGCCGCAAAGAAGCCCTGAGAAGAGCCTCGAAGCGGTTTTGAAATACCTCCGTCTCGAAAGAGCGGGCGAAAGGCAAAGACATGGCAAGCAAGAAGGGTGGGGAAATTCTCGTCGGCCTCGACATCGGCACCACCAAGATCTGCGCGATCGTTGGCGAGCTCACCGATGAAGGCATCGACATCATCGGCATCGGCTCTCACCCGTCGAAGGGTCTGCGCAAGGGAGTGGTCGTCAACATCGAGACGACCGTGAACTCCATTCAGCGCGCCATCGACGAGGCAGAGGCGATGGCTGGCACCGAGATCACCCACGTCTACACCGGCATCGCCGGTGGCCACGTGAAGAGCTTCGGCGGCCGCGGCGTGGTCGCGCTCAAGGATCGTGAGGTCCGCGAGGCCGACGTCGCGCGCGTGATCGAGCAGGCGAAGACGGTGAACATCCCCGTCGACCGCGAAGTGATCCACGTGCTCCCCCAGGAGTTCATCGTGGACGACCAGGGCGGCATCCGTGAGCCGCTCGGCATGACCGGCGCGCGCCTCGAGGCCAAGGTGCACATCGTCACCGGCGCCGTCGCGAGCGCGCAGAACATCATCAAGTGCGCGAACCGCGCGGGCTTGAACGTCGCCGACATCGTGCTGCAGCCGCTCGCCTCCAGCGAAGCGGTGCTCACCGAGGAAGAGAAGGAGCTCGGCGTTTGCCTCGTCGTCATCGGCGGCGGCACCACCGACATCGCGATCTTCCAGAACGGCGCCATCGTCCACACCGCGGTGATCGCGCTCGGTGGTCACAACCTCACCAACGACATCGCGGTCGGCCTCCGTACTCCGGTCGATCACGCCGAGCGCCTCAAGCAGAAGTTCGGCTGCTCGCTCACCGCGATGGTCGACAAGTCCGAGATGATCGAGGTCCCCTCGGTCGGTGGACGTGACCCGCGCGTGATGGGCCGTCAGATCCTCTCCGAGATCCTCGAGCCGCGCGTCGAGGAGATCTTCCAGCTCGTGCACCACGAGGTGGAGCGCAACGGCTTCTCGGAGCTGCTCACCAGCGGCGTGGTGATCACCGGCGGCTCCACGCTGCTGCCCGGCATGACCGAGCTCGCCGAGGAGATCATGGGCGTGCCCGTGCGCCGCGGCGTTCCCCGCGGCATCGGCGGACTCGTCGACGTGGTGAAGAGCCCGGTGTACGCGACCGGCGTCGGCCTCGTGGTCTACGGCGCGCGCCACCAGGACCGGAGCATGTTCCGCATTCGCGACGAGAACGTGTTCAAGAAGGTGAAGCGCCGCATGGGCGAGTGGCTCCAGGAAGTCTTCTGAAGTTCCGCGCCGCCGCTACAGCCACATAGCTGAAAACTTGCGACCCCCTCTGGTCGCACCAAACTTCAAAACCTTCCCCGGGGACTCACCATGGACCAGTTCGAACAGAGCAAGCAGGCCGCAAAAATCCGCGTGGTCGGCGTCGGTGGCGCCGGCTGCAACGCCGTGAACACGATGATCGCCAGCGGGCTCGAGCGCGTGGACTTCATCGCGCTCAACACCGACGTGCAGGCCCTCGCGGCCAACAAGGCCCCGGTGCGCATGCAGATCGGCAAGGAGCTGACGCGCGGCCTCGGCGCAGGCGCCAACCCTGAGATGGGCCGTCAAGCCGCGACCGAGTCGCGCGAAGACATCAAGGCTCTCCTGCAAGGGTGCGACATGGTGTTCGTCACCGCCGGCATGGGCGGCGGCACCGGCACCGGCGCGGCGCCCGTGGTCGCCGACATCGCGCGCGAGCTCGGCTGCCTCACCGTCGGCGTCGTCACCAAGCCGTTCATGTTCGAAGGCAACCGCCGCCGGAAGGCCGCGGAGCAGGGGCTCCAGGAGCTCAAGGCCGCCGTCGACACCCTCATCACCATTCCCAATCAGCGCCTGCTGACGATGTCCGCTGAGCCGCTCCCGCTGCTCGACTCGTTCCGCCGCGCCGACGAGGTGCTGCTCAACGCCGTGCAGGGCATCTCCGATCTCATCCAGTACCACGGGTACATCAACGTCGACTTCGCCGACGTGAAGACCATCATGGGCGAGCAGGGCCTCGCGCTGATGGGCACCGGCCGCGCGTCGGGTGAGAAGCGCGCGCTGCGCGCGATGGAGCAGGCGGTCAGCTCTCCGCTCCTCGAGGACGTGTCGATCGACGGCGCGCGCGGGCTGCTCATCAACATCACCGCGGGCCGCGACATCACCCTGCAGGAGATCAACGAGGCGATCTGCATTGCGCAGGACGCGGCGGATCCCGAGGCGAACATCATCTTCGGCTCGCTCGTCGACGAGAACGCGCGCGACGAGGTGAAGATCACCGTGATCGCCACCGGCTTCGTCTCGCGTGAGACCGCTCCTCGCCGCGCTTCGGTGGTGGAGCAGCCCCGCACCGTGCAGCAGACGATGCCGCTCCGCGCCGCTGCCGCGCCCTACGTGCCCACCGTCACTCCCGCGCCTGTGATGCCGGTGCAGGCCGCGCCGCGCGAGGAGATCGCCTCGCTCGTTCCCGGCAAGTCGACGCTCGCTCCCGCTCCGCAGCGCACGCTCTCGGGTGAGCACCGCGTCGCGCCGCCCACGCGCATGACTTCCGCGCGCGAGGTGACCCTTGATGAGGATCAGTACGACATTCCCACCTTCCTGCGCCGCCAGGGCCAGACCGAGATGCCGTAACAGTTAGCGGACTTTCCCTCCCCGGAAAGCTGATGAGGGCGTCACGACGAGTCGGTTGTGACGCCCTCGGTTTTTTTCCCCAACAACGGACGTCAACCGTACATCCTGCGCCCCAAGATGCGGGGTCGGAGCCGGTCCGACCCAGAAATGGAGCAACACATGATGAAGCGAATCACGATGGCGTTGGTTTCGATGTTGATGATGGCGGGCTGCGCGGGCTCGGTGAATGGTCAGGTCGGCGGCGTTTCTCTGAGCGTGTCCGACGCGATCTTCGGGATCTTGAAGGACAACTCAGGCAAGTCCGCCGGCATGTTCGTGATCATGGCCGACAAGCCGAAGATCTGTGACTCGCTCAAGGCCAACCGCGAGCCGAAGCAGTCCACCAGCCTCTTCTTCTCGATGCTCCGCTACACCGAGAATTTCGACACGCTCGCGCCCGACGTGGGTGAGTACACCGTGCTCGACGGGAATGTGAGCAAGGGCGGCAACTACGCGAGCTCCGCTTTCGTCCGCACTGACGCGAACTGTACCAACACGCTCTCCCTCGCCACCTCTGGGGCGAAGAGCGGTCTCATCAAGCTGACCAATCTGAAGGGCGAAACGAACGGCAGCGCCAATGGAACGTTCGACGTCACTTTTGGCAGCGGCGACAAGGTGACGGGCAACTTCAACGCGACCTACTGCGACATCAGCACGATCCAGCCGAACCCGAACTGCGAGTGAACCCGCTTCACTCGTGAATCGAATGAGCGGCGTCGCAGTACGGGCGCCGCTCTTTTCGTTATTTCTTTTCGTTATTGCAGGGGCGTGACGGTGAGGTTGTCGAAGTAGAGCTGCGCTTCCCAGCTCGAGAAGGCGAAGCGGTCGTGGCCCTTGCCCGTCAGCGGCAGCGGATCTTCGAAGCGCATGAACGGCTGGTTGTCGATGAACCACGACAGCACCTTGCCGCGGCGCTCGATGCGCCAGTGGTACGTCTTTCCGATCTCCACCTTGAACGGATTGGCCTCGACGCGAACGCGCGTGTTCTCGCGGTACAGGCCCTCGGCCACCAGGTCCTTACCGGCAGGCAGCGTGCTGAACGGCGGGGCATGCTCGTCGAGGCGCGCGATGATGCTGATGGAGTTGTTCCATCCACCGTGAATCAGCACGTAGCCCGACGCGTGATCGGTGCCGTCGCCGAAGATCTCCACCTTGATGTCGCCCTCGGGGGACATCGAGCGCACGTCGAACTCCACCGCCACGTCGTTCGGGAGCGACGCCTTCAGCCAGAGCGGGTTGTTCTTCACGCCCGGCGAGAGCAGCCAGTTGCCCTGCTGCGGCGCCGGCTCGACGACGCGCCAGAGCCCACCGGTGCTGAAGTAATTCTCAGAGACCGTCGCGGGGTTCGAGTAGTCGTCGCGGAAGGGCAGCGACACGGTCGCCTTCGGCTGCGAGCGCCAGAGGAAGTAGTGCAGCATCGGCAGGTTGATCAGCAGCACCACGCCGACGATCACGCCGAGCGAGATGCGGCCGATGGGTGAGGGCGCCTGCCACGGAGCTGCGGCATCCGCCGCCGCCACACCCTCGGCAGCCGCGGCCGACGCCTCCGCCTTCACTTCGTCTTCTTTCCGCTGGACCTTCGCCATGACGTGGGGGCGCGTAGCAGAAACCCCGAAGCGAGGTCACTTCTTACTGTCGTTGTACTTGGCCCAGCGCTCTTCCGCGGCCTTCTGCTCCTTGGCCCGGCGCTTGGCGATCTGCTTCTCGAGCGCGCGCGCCTTCGCCTCGTCTTCCGAGGGGCGCACGAAGATCTGGAACACCGATCCGCCCACCGCGAAGCAGCCCGCGACCACCAGCACCGCGAGAGGATTCTCGGTGACCCAGGCGATGCCCGAGATGAAGGGATTCAAGACCGCGAGGAGGCCGAGCACCGCCACCCACGCCCCCACCGCGGCGGAGAGCACCGAGCCGACCACCCGATGCATCACCAGTCCCGCGGCGCCGCCGAGGAAAAAGCCGGGACCAAAGCCGAGCAGCCAATCGTTGGGTCCAGCGATCTGCCCACCCACCAATCCCGCGGGAACTCCGAATGCGAAGAACACCACCACGGGAGGCCAGATGAACCCCGCGGTGAGCAACGCGAGCGTCGCCACCAACGTGATCTGACGAAGGCTCGCTCCGAAGCCGAGGCGCTGCGCGAGGGGACCCGCCCACACCGTCGCGATCAGCGCGCCGAGCGGACCGGCGACGATGCGAAAGAGCTCGCGGCCTCCGAAGAGCGCCATGAGCACGCCGACCGCAATCGCGATCAACCCACCCCAGACCGGCAGGAAACGAAACACGCCGACCCACCCGATTGGATCGAGGTGGCGATACGGCTCGAACGCGTTCGCAAATTGCTCCACGAGACCGGGACCTTCAGCTCAGTAGCGGAACACCGCAAGAAGCAGGAGGCCGAGGAAGGTCGCCGCGACAGCCGCCACGAAGAGGTAGGGCTTGGGCGGAACCTTGGTTCGGCTGATGAGCTCGATCGCCACGGCTGACGGGTTCTCCATGATCGCGTGACCCTCGATGGAGAGATGCTTGGCGAGGTCCACCGCTGCTCTCTCGTCGCCTTTGCCCAGCTTCCCGTCGAGCGCAGCCTGCGCCAGCCGGCGCGCCCCCACCATGTCTCCGCGCTGGAACGCGTCGTAGGAGGTGATCAGCACCGAGCGGGCGAGGTCGTCCTTCCCGTACCGGAAGGGCTTGTCGGGCAAGGCCTCATCCGACCGGGTTTCCTTCTTGCGCTCGTCCTTTTTGCCCTTCGCCATGGCGGACCCGATAACCCATTTCCCGGGTGACCGCATTCCGGATTCCTTGAGCGTCCAATCCAGCGATCCCAAGGGATACCGGCTATATGAACTGCGTGGCCCGAGGGAACAACAGCTCGTCCAACGTCGTTTCTCATCGCTCCGCCATGCTTACGCGCCGCGCCTTCCTCGCTGCTGCGGGCCTGCTGCCGTTCTCCTCCTGGGCGTTCGGTGACGCGTCCAAGTTCGTACCCGCCGTGATCAAGCACGGCGGCCGGTGGGACGTGCGCGCTTCAGGCCTGCGCCGCCTCGCCTGGGAACTCCAGCGCCGCACGTCCGTTGAGGTGCAACTCGAGGCGCCATCCATCTCGCTCGAGAGTCCCCGGCTGTTCGAGCACCCGTTCCTCTACCTCTCCAGCGACGGAGAGTTCCCGCCCTTCACCGAGGCCGAGCGCGAGAGCCTGCGCCGCTATCTCACGTTCGGCGGTCTGCTCTTCGCCGACGCGAATGATGGATCCGATGGAGCGGGCTTCGACGCGTCCTTGCGTCGCGAAGTAGCGAAGGTGCTGCCGCAGACGCCGCTCACCGCGCTCCCGCAGACGCACGTGATCTTCAAGTCGTTCTTCCTGCTCGACAGCGCGCCGGGCCGCTTCTTGAACAAGCCCAACCTCGAGGCGTGCGTGCTGAACAAGCGCGCCGCGATCATCTATTCGCAGAACGACGTGATGGGCGCGCTCAACCGCGACGTGTCGGGCACCTGGGAGTTCGAGCCTTCACCCGGAGGTCAGCGCCAACGCGAGCTCGCCACGCGTCTCGCGGTCAACGTCGTGATGTACGCGCTGTGCCTCGACTACAAAGATGATGCGGTGCACCTGCCCGTCATCATGAATCGGCGTCGGTGATGGAGCAGAGCTTCGACCAGATGAAGTTGGTGAGCCTCTCACCACTGCCGATGGCGGTGTTGATCGCGCTCGTCATCGCGCTGGTCCTCGGAGTGGCGTTCGCCTGCTGGGGCGTGCGGAAGGAGGTCGCGCCGCGCCGCCGGTGGATCTTGTGGACGCTCCGCGTGCTCGCGGGAATCTGCGCGCTCTTCTTCTTGCTCGAGCCTGGCCTGCGGAAGCTGCAGGTGGCGCGCGTGAAGAACCGTGTCGCGGTGTTGGTGGATCGCTCGGGCTCGATGTCCTTCCCCGCGCAGGCCAAGGGAGCCACCCGCAACGAGACCGTCGCCAATGCGCTCGAGAACCTCGCGCCTGACATGAAGGCGCTCGAAGATCGCTACGCGTTCGAGACGTGGGGTTTCGACCCCGAGCTCTCTCCGGCCTCGCCCGAGTCGCTGCGCGCTGAACCTCCACGCGCGAGCCGCACCGATCTCTTCGCCGCGCTCCGGGCGATGCGCGCGGGAGACAGCGGCGGTGCGCGCAAGCTCTCCGGAGTGATCCTCTTCAGCGACGGCGCCGACAACGCGGATCTCTCGGGTGGCTTGAGCGGGCGTCCGAAGCAGATGCTCGATCAACTCGGAGTGCCGGTGACCACCGTCGCGGTGGGGAAGGGCGGTCTCACCGATCTCGCCGTGGAAGCGGTGAAGGTCGACGACTTCGCGTTCGTGCGGAACTCGATCTCCGCCGACGTCGAGCTGCACGCGCGCGGCTTCGCGGATCAAGCAGTGCAGGTGGTGCTCAAGCGCGAAGGACAGGTAGTGGCCACCAAGGTCGCGCAGTTCGAGAAGGACGATGAGACCCAGACCGTGAAGTTCACCTTCACGCCCGACCAGACCGGTCGCTTCGTCTACACCGTCTCCGTTCCGGTCTACCCGTCGGAGGTCGTGGCGGAGAACAACAGCCGTTCCTTCGCGCTCAAGGTGATCCGCGATCGCGTGCGCGTGCTCCTCGTCGCCGGCCGCCCCACCTGGGACGAGCGCTTCTTGCGCGGAGTGCTCAGGCAAGACGCGAACGTCGAGCTCATCAGCTTCTACATCTTGCGAAACGGCACCGATCAATCCGGTGCGCTCGACGAGCCCCGCGAGCTCTCGCTCATCCCGTTCCCGCGCGAGGAGATCTTCCAGAAGAAGATCGACACCTTCGACGTGGTGATCGTCTTGAACTTCGGCAGCGAAGACTCACAGGTCTCGCTCGCGAACTACCGGCAGGATCTCGAGCGCTACGTGCAGAACGGCGGCGCCTTCGCGTACCTCGGTGGAGATCGCTCCTTCGGCGAAGTGCAGTCGAGCGCGAGCAATCCCTTCGAGACCGTGCTTCCCGTCACGACCGCGGGCCCCGCCGCGCTCGAACCGTTCGTCGCGAAGCTCACCCAGGCGGGCCAGCGTCATCCGATCACCGCGCTCGGTACCGGGAGTACGTCGAGTGAGAACGCGTGGGCCGCCTTCCCGGAGATTCCGGGAATGAACCTCACGCGCGCGAAGCCCGGAGCGACGGTGCTCCTCACGCACCCCACGGTGACCGTCGACGGCCAGCCTGCGCCGCTCCTCACCATCGCGGAGCAGGGCCGCGGCCGCACGATGGCCATCTCGACCGATGGCACCTGGTACTGGGCCTTCCCCTCGCACTCCGGCGGAGCCCCCACGCGCAACTACGAGCGCTTCTGGAGCAACGCGATTCGCTGGCTGGTGCGCGATCCCGATCTCACGACGCTCTCGGTCACCGCGGATCCTCCGAGCGTCGAGCCCGGCAAGCCCGTGGGTGTGGTGGTGGTCGCGCGTCAGCCCGACTACCAGCCTGCGCCCGGAGCGAAGGTGAACGTCGATCTGATCAACGCCGATGACGGTCACGTGGTCGGGCAGCAGAACGGAGTGGTCGACCAGGACGGCACCGTACGCTTCGAGTTCCCGTCTCCGCCCGCTGGCGCCTACAAGGTCGTGGGCCGCGCGACGAAGGACGACAAGCCGCTCGGTGAAAGCAGTGACGCGGTCGCCGTGCGCGCCGTCGGCCCCGAGCTCGCAGACGCGCGCGTGAACACCACGCTCCTCTCGGACATCGCGAAGGCGACCGGCGGAAAGTTCTTCGACAGCCCGTCCTTCTCTCTCTCCGACGTCCCGCTGCGCGAGCCGCCGTTGGTGGAAGTGGGTCGCTCGAAAGATCAGCCGCTGAGCGATCGCTGGTACTGGCTGACGACACTCATCGTGATCCTCGGCCTCGAGTGGGCCGTGCGCCGCCGCTTCGGCTACATCTAAGTGTCTCCCTCTCCCTTCGGGAGAGGGTCGGGGTGAGGGCAAGTCACTTCAGCGGAATCGTGGGCACGCGAGTCGTCCCAAACGCCTGAGCCCAGATCTCCTGAAACTCCTTCGACATGAAGTGCGCGGCGACAAGCTCGAACACCTCGCGCACTGACCCGAACGCTCGCCCCCTCTCCGACAAATTCGGAACGAGATCCTTCGCGTCGAACTCGCGCGCAGAAGGCTCGGCGAGCAACGCGCGCGGCACGAACTCCGGAGCGAAACGCGAGTGCCGATACATCGTCACGCACCCCGGCTCATCGAACACGTGCGCCGCCAGCGGCAGCTCATGAACATTGAACGCGAGCTTCAACTTCGACGCATGCGGATCGAACTGACCCCTCAGCCGATGATCCCCGCGAGGAATGAGCTCACGATCGACGTAGCACCACGCATTCTTCCCGCGCGGATTTGGCCCGCGATAGCGAAGGAATCGCCGCACATTCTTCCGATCGAACTTCGCCCTGGCTGAGAACTCCTTCAGCTCCTCCAGCTTCGGAAGGAACTCGGTCAGCTCGAACTTCGAAGCAAACGCCTTCAGCTCTCGCGCCTTGATGAACGCAGCCACCCGCTCCTCGAGTCGTTCGCGATCATCGTCGACCAACAACTCATCGAAACGAGTCTTGAGCCCCGCGAAGCTCACCGGGATCAACTCAGTCAACGCCTGCCCATTCGCGCGCCAACGATTCTCGAGTGCCTCTGCTTCAGCCGCGGGAGGCTTCAACCGCCACTCCGGTCCGCTCGGTGAGAACGACCTCCCGTCCAACTTCGCGTCGGCGAACGAGAGCGCACGCTGCGAGATCGGAGTCGTCCAGCACGTCACGCACGGCAACACCCGCGTGCCCTCGAACGTGCCACGTGGCAGCTCGATCACCTCACGCAGCTGCATTCGCGACAGCAACGCCTCCCGCACCGGCGCGTACGCGAACGTATCGAGCAACGTCGCCGAGGTGATGAACGCGAGCGCACCTCTGCGCTGTTGAAGCCTGAGCGACGCCTTCAAGAGAAAGAAGACGAAGTCCTCTCTCAGACTCGTGCCGCGCGGCAGCGAGAGGCCAGAAGGCATCCACGAGCACGCAGTGGCCCACGCGTCCTTGCTCCGGAGCAGGGGAGAGGTGCCGTTGTACGGCGGATTCCCCAGCCACACCTCGAACACCTCATCATCCGGCAGCAGGTCCTTCGTGAGCGCGTCGCCCACGATCACCGTCGCGCGCGGCACCCGTTCTCTGCACAACCGCGCAGATTCTTCATTGAGCTCGAGTCCGAAGAGCTCCGCCCTCGGCCACTTCTGCGCAGCCACCGTGAGAAACGCGCCCGCACCGCACGCCGGATCGATGATCCGCACCGCGCCCTTCGAAGGAACAAAAGGAGCGATCGCCTCGATCACCCGCTCCACCACTGGGCGCGGCGTGAAGAACACGCCTCGCTCCGCCCGTTCCCCGGCCGAGACGTGCGCGGCCAGCGCGGTTTCGTCCAATGAGGTCGATCGTGGTAGGGAGGCCCCGCTCATGTCCGCTCGCCGCGTTCATCTTCGCATCACCGGCCTCGTGCAAGGCGTGTCGTATCGCGCCAACACGCAGGAGCAAGCGCGTCGCATGGGCGTGCACGGCTGGGTGCGAAACCTTCCGAACGGCGACGTCGAGGCCATGGCCGAGGCCGCTCCCGAAATCATCGAGCGCTTCGTCGCCTGGTGCCGCAAGGGTCCTTCGGAAGCGCGCGTGGAGTCTGTCGCCGTCACCGACGAGCCCATCGACACACCCTTCGCGCACTTCGAGGTCCGCCGATGAGTTTTGGTGGGCCGTTCCTCATCGCGCCTCTCACTTCGATGCTCGGCATTCGCCCGGGCATGAACGTCTCGATTCAGAACGCGCCCGCGGGTTTCATGGAAGCGCTCCTCCCGCTTCCTGAAGGCGCCACGCTCCTCGACACCGCGAAGACCGGCCTCGATGTGCAGGTCCTCTTCTCCACGCGGAAGACGGAGCTCGTCGAAAAGCTCGCGTCACTCAGTCGTGGCATGGCTGTGACCGGAGCGATCTGGATCGCGTTTCCGACCAACGTCGAGACGCCGCACGCGCCTTCCGAGGACTTCGTGCGCCTCGCTGCCTTGGAGATGGGGCTCACCGATACCAAGAAGGTGATGCTCGATCCCGCGTGGACAGCGTTGAAACTCCAGAGGAAATCCAAGCCTCCGCGCGTCGACCTCCCATCTGCCAGGGCCTGATATTTCCTGAACATTCTTTTCCCAACGTCGGCGTTTCGTGAAACGCTCCGGCCCGACAACAATTTTTGACGGGGCTCTCTGGTCGACCGGACGCCGAAGAAGGCAGCCGAAGAAGGCAAAGGCGACACCCACCGCAAGCGCGGTTGGCGCAGTTGGGAGCGAAGTCGGCTCCGCGGGCATTGGGCCGCGGGGTTCATCGATTCAAACCGGCAGGGGGTCTGGTGGCTGACCTTCGCGGAGTGACACCACAGCGTGAGCTTGTCGCGAGTGGCGCCGCCTCCTGCCTTTTGTTGCAGCCGTGTACCCGTGTGAGCCCGGCGTCCCGTCCGCTGGGTCCTCGAGGTCAGGCTGCGCAGATCGGATTCATCCATGAGCAGCGTTCTCGTCATCAACGCCGCGGGTCGGGAGACCCGTGTCGCGCTGGTCGAGCAGGGCCACATCGCTGAGTTCTACCTCGAGCGAAAAAAAGACAAGGGCATCGTCGGCAACATCTACAAGGGGCGCGTCACGCGCGTGCTCCCGGGCATGCAGGCTGCCTTCGTAGACATCGGGCTCGACAAGGCCGGCTTCCTCTACGTCGGTGATGTGCTCTTCGACCCCGACGTCACCCGTCATCAGTTCGACATGACGGAGGGCGAGAACGACGAGGACGTCGACGACGTCCCCACCGAAGAGACCGAAGACGCCGCGCTCATTCCCGACGCGCTCGCCGTCGCTGATCAGACTCCTGCGAACGGCACCGCGGTGGCCGAGCCTGTCGCCGCTGCTCCCGCCGAAGGGGAAGCCGCGCCCGCCGCTGAACCGCCCGTCGCTTCAGGCGCCGAAGTGGTCGCCGCCGCCTTCGCCGAAGCTGCGAATCCTCCTCCCTCGGGTGCTGACGTCGTCGCCGCCGCGGTCTCCGAGGCGACGCCGCCTGAGCCTTCGCCTTCCGGAGCGGAGGTCGTCGCCGCTGCGGTCGAGACGCAGGGCGCGCCCGTTCCCGCCCCGCCTCCGCCCGCGGAGACCGACAAGCTCGAAGCGCAGCGCACGCAGGCTCCTCGCGATGTTCGCTTCAAGGAGAAGGAGCAGCGCGGAGATCGAGACCGCGATCGCGGTGGCCGTCACGAGCGCGAGAAGCGCAAGCCCGAGGCACCCAAGAAGCAGCAGAAGATCGAAGACCTTCTCAAGGTCGGCCAGGAAGTGCTGGTGCAGATCTCGAAGGATCCGATCGGCACCAAGGGCGCCCGCATCACCTCTCACATCTCGATCCCCGGCCGGCACCTGGTGTTCATGCCGACCGTCGATCACGTCGGCATCAGCCGCCGCATCAGCAACGAGAAAGAGCGCCGCCGCCTCCGCGACATCGTCGATCGCCTCCGCCCTCCCGGGACCGGCTTCATCGTCCGCACCGTCGCGGAGAACGTGCCGCAGGAGAAGCTCGAGGCCGACATCCGCTTCCTCATCGAGGTGTGGAACGACACGGTGAAGAAGAACGAGAAGGTGCACCGCGCCGGGCTGATGCACCCCGACCTCGACCTCATCCTCCGCGCCACCCGCGATCTCTTCGCGCAGGACATCGAGAAGCTGATCATCGATGACCGCGAAGAGTTCGAGCGCGTGCAGCGCTTCGTCGAGGCGCAGGATCCCGCGCTGAAGGAACGCGTGGTGCTCCACGAGGGTGACGAGCCCATCTTCGACGCGTACGGCATCGAGGAAGAGATCAAGCGCGCCACCGCTCGCAAGGTGTGGCTGCGCAGCGGCGGCTACCTGATCATCGATCAGGCCGAAGCCCTCACCGCGATCGACGTGAACTCGGGCCGCTACGTCGGCAAGAAGAACCTCGAAGACACGATCGTGAAGATCAACACCGAGGCGGCGAAGGAGATCGTCTACCAGCTCCGGCTCCGCAACATCGGCGGCATCATCATTTGCGACTTCATCGACATGGAGAAGCAGATGAATCGCGACAAGGTCTTCAAGGCGCTCCATGAAGCGCTCGGTCGCGACAAGGCCAAGACCAACGTGCTGCGCATCTCCGAGCTCGGCCTGGTCGAGATGACCCGCAAGCGCGTGCGCGAGTCGATCGGCCGCGTGCTCCACGAGAACTGCGGCTACTGCGCAGGCCAGGGCTACGTGAAGACCGCCACCACCGTGGCGTACGAGATCTTCCGCGAGCTCCGTCGCTCCGCTGGCGCGTACAAGGATCCGACCATCGTCGTGCAGGCGCAGACCGAGGTCTCGAACGTGCTGCAGAACGAGGAGCGCGAGGAGCTCCGCCACCTGATGGATCGCTTCAACAAGTCCATCCAGGTGAAGTCGCGCAGCGACTTCCATCGCGAGCAGTACGACATCTACGCGCGCCCGGTCTCAGGCGTGGAGATCAAGATCGCGGCGACCACAGTCGAGCACGATCCCTCGACGTACACGAGCTCCCGCAAGCCCGGCAGCAACGAGGCCCGCTTCGAGCGTGGAGGCGGCGGAGGTGGTGGCGGCGGCGGTGGTGGCGAGCGAGGCGAACGGGGCGAACGCGGTGAACGCGGTGATCGTGGCGACCGCGGTGAACGTGGCGACCGCGGTGAACGTGGCGAACGCGGTGATCGCGCTGAGCGCGGAGATCGCGGTGATCGTGGCGGACGCAATCGTGATCGCGGCCGTGATCGTGGTGGTCGCGGCGGTGGAGGTGGCGGCGGTGGCGGCGGTGGAGGAGGAGGCGGCGGACAGCAGAATCAGCAGAACCGCAACCAGCAGCAGCCTCGCCCCTCTTCTCCCCCCGCGGCCTCGCCTCCAAGCAGCCCCGGCGGAAACCAGGAGTAACGCCTCATGACCGGAACGGTTGACCGACGCATCGACGCCCGACGCACGATCAACCACGAGTTCTCGTCGGTGGAGCAGTTCATCAACGAGTACGTGATCAACCTGAGCCGCAGCGGCGTCTTCATCAAGTCGGACGATCCGCTGCCCATCGGGACGCAGGTCAACCTGCGCTTCACGGTGATCTTTCAAGATCTGGAGACCATCGAAGGCGTCGGCGAAGTCGTGCGCCGCGTCGAGCCGGGCACGCCGGGGCAGACCGCCGGCATGGGCGTGGTCTTCGTGGAGCTCACCCAGTACTCACGCGAGCTGGTCGAGCGCATCCTGGTTCGGCGCTGAACTGACGAGATGGAAGCGCCGGTTCCCAACCAGCCTGCGCCTGAGAATCCCCCGCCGCTCAAAGCGCCGATCCAGCGCATCTCGAGCTGGGGCCGCCGTGCGGTGAGCCTGTGGCGGCTGCTCGTCTCCGTGGTGCTCAGCTACCGCGGAGAAGCGCTCGCCTTGCGCGCGGGAAATCTCACCTTCATCACCATCACTTCGCTCGTGCCGATGGTGGCGGTGATCTTCTCGCTGCTCCACGCCTTCAACGCCAAGCGCATCGACCCCCTGGTGCTGAAGTTCTTCGAAGACATCCTCTCTCCCGGCGGCCGCGCGCAGTCGGAGCAGACGATTCGCACCTTCCTCTCCGCCGCGAACTCCCGCACCGCCGGAAGTCTCTCGTTCGTGGTGGTGATGATCTCCGCGGGCCTGATGCTGCGGCACCTCGACGCCTCGTTGAACGACATCTGGAGAGTGCGGAAGAAGCGCCCGATCCTCGTCAGCCTCGCGCTCTACACGGGCGTGCTGATCTTCGGGCCGCTCCTCATCGCGCTCTCGCTGCTCGGCACGCAGGGCATGAAGCAGCTGGTCACCTGGCTCGACTTCCCGTTCTCCGCGCAGCTGTATTTCCTCGGCGCGGTCCTCTCGGGGATGACGGTCTTCACGCTCCTCTACAAGCTCGCCCCGCACGCGCCGGTGCCGTGGAAGTCCGCGCTCGCCGGTGGCGCCGCGGCAGGCGTCTCGTGGGAGCTCGCTCGCCACGCGTACGGCGGCATCGCCAGCCTCTTCTTCAGCGCGAACAAGGTCTACGGCTCGCTCGGTATCGCCCCGCTGTTCCTGATGTGGATCTACGTCGGCTGGTACATCGTGCTCTCTGGAGCTCGACTCGCGTACGCGGTCGAACACGCGGACTTGCACGACGAGTTCGAAGATCTCCTCGAGCACCCGCGCAGCCATGAGCTCATCGCCTCGCGCATCGCCGAAGAGGTCGCGCGCTCCTCACTGGAAGGGCTCAAGCCGCCGACTTCTCGTACCCTCGCGCTCCAACTTCGGCTCCCGGAGAAGCGGGTGGCGGAGATCATTCAGGTGCTCATCGCGGGTCAGCTCCTTCGCGTGGAGAAAGGCGGGCTCCACCCCGCGCGCGATGTCTCGACCCTCACTCTGGCCGACATCTCCGCCGCTGTCGGAGGGACCGCTCGGGTGGTCAAACGCGACCGTCCCTCGAGCACTGGTCACTTCGAAAGTGTGGCCCGTCTCTTCTCGACCGCCGATGAGGGAACCATCGAGAAACTCAGGGGAATTTCATGGGCAGACCTGGCCCAGAGCACTCCCGACAAGGTCGAAAAACCGTAGCTTTCTTGCAGGGTTGACTCCTCTGTGTCTAACCTCTGTTCCAAATCCGCAGTGATTCTGGAGCGTTGGTCACACTGACCCACGCGACTCACAGCAGGGGGAAACGCAGGTGCTCAAGTCCGATCTCGTCAACATCCTGGTTGCGAAGAAGGGCGTCACGCAGAAGCAGGCGGAGGCGACCGTCGAGATGATTTTCGGCGCGATGAAAGACGCACTCGTCGCGGGCGAAAACATCGAGATTCGTGGCCTCGGTGCTTTCCACGTGAAGCACTACGGCGCCTACCAGGGCCGTAACCCCAAGACTGGGGAGCCCATCGCGGTGCGCGCCAAGCGCGGTCTTCTCTTCCGCGCCGGCAAGGAGCTGAAGGATCGCGTCAACCGTCCGGGACCCGACGGCAAGGTGCCGCCGCTCAACCCCGGCCAGTAAGCGTTCGCTTCACACTGCAGAATACGAAAGCCCCTCGCTCCCAGTGTTCGGGAGGAGGGGCTGTTTCTTTCGCTTCAGATGGTCACTCCGGCTCCGCTCAGGTCGTGACAGCAACGAGGCGACCGACCGGGCGAACCTGCAGCTCGGGGTCGAGCTCACTGAAGGTGAGCACCGCGACGTCCGGGAAGGCACCTTCGATCAACCGACGGAGGATGCGACGAACGTCAGGCGAAGAGAGCAACACGCCCTTGCCCTGACGCGCCACGCGCTTCACGCCCTCGATGATCGCGCCGGCCTCGGAAGGATCGATCGCCGAGCCACCACGACGGAGCGTCTCCTCCACCGCGGGATCCACCAGCCACGCGAACAGCGGACCGCTCTGCGAGAACTGGTGGCTGATCTGCCGAGCCAGCGCGACGCGGCACTTCTCGGCGAGCTGCACCGCATCACCCTCGGTCGCAGGAGAGACGAGCGCGTCGAGGATCGCCTTCAGGTTACGAATGCTCACCTGCTCGTGGAGCAGCTTCTTGAGCACGTCGGTCAGCAGCGGCAGCGGCACCTTGGTGAGCGCCTCCTTCACCAGCGCGGGCGACTGCGACTCGAGTGAGGTGAGCGCGGCCTGGACTTCCTGCACGCCGAGGAACGACGCCGCGCGCTTCTTCAGCAGCTGCGCGACGTGATCCGCGAGGAGCTCGCGGCGGCTGCGGGTCTGCAGCCCCTTGCTCTGCAGCGATTGGCGTTCATCGCTCACCGACGCGACCACGCGGCCCATCGCGTCCTGCGCCGCCACCGCTTCGATGCCACCGGCCTTCAGATCCGCCGCGTTGCCGAGCACGAAGAGCGAGCCCTCGGGCAGCTGACCACGACCGGCCGGCACCTCGTCCACCGCGAGCGCGTAGGAGCGAGGCTGCAGCGGCGCACCGGTGCGAACGCGGAACGCAGGCACTCGCACGCCCAGCTCGAAGAAGAGGCGCTCGCGCACCGCGTTCAGGTCGACGTGCACGAAGGCCTGGCCATCCTCCTCGACGATCGGAGTCAGATCGCCCGCGAGGTCGAGCATCAGCGGCGCCACGGCGTGCACCTGGTCTTCGAACTTCGTGCTCTGCGCGGGCGCCACGCGATCGTTCGCCTTCTTCGCGGGCTGCGGCGCGGCAGCTTCAGTCGCGCGCAGCTTGCGGAGCCCCAGGCCCACCAGCACCGCGAGGGCGGCGATCACCAGGAAGGTGAAGTGCGGCATGCCCGGCATCGCCGCGAACGCGACGCAGAGACCTGCGACCACGAAGAGCGCCTTGTGCTGCCCGAAGAACTGCGCGCCGATGTCGGTGCCGAGCGAGTCGTCTTCCTTCTCAGAGGCGACACGGGTCACCACGATGCCGGCCGCCACCGCGATGGCCAGTGAAGGGATCTGCGAGACGAGCCCGTCACCGATCGCGATGAGCGCGTAGGTGCTCGCCGCTTCGCTCGCGCTCATCCCGTTCTGCAGCACGCCGATCACGATGCCGCCCAGCAGGTTGATGAGCGTGATGATGAGGCCGGCGATCACGTCTCCTTTCACGAACTTCATCGCGCCGTCCATCGAGCCGAAAAGCTGCGACTCGCGCTCGAGCGCACGGCGACGTGAACGCGCCTGGTCCTGGGTGATCGCGCCCGCGCGGAGATCCGCGTCGATGCTCATCTGCTTGCCCGGCATCGCGTCGAGGGTGAAGCGCGCGCTCACCTCGGCCACGCGCTCGGCGCCCTTGGTCACCACGAGGAACTGCACCAGCGTGAGGATCGCGAAGATCACCGCGCCCACCACGTAGTCGCCGCGCACTACGAATTCCCCGAAGGCCTGGATGATCTCGCCGGCGTGACCCTCGGAGAGCGCGAGGCGCGTGGACGACACGTTCATCGCCAGGCGGAAGAGCGTGGTGATGAGGAGCAGGGTGGGGAAGCTCGCGACCTTGAGCGCGTCCTTCGCGTAGAGGGCGGCCACCAGGAGCGAGACCGCCGCGGCCAGGTTGATCGCGAGGCCCACGTCGAGCAGCCAGCTCGGGAGCGGCACGATCATCGCGCCGATGATCATCGCCATCACGATCGCGAGCACCACGTCCGACGACGCCTTCGCGCGGTTCAGCACCTTCTCGACCACTGCGAGCACCGAGTTCATGACTCCTCCTTCGAGTTCTTCACTTCGAGGGCCACCTTCAGAAGCGCCGCGGCCGCCTGGTAGAGCTCCTCAGGCACCTCCTCGCCGACGTCGTAGTGAACGAGGCTGCGCGCGAGCGGGATGTCGCGCACGATGGGAATGCCCAGCGCTTCGGCTTCTTTGCGGATCTTCAAGGCGTCCTCCTCACGACCACGAGCCACGATGTACGGCGCCTCGCACTCCTCTTCGGCGTACCGGAGGGCGACGGCGATGTGCGTAGGGTTCACGACGATCGCGGTGGCCTTCGCCACGCCGCGAGCCGCACCACCAGCAGCGAGCTGCTTGTGCAGCGACTTCCGCTTCGCCTTCTGGTGCGGGTCGCCGTCGGAGTTCTTGTGCTCCTGCTTCACTTCCTGGTGCGACATCATCAGGTCCTTGCTGTGGCGGTGACGAGCAAGGGCCCAGTCAGCGGCGCCCAGCCCGAGCAGGACGATCGCGGCCTTCAGCGCCACGGGGAGAAGCAGCGAGACCAGCGCAGCGAATGCCTTACCGCCGTCGTAGTGAACGCTCGAGAGCGCGAAGGAGGCGTTCGACTCGATCGCGCTCCAGAAGAGCCAGCCGATGATCGCCGCGACCGCGAGGCCCTTGAGCACGTCGACCAGCTGGCGCGCCGAGAAGAGCTTCTTCACGCCTTCGGTGAAGTCGAGGCGTTCGAGCTTGGGGCTCACGAGATCGGCGTTGAACTGGAAGCCCGACATCGCAAGTGACGACACACCCGCCGCGACGACCGCGCCCGCGAGGCTCGGAGCAGCGCAGAGCGCGAGCACGCGAACGCCCTGAGTGATCGCGTCAGTGGGGTTGGTGTCGAGCGAACCGAGGAGGCTGCGCGTCCAGCCCACGAAGCGGCGGGTGGTGTCGTCCGCGAAGACCAACGTCGCGCCCAGGCCGCCCAGGGTGACCGCCGCCGAGGTGAAGAGCTTGCTGCGGGGGATCTGTCCCTTCTTGCGGGCGTCCTCGAGCTTCTTGGCGGTCGGTTGGTGGGTCTTCTCGCTCATGGGGTGGCGGTCCCTTGAGCAGCCGCCGGGCCAAGTCGAACCTGAGTGAGATCAGTGGGTTGTGAGATTGGTCGCCATGGGCGAGGCTCTCCTGGTGGACGCCGAGACTCCCTACGAGTTCGTCAGGCGCCGGCGGGCCGAAGGAGCCTCC
>CBIHPJ010000006.1:0-35638 GCA_966211295.1 uncultured Myxococcales bacterium | reverse complement strand
ACTCCGTTCACGAAACGATCGAGGTGGTCGTAGCCGAAGAAGCGCTCCACGAAGCGGCGGCCTTCGTCGTCTCGCTCGGTGAATTGCGACATCGCGAGATACCAGGGCGCTCCGATGGAGAGCGTGAGCGGCACGCCCCACCACGGCACCTTGCGCGCTCTCGCGAGCGCCCCCTTTCCGTCGAGGAAGAGCCATGAGAGCGGCAGAAGTACGAACGGGAGGAATCCGAGTAGTCCCTTCGCGAGCAACGCGACGCCGACCGCGCTGAACGCTCCGGCCCACCAGCGCTCAGATTTCTCTTCGAGCTCGGCTCTCAATGCGCACGACAACGCGATGATCAGGCACGCGACGAACGGACCGTCGGTCATCGCCTGCCGCGAGATGAAGCAGACGAGCGGCATCGTCCACCACACCACCGCGGTGAGGATTCCCACGCGCCTCGAGGTGTAACGAGAGACCGTGTCGGCGAAGAGCGCGGCAGCGAAGAGCATCAGCAGCGCGATCGGCAAACGAATGAACCACTCGACCGACGACGGCAGCGGTCCCGTGCTCTGCGTGCCCCACGACTGCGCGCCGCTCACGAAGAGTCCGAGCGCCGCGAGCCAGGGCACGAGCGGCGGCTTCGAGAAGAAGTAGTGGTGCTCCCAGTACGGGTGCACGAGGTCCGCGCGGGCGAGCATCTGGCGGCCGACCTCGGCGTAGTGCGTTTCCCAGGGGTCCCAGAGGCCCACTGAGCCGAGGAACGGAAGACACACGACGGCCCCTGCGAGGAGCGCGGTGCGGAACACGGACATAGAGACTCCGACCTCACCTGCGAACAGCAGGAAGGGGACGTGGTGAATGACGATCTGGATGCGTTGCTCGACGCGCGCAGGCCTCGCGACACGTCACTTTCTGGTGCTCACTTCAGCGTCGCTTCGACGCAAGTGAGACCTGGGCGGCGTCAGTACAGAGGTCTGTACTCAGGCCGCCCACGTCTCGAAGATTCGCTTAACGGGTGAAGAAAAGGCCGAAGAGAGGGGCTTGCTCGGCTCGAGCGCGGACGAAAACCAATCAGAACCGCTCACCTGGTGCTGTCAGCGCACTCCTGAGTCAACGGGCCCGGCGTCGGCCACCATCACCATCGACACTTCCTGCACTCCCACTCCGCTCACGTCTTCGCGCGAACGCATGTCGCTCTGCACAGGGAACAACGTCACCGAGCGCACGAGCAACACCGCGAGACACGCCGCCAACGCCACCGCCGCCGCCTGCAACCGGCGCCCCTCGCGCTCATCCGCGACGTTCACCAACTGCACCGGCCCCGAGCGACGCGCGAGCCGCGACAGTTGATCAGCGCACGCCGCGCACGCACTCACGTGCCGCTCGAAGTCAGGCGTCGACACTCCGCGCCGAATGAATCCATCGAGCTCGAAGAGAGAAGGATGCATCACTCTTCCCCCATTCCGCGCCGCAGCTTCGCCCGCACCTCACACAACACCTGGCGGAAGCGCTGCAACGACAGCCCTTCCTTCTCCGCGAGCGATCGATGCCCCTCATCCGGCGCGTTCATCACCGAAAGGAAAACGCCGCGCGCCCGAGGCGTCGCCGCCGCCAACTCCGCGTCCACCACCTCGAGCAACTCGCGCGCGTGCGTGTGACCTTCCGCGGTCTCCGCAGCAGGGAGCGCCTCGACCTCGGCGACTGGCGCCACGACGCGGAGACGACGCGCGCGCGCGCGATCCGCCACGATGAACGACGCTTGGCGAATCACCAGCCCCGGCAACTCGACGCGAGCGAGCCGGCCGGCGACCGCGGACTCCATCACGCGAAGCCACGCCTCCTGCGCCACGTCCCGCGCCTCGTCGAGCCTCAAGCCCGCCGCAAGCAGCGACACGATCAGCTGGTGATCATGCTCAGCGACCGCTCTCTTCCAGAAGTCGTTCACTCGAAACCCAAGAACGATGCGGCCGGCCCTGCATATCGAAGTGACTGCCCGCCCCTCTCCCCGCTCCGCAGGGAGAGGGAGTTACGCCGGAGCAGCCTCAGGCTTCTTGCGCCGCAGCACCACCCACGTGATGCCGCTGATCAGCCCGAGGATGGCGCCGCCCAGCGCTCCACGCATCTGGTACGCGATCATCTTCTGGGCACCCTGGAGCGCCTGCGACGAGCACAGACACATCGCCGAAGTGCCATCACCCGCGGTGTTGTCCCAGCTGATGTACGGCGGGCCTGCCCAGCTCACGAGGAGCACGCCCACGAACGCGAAGGCCATCATGAAGAGCAGCACGGTCCGAACCTGAGCCATGGGCCGGAGACCTAGCATGACGATTGCGGGAATGAGACGAGGGGCTCGAGCGTGCTATCCGCCACTCATGGCGCTCAGCGTGCTCGGCCTGCTGCTCATCTTCCTCTCGGTGGTCTCGTACGCGCTCGTGCTGGTGCACGCCTTCCAGCGAAGCATCGGCACCGGATTCATCGTGCTCTGCCTCCCCATCTACAACGTCTATTACGGGTTCTCGCAGTTCGAGCACCGCCGGAAGGGACTCGTGCTCGCGGGTTGGCTCGGAGCCGGAGTGCTCGGCATCGCGCTCCGCTGGGTGGCCATCAGCATCGCCGCGCAGCCCGGCGCCTGATCCTCCAGAAGTCCGAAAGTGACCACTCGAGTGACGGGTTGCGACCCCACTCGTGGTGCACGCACGCTCCAATGTGAAGCCCGCTGGTGGCTGATCCGCATACCTGTGGGCTGGCCTCCTTCATGCACAAGGGGCCGCACATGATCCGCTCCATCGTTCTCGCCACCGTCTTCGCCTCCACCGCGGCCTTCGCCACGGGTGAGCGCATCAGCATCTCGGCTGCAGCCGCGCCGCTGAAGGAGACGCTCTGCATCTCGATGAACTGCGTGAACGGCGGCGCTCGCGATTTCGTGGTGACCGGTAAGCCCGTGAAAGGCGGCATCGAAATCACGGTGACCTCGGTCAGCGGCCAGACCCGGCTCACTCACTTCGCGCCGCTCAACGAGTGGAATCAGATCTCCTCGACCGACCTCGTGCACGCCACCTCGCTCGTGGTGCAGTCGATCGAGCGCGGGCCCATCGCTCCTCCCGCCAAGAAGGCCGTCGCCGCCGCCAGGAAGCCCAAGGCGAAGGCGTTCTTCGCTCGCCGCTAAACCAAAGGAATCGTTCGCTCCGGCATGTAGATCGGCAAGGGGGTTTGACACACAGTCGCCTACAGGAGCATGAGTGCGCCAACAAAGGGGCGCACCATGACGGATGTCTTTACGAAGTCGGGTTCAGTCGGTTCGGTCATTCACCGCCAGGGACAGAGCACCGCCTCCGGCAAGTTCTCGCCGAGCTTCGGCGTGCGCCGCGGCCTCATCAAGGATCCGAACTGGCCGCCCGCTCACTTCCCCGAGCACGGCACCGCTGCTTCGCGCCGCTTCCGTCGCGTGGAGTCGACCTTCGACCTCTCCTTCCGTGGCGAGCAGATCGAAGTGAAGGGTGACGTCTCGCAGGGTGGCGCGATGTTCGTGCTCAACCGCCGCCTCGACACCAAGCAGATCGAGATCGTCGTGAAGGGCCACAAGGCGAAGGCCGAGGTGCTCTCCACTTCCAAGAAGGGCAACGCCTTCGCTCACCACTGCCGGTTCCTGGACGTCTCGGAATCGGGGGCGGTGTGGGAAGCCGTCGCGCGCAGCTGAAATCGATGTAGGGTCCGCCAACCGTGGCTTCCAAGGTTGGCGATGAGACCATTCGCAACGTGAACCTCGCCACGGTGAACGATCCGATCCTCGGGCAGGTCGTCGAGAGCTACAAAGTCGAGTCGCTCGTCGGCTCCGGCGCGATGGGCATGGTGTACCGCGGGGTGCACCAGATCATCGGCAAGGCCGTCGCCATCAAGGTGCTCAAGGCCGACTACGCCGACGATCCCGAGATGGTGCAGCGCCTCATTCGTGAAGCGCGCACAGTCAACGCGATCCGCCACCCCGCCATCGTCGACATCTTCGGCTTCGGCACGCTCGCTCGCACCCAGCAGCCGTACATCGTGATGGATCTCCTCGAGGGAGATCCGCTCGACGAGTACTTGAAAGAGCACGCGCCCATGAAGCTGCGCGAGGTGGCGCCGATGCTCGACACCCTGCTCTCCGCGCTCTCGGCCGCGCACGCGGTGGGCGTGATTCACCGCGACTTGAAGCCGGGCAACGTCTTCGTCGAGTCGAAGCCCGACGGAGAGAAGGGCATCAAGGTCATCGACTTCGGTCTCGCCAAGCAGGCCGATCGCGCGGGCGGTTCGGTGAAGCCCACGAATCCCGGCACCCTGCTCGGCACCCCGGCCTTCATGGCCCCGGAGCAGGTGCTCGGCACCAAGGTCACTCCCTCGACGGATCTCTACGCGGTGGGCGGCATCGCCTACCAGATGCTCACCAATCACCTGCCCCACGAGGCGCCCTCTGCGATCGAAGTGCTCTCGCAGAAGATGCAGCACGATCCGATTCGGCCCAAGCAGTGGCAGCCGTCGATCGACGACGACCTCGACGGGTGGGTGATGAAGCTGCTCTCGAGAGAACCCGAGAAGCGCTTCCAGGAAGCGGAAGACGCACGGCGCGTGCTGCGCCGAATCACCGAGGGCCGCACCTCTGCTTCGGGCAATCGCCCCGTGTTCAAGGCCCCCGCCACCGGCGTGGTGCCCAAGCGCGAATGGGGCGAAGCGAAGACCCTCGTCACCGAGAGCGCGCAGACCGGCGGCAAGGCCTCCGACGTCAGCACGGACGATCACGTCTCGCCCTGGGCCGAGGAGACCCGGCCCGAGAATCCCATTCCGAACGTGAAGCCGATCACCGAGTCGGACACCGCTCCGAATCCGATCACCGGTTCAGCGGGCGCCTCGGGTCCCGTGCCGCGCCAGCGCTTTCAGTCGAGCCGCGGACTCGAGCTGCCCACGACGGCCGCGGATCCCGCCGAGGTCCTCCGTCAGCAGGCCCTCAAGTCCGATCCGCAGGCGCCCGCCGCGAAGAAGAAAGACAGCCAGGCCACCCTCCCTCCCATCGAATCAGGAGAATCGGGACCGGGGGAGATCACCGATGGAGCGACTCCGCCGCCTCAACCGCGTCGTACCGGGCTCTACATCGCGCTCTTGCTGGCGATCGTCGCGCTGCTGTCCGGGTTGATCTGGCTCGTCAGCCAGCATCAAGCAAGCTAGTAAACTCAGGTTGTTGGGTAGATGGTGGGGCGTCGTCTAAGGGTAGGACATCAGACTTTGACTCTGATTATCGTGGTTCGAATCCACGCGCCCCAGCTGTAGCGGAGACGTAGGGAAATTGAGCGGATGGCTTCCGCGATGAAGTGAGCCACAATCTTTCTGGGTCAGCGGTTGACGATGCCTTCGCCTCTGGGGGAAGCAGCATGGCGGTCAAGGAGCTCCAGTTAGTGCCAGTCGGCCCGGTTCAAGCGGGCTTCTTGAGGGAACTCGAGGTACCCATCGCGCAGGTGTTGGGCGTGACGGCGTACTTGGGGAAGTCGCTGCTCGCGCAGCCTGGCTTCGCCTTCAACAAGGATCGAAATCAGTACCACACGACGGCGATCATGCGCCGGCTGCTCACCGTGAAGGACATGGGCACGCCGTTGATCATCGGCATCGCGGACGTCGATCTCTTCGTGCCCGATTCGCCCTTCGTCTACGGAGAGGCCGATCGCGAATCGCACGCGGCGGTGATGTCGCTGTGGCGGCTCAAGGCCGATGGCGATGCGTGGAAGCGCCGCACCTTCGTCGAAGCCGTGCACCAGGCGGGGCACCTGATCGGGCTCTCGTATTGTGAAGACGCTCGGTGCGCGATGTACCTCGCGACCACCATCACCGACGCGGAACGCCGGCAGCTCCACCTCTGCAACAATTGCAGGAACGAGCTGGCGAAGATCCGCCGCGTTTGAACTGAGTTTCTGAGTCCGCGGTTACCTGCCCAGAAACCATGTTGGCGCGTTGAACACGCGCATGATGCAGTGCGTCCCATGCGCATCATGCTGCTGCCTTCTGGGTCTCTCCGCCTCTGCGAATCCTCCGCTCCGCTCCAGATTCGCGACGCCCCGCTCACTGCGGCGGGGCCGGCTCCGTTCCCGGGTGCGTCGTGGTTTGCCGCCCTCGCCATCATCGTCCTGTTGCCTGCGTGCGAGTTCCTCCCCGGAGGCGGCGGTGGCGGCACCGGCGGCGGCGGAGGCACCAGCACCTTCACCTTCGACAAGGGCTTCGCGTACACGCGCCGCGACGATCGCAACGTGTACCTGGTCGACGAGAGCGACACGCAGACCAGCACCACGCTGACCATGTCGGCCAACGTTCGCACCCCGAGCTTCTCCGCTGATGGAAAGCAGATCGTCTTCGTGCGCGGCACCACGACGGACTCGGAGATCGCGATCGTCCCGACCGCCGGTGGCCTCATCAAGTCCGTGATCTCCAGCTCGGCGCAGCAGAAGAACCTGAAGACGCCGGTGTTCTCGCCCAACGGCATGCAGGTGGCGTTCGGCTTCGATGACGGCACCAGCACGCGCATCGGCCTCATCAACGTCGACGGCACCAACGTGCGCACGCTCGCGAGCGGTGGTCTGGCGCAGGCGTACCCGTCGTTCACGCCCGACGGCTCTGCGCTGATCGTCGCCGCGGGAAATCCGGGCCTCGGCTACACGCAGATCGAGCGCATCACCATCGCCACTGATCAGGTCAGCAACGTGACCAACGTGCTCGGCAACGAGGCGCAGAACATCGCCAACCGGTTGATCATCTCGCCCGATGGCACCAAGGCCGCGTTCGACGGCGTGGTGAGCAGCGGCATCACCCGCCTCTTCGTGATCGATCTCGGTTCGAAGGTGGTCACCTCGCCGTACGCGGGTGAGCCGGGGACCAACGACACCTTCCCCTGCTGGATCGGCACGAGCGCGCTCGCGTTCTCGTCGGATTCAGGCGGCAACGACAACGTGTACCGGATCAACCTGCCGGTGAGCACCTCGCCCTCGCTGCTGGTGCCGAAGGCGATCGAGCCGTTCTACGCGATCGTCGCTCAGTGATCGGTCATCGGTGCGGGTGACTCGCCCTCACCCCGACTCTCTTTCCCTGGGAAAGGGGGATCAGGGGGCGTGGAGACACAGGCTCATCCCGACCACCTCTTCGCATCGGGTTCCACTGGCACACCCGAAGGTGAGGTCGCACGCCTGCGCGCAGTAACCCATCGGCGCGCTGCCCGCGTCGCCGCGCGGCACGGTGCGATCGCGGACGCAGGCCGCACTCGACCCGCATTCCGGCCCCGTGACGACGAGAATGGTCCTCCCGCTCTCGACCCACTCCCCGGCCTCGTCCTCCGTCAACGTGTTGCTGACGACGCACGGCTGCTCGACCGGCTGCGCACACGCGGAGAGGACGAAGAAAAGCGCGAGGAATCTCATGAGCGCAGTGAGTGGCCCGACCCGCGGGAATCCGTTGTAGACCTCGCGCATGCCCCACCCCCACGAGGCGATCGCGCAGGCCTGGCTCGACGCGTTCAACGCCGGTGACGTTCCGAAGCTGGTCGCGCTCTACGCAGAGGCCTGCACGCACACCTCGCCGAAGATCCGCGCGCTGCATCCCGAGACGGGCGGCAAGCTCGTCGGCCGCGCTGCGCTCACGGATTGGTGGGTCGATGCGCTCAAGCGGCTCCCCGGGCTGCGCTACGAGAAGACCGCGATGACCGCGAGCGATGATCGCGTGTTCCTCGAGTACATGCGTCACGCGCCCGATGGTCCGCCGATGCCGATCGCCGAGGTGTTCGACATCAAGGACGGGAAGATCGTCGCGTCGCGCGTGTACCACGGCTGAGCTCTCCTGATGCGCTCGCTCAAGTCCCCCTCCGCCTTCGCCGTCGTGGGCCGCTCGCTGATCTGATGAACCGCTCGCTGCTCTATTTGACGGTGCTGGTGATCGCCACGTGTGGGCTCATCTACGAGCTCATCGTCGGCACGCTCGCCAGCTACCTGCTTGGCGACAGCATCACGCAGTTCTCCACCGTGATCGGCGTGTACCTCTTCGCGCTCGGCATCGGCGCGTGGCTCTCGGGCTTCATCGACAAGGGCGTGCCGCAGCGCTTCGTGGAGATCGAGCTCGCCGTCGCACTCGCGGGCGGAATCTCGGCGCCTTTCCTCTTCGCCACCTTCGCCGCGGGAGCGAGCTTCCGGCTCACGCTCTACGGCATGGTGCTGGTGATCGGCACCCTGGTCGGCCTCGAGATCCCGCTGCTGATGCGGATCATGAAGGAGCAGCTCCAGTTCAAGGACCTCGTCTCGCGAGTGCTCACGTTCGATTACCTGGGGAGCCTCTTCGCTTCGCTGCTCTTCCCGATCGTGCTGGTGCCGAAGCTCGGGCTGGTGCGCACCTCGCTGGTGTTCGGCCTGGTCAACGGGCTGGTCGGACTGTGGAGCACCTGGCTGCTCGCGCCCACGCTCGGCTCGGTCACGCGGCTGCGAATCAAGGCGGTGATCGTCTGCGTGCTGCTGCTCGTCGGTCTCTCGAGCTCAGACGCGATGACCTCGGTCTTCGAGGAGCAGCTCTACAACGACGAAGTCGTGCACGCGCAGCAGACGCCGTATCAGCGCATCGTGGTGACGCGCAGTCACCGCGGCTTCTCGCTCTTCCTGAACGGCAACCTGCAGTTCTCCTCGGTCGACGAGTACCGCTACCACGAGGCGCTCGTTCACCCCGCGTTCCAATCGGCAGAGCGCAGAGGCGAGGTGTTGATCCTCGGCGGTGGTGACGGGCTCGCCGCGCGCGAGGTGCTCCGCTACGGCGACGAGGTGAAGCGCGTCACGCTGGTCGATCTCGACGGAGCGATGACCAAGCTCGCGGTGCAGTCAGAGGAGCTCGCGCATTTGAACGAGCTCTCGCTCAAGAGCCCGAAGCTGAGAGTGATCAACGACGACGCCATGCAGTGGCTCAACGGCACCACCGAGCAGTTCGACGTGGTGATCGTCGACTTCCCCGATCCCAACAACTTCTCGCTGGGGAAGCTCTACACCACGCGCTTCTACGCGCTGCTCAAGGCGCACCTCGCGCCGGGCGGAGTGGCGGTGGTGCAGTCGACCTCTCCGCTCTTCGCGCGACGCAGCTATTGGTGCATCGACACCACGCTGAAGGCGGCGGGATTTTCCACGCGGCCGTACCACGTGTGGGTGCCGAGCTTCGGCGAGTGGGGCTACGTGCTCGCGTCAGTGGGTCCCTCGAAGGAACTGCATCCGCTCCCTGAGGGGCTCAAGTTCCTGAGCGACGACACCATGCCGACGCTCTTTCATTTTCCGAAGGACATGGACGAGGTGCCGGCCGAAGTGAACAGGCTCAACAATCAGGTGCTCGTTCACTATTACGAAGAAGAGTGGCGCCGCTGGAACTGAGCCCACCTTGTTGCCGCGGACTCCCCGTGAGAGATCCGTCCCATGAGCAAGCTTTGGGTGGTGGTGGCGTTGGCTGCGGTCTCGTCTTGCCAGTGTTTGCAGCCCGTCGACGAATGCCGGCCGATCACGTCTTGCGCAGCCGAAGGCAAGGACTGCGGAACGATGAGCGACGGCTGCGGCGGGACGGTCGATTGCGGAACCTGCACGGCCCCGAACGTCTGCGGTGGAGCAGGCGCCAACCGCTGCGGCCCCGGCGGTAACTGCCGGCCCAAGACGTGCTCCAACCTCGGGGCGATGTGCGGATCAGCGCCCGACGGGTGCGGCGGGGTGCTCTCGTGCGGCACCTGCTCGGGAAACCGCGCCTGCCAGAACAATCAATGTGTCGGGGTCTGCACCCTGCGCACCTGCGCCGAGCTCGGCGTGGAGTGCGGGCCTGTCGCTGATGGCTGCGGAGGGCTGCTGGACTGCGGCGGCTGCGGGCCCGGTCTCGCCTGCTCGAGCTTCCGATGCGTGACGGCGTGCAGCCCCACGACCTGCAGCCTGCAGGCGGCTGAGTGTGGCTCGGTGAGCGACGGCTGTGGGTCGCAGCTGAGCTGCGGCAGCTGCAGCCCTGGCCGCTCGTGTGTTGGCAATCGGTGCGTGCTGCAGTGCACGCCAAGAACCTGCGCTCAGCTCTCCGCCGAGTGCGGCACCGTGAACGACGACTGCGGAGGGCAGCTGAACTGCGGCTTCTGCAGTGGTGGGCGGTCGTGCACGGGCAATCGATGCGTGGCGCCTTGCACACCGAGGACCTGCGCTGATCAGGCGCTGACTTGTGGCCCCGCGACCGACGGCTGTGGAGCCCAGCTGAACTGCGGCACCTGCACCTCGAACGAGAGCTGCCTCGCCGGACGCTGCGTGTGCGCGGGGACCGGCTGCTCGCCGCCGCCCGTGCTCACGGGAGCTCGGCTCACGCCCACGAGCACTCGTCTCAGTTGGACCTTCACGATGACGGCGACCAGCTTCGAGCTCGAGCGGAGCGTCGACGGCATCAGCTTCGGTCCCCTGGCGCAGCCGGCGGGAACCGCCCGTCAGTTCGATGACTCGATGCAGGTCCGCGGCACCCGCTACTGGTACCGCGTGCGCGCGAACACCAGCGGAGGACCTCAAGGCTGGTCGAACGTGGTGCAGCTGGATGGGGTGTCTGCGGCGGGCAACAACACGTGGCGCACGACCGGCGGTGACATCGGCCATACCGGCTACAACGCGCTCGAGCAGGGCAGGCCGCCGCTCTCGCTCCGGTGGACGGCGTTTGGCACGGCCGTCGACCCGGTCGTGGTGGACGGCGATCGCGTCTATGCGGTCACCTACCAGCTCCTCACTGCACTCGATGCAACCGACGGTGGAGTCAGCTGGACGCATCCGTTCCCCGGCGTGCACTCGGTGGGTCAGCCCGCGGTGTTCGATGGGCAGGTGTACGTGGCGCATTGCAACCACTCCAGCGACACCAAGCTGTGGTCGTTCAACCCGCAGACCGGGAGCACTACCTGGTCCGTCGCGATGTCCGCGCAGTGGGAGAAGTACTGGGCGCCCATCAAGGTGGGCAACGGCGTCTACACGAACGGCGGCTCCTACGGAGGGCTCTACGGCTTCGACGCGATGTCCGGCGCCAACCTCTTCTTCAACTCGATGCTCGCGCAGTACGACGAGTGGTCTCCGGCGAGCGACGGCAATCTCGTCTACACGTTCGTGGCCGGGATCTTCAGGGCCCACCACCCGCAGACGGGCGCGGTGCAGTGGCAGACGAACGTGACGTGGAACTGGCAAGGCTGGTCGGCGCTGACCTCTCCGGTGATCGCCAACGGAATGGCCTACGTGATCGCTCCGCCGAACCTGCACGCGATCGATCTCTCCACGCACACCGTCCGCTGGACGGCGAGCGGGCTCAACTTCCGGGGGACTGCGGCTGTCGCCAACGGAGTGGTCTACGCGGTGAGCGCCGGCAACGTCCGCGCGCACGACGCATCGACTGGAGCCTTCTTGTGGACCTTCGTGGGCGACGGCGCGCTGAGCTACCCGCCGGTGCTCACCCAGACGCATCTCTACGCGTCGAGCGACACAACGGTCTTCGCGGCCGACCTCGCCACGCACGCCTCGGTGTGGAGCGCGCCCGGTGGAGGTTCGCTGTCCCTGGCCAACGGCAGCCTCTACGTGGCCGGGCGAATGAACGGACTTCGGGCGTACTCGCTCACGCCCTGAAGCTCGGAGTGATCACTCCTGTTCCGGCGTCGACTCGGTCTCGTACTCGTCGCCCTCGAGCAACCACGCCATCGCCTCGGTGCGCGAGTGCGCGATGCCGAGCCAGGTGGCGAGCGTCTCTTCATCGAGCGAGACCAGCTTCGCCGAGTCGATCTTGTGCGCCTCGTGCGGGCTACCTGAAGCGAAGAGCTCGTTGAGCAGCGAGCGGCTCCAGTAGCGCAGGCCCTGGATCGCCTCGTTCACGGGGCCCTTCGCCGCTTCGGCCTTGCGATCAAAGCCATCAGCCGCGACTGACTCGAGCAGCTCTTCGAGATCTTCATCGGCCTCGAGCGACGAGGGATCATCCTGAATGCTGCGTGCGTAGACCTCGGAGCGGATCGCCTCGAGCAGCGCCTCGCACAACGCGCGGTGCACCTCGAGCTCGTCCACCGGTCGCAGCGCCGCTTCTTCGATGAACGCGTCGGCGTCGCCCAGCAACGGCAACTTCGCGATCAGCGCCTTGGTGTCCGCGCGGTGCTGCAGCGAGGGGAACTCGGCCTTCTGAATCGCCCACAGCAGCAGCTGCAGCTCTTCGCCGGTCCAGTCCACCGCCTCGACGTCTTCGTCACTCCAGCCGCCGAGCTTGCCCTCGAAGAGCTCCACGCCGTCGGCGCCGAGGTTGCTGAAGAGGCCGAGCTCGTCGACCCAGTTCTTGAGCGAGGTGAAGCGCGCGGCGTCTCGATTCGATTCGAGGCGCGCGCGTTCGAGCAACGCTCCCACCATCAGCGCGCGTCCCGCCACGATGTCCGCCTCGGGAGGCGCGGTGAGCGGCGGCGACTCGTCTTCTTCGCGCGGCTCGGTGGGAGCGGTGACGGGCATGCCCTCGGTGGCCGTCTTCTCATCGGGGTCGAACAGCGGCTTTCGGGAGGTCGCCATGAGGTCGGGGTATACACTCCCGCTTCATGCGAGTCCTTGGGGGCCTGTTCCTGGCGCTGGCGTTGAGCGCGTGCGGCCCGAAGACGATGGAAGCGCGGATGCGGGACGCGGAGAAGACGGCGGACCGCGCTTCGAACTATCTCGATAAAGCTGAGAAGGCGGCCATTCAGCTCGAGCCGAAGGAGATGGAGTCCGCGCTCGACGACGCGAAGGACGAGCTCGCGAAGAAGGACATCGAGCTCTACCCCGAAGCGCAGATGCACTTCGATCGCTACAAGGAGCTCTCCGACAAGCTCCCGCAGGTGAAGGCCGCGCGGGAGAAGCGGGACCTCGACCTGCGGCTCAACGCCGCGCGCGACAAGATCGTCCCTCGCGTGCAGGCGATGCTCGAGGCGCAAGAGGCCGTGGTCGCAAATGCGCCCACGCGCGCGGCGCTCGATGCGGTGGAGAGCAAGGCCAGGTCGGTGAAGGACGCCGTGGACGACGAGCTCGATCTCTTCGTGAAGGACGCCGACTTCGCCGCGTGGGCCAAGTCTCAGCGCAACAAGGTCGACAAGGCGCTCGAAGGCGTGGCTCGCGGGCGAAAGGGAGTCGCGTTCCTCGAGGGGCCGGTGGTCGCGTGGAAAGACGGCCTGCAGTTCGAGAGCGATTCGAAGGGGAAGAAGGAGCTCGGCGACAAGGAGACTGCGCTCCGCGAGTCGCGCACCAAGCTCTCTGCCTGCGATCGCACCGCGAAGCCCTTCGCTGACGACAAGGTGACCTCGGACACGGCCTTCGCGATGCCTCAGGGCAAACCGCAGACGCCTGCCCAGCTCTCCACTGCGTGTCAGGCTGATCTCAAGCGCGTGGAGGGCGTCTGGCAGAAGACCCTCGCCGCGCTCGAGAAGGAGAAGGCCGCGAAGAAGAAGGCCGATGATCTCGCCGAGAAGGCGCGCCTCGCGAAGGAAGCGAAGGAGGCGAAGATCCGCGCTGCGCAGGAAGCCGCGGACAAGAAGAAGCGTGCGGCTGAAGAGGCCGCCGAGAAGAAGCGTCGCGCCGCCGAAGACAAGAAGCGCGCCGCTGAGGAGGCCGCCGCCAAGAAGAAGGCTGCCGCATTGAAGAAATCCGGTAAGTCGAAGTAGGACGTACTCCTACCGCGTACGCCATGAACCCCGAGGGTCGTTGTATGTCCGTGTAGTTACTTGCTGATCCGACACAACCCCCGCCAGCCATTCGCGATACTCGAGAAACGCCTCGCATTTTTCAGCCCAAGGGAAGCCATGTCCGCCATCTCCAACTCTGGTTCTTCGTCCAACGCCGCCGCCCTCGAAGCTCGTCAGCGGGCCATCGCCGAGGCGAAGAAGCGCGCTGCCGAAGCCGCCAAGAAGGCCGCTGCCGAGGCTGCGAAGAAGAAGGCTGCCGCTGAAGCCGCGAAGAAGCTCGCTGCCCAGGCTGCGAAGAACAAGGACGCCTTCTCCAGCGCCAAGACGAAGGACATCGGCAAGCTGGGCGAGGGCAAGGGCAAGCTCGCGCTGAACAAGGACGGCTCGGCCACCCGCACCTTCGAGAAGACCAAGAAGAGCGGCGCCACCACCAAGCAGGAGCTCACCACCGAGAAGAAGCTCCTCAACAGCAAGCTCCAGTTCGAAGAGACGCACACGGTTGGCAACAAGGAGACCAAGACCAAGCTCTCCCAGAACAAGGACCTCCTGCTCGGCAACACCGCGAGCCAGTCGGTGGAGACCACCGTCACCCGGGGCAACGTCACCAAGACGCACACCCAGCAGACCGACACCGATCAGTACGGGAACAAGAAGAACACCATCGGCGACTCGAAGGGCGTGACCACCGGCAACACCACGGTCACCAACGGCACCAGCACCACCACCGGCGCCTTCAACACCAAGTCGACCAGCGTCGAGAAGAAGACCGAGGTCCTCACCGGCCCGAGCACCTCCTCGGAGATGGCCGGCGGCACCGCCAAGAAGGGCACCACCCTCACCACCACCACCTCGAAGTCCACCACCGGCACCGACTTCAACCTGAGCACCTCGAAGGAGTTCAAGGACGGCGTCTTCAGCCTGAAGGACTCCGCCGATTGGAAGAAGAACTCGTTCAACCGTGAGGTCGGCAAGGAGAAGCAGTGGCAGCTCAAGGACGGCAAGGGCCCGAGCGCGGGCTTCAGCCAGACCGACAAGAGCAGCAAGCTCGACAAGGCGCAGAAGCTCGGTGACCTCGCGGCCGCCGCGGGCGCGAAGAAGACCTGGAAGGGCGAAGAGATCAACACCTACGGCGACGGCGCGTTCGAGAAGAACGGCAAGCCGGTCGACAACATCTCGTTCGTCGGCACCCGAGCGGGTGTGAAGGGCTCGAGCGAGCTGTCGGTCGGCGCCAACGGCGTCGAGGGCAAGTTCAACCGCGAGGCCATCGCCGGCGCCTACGCCGAGCGGGCGGGCGCGGTCGAAGGCGATCACGGCAAGGCCAGCTACCAGGCGCAGGCGAAGGTCGAGGCGCGTGCCACGTTCGACGCGTCGGGCAAGCTGAACGCCAACGGCTTGGACCTGAAGGTGGGCGCGAAGGTCGGCGTCTCCGCAGAGGCCTCGGTGAAGGGCAAGCTCGAGACCAAGCCGGTGAAGTTCGCTGGCGTCGAGCTCACCGCTGGCGTCGAGGGCAACGCGCGCGTCGCCGCCGAGCTCAGCGCCGAGGCCACTGGCACCGCGAAGTTCACCCGCAACCCGCCCACCGCGATCCTCGAGGGCAAGGCGGGCGCGTCGGCCGTGGTGAAGGCCGAAGGCGACGTGAAGGTCTCCGCTGGTCCCTTCTCGGTGAAGGCGTCTGGTTACGCGAGCGCGGGTGCTGAGGCGACCGCGAGCGGCGTCATCGGCTACTCCGACGGCAAGCTGAAGCTCGGTGGCTCGCTCGGCGCGGCGCTCGGCGTCGGCCTCGGTGGTTCCGCTACCGTCGAGGTCGACGTGAAGCAGATCGGCCAGATGGCGAAGAACACCGCCGACATCAACCACGACGGCAAGCTCGACATCCACGACGCGACCGCTGCCGCCCGCAAGGTGGTGGGCGACAAGGCGGTCAACACGGTGCGCGACACCGTGAAGGCGACGGTGGCGACCACCAAGGCGGTGGTGAGCACCGTGACCAACACCGCGCGCAACGTGGCGAGCACCGTCTCGAACGCGGCGAGCAACGCGGCCAGCGCTGTCTCCAACACGGCCAAGAACGTGGCGAGCACGGTCTCCAACGCGGCCAGCAGCGCGGCGAGCGCGGTCTCGAACGCGGCCAGCAGCGCGAAGGCCAGCGTGTCGAACGCGGCGAGCAAGGTCGCCAGCTTCTTCGGCTGGTAAGTCGCTCGGCAGCCGAGTTCGCCCCTCACCCCGACCCTCTCCCCGCTCCTCGCAGGGAGAGGGAGAACTTCTCCTGACCCTTTTTTCCTGAGTGCGGCACACTCCGCGGCCGCATGGCTCAGACTGAATTGTTTCGTCAGGGGCTCGCCGAGTTGAAGGCGGGCCGGTACGCCGAGGCCAAGAAGCTCTTCGCCGAGAACGAAGAGAAGACTGGCACCACCGCGAAATCGAAGGACCTGCTCAAGAAGGCCGAGGCCAACCTCGCCGCGGGCAAGCTCGACGAAGGCGCGGAGCAGCTCAACGAGCTCCTCGATCTCAACCCCACCAACGCCGAGGTGTACTTCGGGCTCGCGCGCATCGCGCTCTTCACCGGCCAGGTCGCCGACGCGAAGACGCACGCCACCGCCGCGGTGAAGGTCGCTCCGCAGATGGCCATGGGGTGGACGCTCCTCGGCCTCGTGAACGAGAGCGAAGGCGACCTCAAGGGCGCGCTCAACAACATGGAGAAGGGCGCGCAGCTCGGACAGCGCGTGTTCCTCTCGCAGTTCAACTACGGCCGGCTGCTCACCAGCGAGAAGCGCGCGGGTGAAGGCGTGGCGTTTCTGATCAAGGCCACCGAGCTCGAGCCGAAGAACGCCGACGGCCACATCATCCTCGGGCTCGCGCTGCGCCAGCTGAAGCAATACGAGAAGGCGCTCAAGGCGCTCGAGGCGGGCAAGGACGCCAACCCGAAGAACCCCGACGGCTGGGCCACCTTCGCCGACGTGCTCTTCGAGGTGAAGGAGTTCAAGGCCGCGCGCGAGGTGCTCGATCGTGGGCTCGACGCGGTGGGTGAACACCCCGCGCTGCTCGAGAAGGCCACCGCGTGCGCGATGATGCTGAACGATACCGCTGGCGCCGTGCAGTACATCGAGCGCGAGCTGCTGGTGGCGCCGTACCATGATCAGGCGTGGCTCAATCTGGCCAACCTCTCGCTGCTCACCGGCGATCTCGATCGCAGCGAAGCGGCGGCGAAGGCGTTGATCAAGAAGGACCCGGCCAACTGGGAAGCCTGGTTCCACCTCGGCAACCTGTACGACGGCATCCCCGACGAGGCGAAGGCCGAGGACGCGTACCGGAACGCGGTGAGGTTGAAGCCGGACAACTGGAAGGTGCTGATGAACTTCGCCACCCTCCTCGTGCAGACCACTTCGAAGCCCAAGCACCAGGAAGCGAAGGCGCTGCTGCTCAAGGCGAAGCCGCTCGCTCCGCAGGGTGAATGGCGCGTGATCTACAACCTCGCGCTCGCGCACGTGCGCTTGAACGAGAACAAGGAAGCGCTCGAGCTGGCCCGGGAGATCCAGGCCAAGGGCGCTCCGAATGATCCGATCGTCGCCGAGGCGAAGAAGCTCGAGTCGAACTTGCTGGAGAAGAACTGAACACGCAGTGCACCACCTGCGCTGCGACACTTCCGCTCTCGGCGATCTCCGAGGCACTTCGCGCAGCGCGCTGTCCTTCCTGCAAGACGCTGATCGACTTCGACTCCGCCTCGCGCGGAGTGCCGGCGCGCCAGCTCGCGGTCGCTGCTCCTGAGAAGTGGCAGATCGACACCAGCCCGCGCTCCTTCTCCGCGCGTTGGCGCTGGTTCAATTGGTCGGCCGTCTTCCTGGTGCCCTTCACGCTCTTCTGGAACGGGATCCTGGTGGGGATGGCCACCGGAGTGACCGAGGGCTTCACGCATCCCGAGCGGTTGCTGATCGGCCTCGCGGTGCCTCACGTCTGGGTGGGCGTCGGGCTCGCGTATTACTGCCTGTGCCTGTTCCTCAACTCGACGAAGGTCGAGCTCAAAGAAGGCACGCTCATCGTGCAGCACAGTCCGCTCTGGTGGCGCGGCAATCGGAAGCTCTCCGCGAGTGAGCTCCAGCAGCTCTTCGTGGTGGAGAAGCGCGGCAACAAGGGCAGCGTGAGCTACGAGCTCTGTGCACTCTCGCGCGACGGCAAGCGGCAGACGCTGATCACGGGCCTCTCCGATGAGAGCTCGGCGCGTTTTCTGGAGGTGAGACTGGAGCAGGCGCTGAACATCACCGACCAGGCCGTGGCCGGCGAGCTGCGTCGGTGAGCGCTACCAGCTGATGGTGTAGCGCGCGGACCAGGGACCGACTGTGACGGCAGTCACCTTCGCCGTGGGCACTTCGATCGCCTTCATCGCGGTCACCAGCGCGCCCTTGTTGAAGGACATCGGCAAGCAGTCTTCGGAGTGGAGGCACTCGACCTCTCGCGGTCCGTTCCTCTTGAACACGCGCGTTCCGAAGGAGAACGTCGTCTTGTACGCGGTGGGCTCGTTGGCCATCAGGCGGCTGGGATCTCCGCGGCCCACCAGCGAGAGCAACATCTGGCCCATGGGCGTTTCGAAGAAGGCCGCCGCGCACTGGAAGCCCACGGTGTACAGGCCCGCGTCGAGGTCGGCTGGGCTGAGCGCTTCCGCGCAGGCGAACATGACCTTGAAGTAGTCGTGCGCCGAGTGGCGCAAGAGCGCGACCGGCCGCTTGGGAAGCAGCCTGCGCTGAATCTCCGCGGCGACGTCGGCTCCGCGTTTCTCGACCACGCAGTCGAGCGTCTTGTTGAAGATGTAGCCGAGCGTGGTGCTGTTCTTCGGGAGCTGCGCCAACGTTGCTTCGAGTTGCTGCACGCGTTCACTGTACCTGCGCTGAACGCGGTGCGAACAACTGTCAGCGCATACTGCCGAATCCGGCAACTCGCGGGTCGCTCACGGCGTAGGTGTGCGCAGACTGCTCGTTTTGCCATCGATCACCCAGCGGATGAGCAGCACGCTTGCCCCTTCCTCTTTCTCTTCTTCCGGTTCTTCGCGTTGGCGCCCCCGTTGGCCCTCCAGGAGTTGGCGCTCCGCCTCGATGACGCGCTCACTGATGCCGAGCGTGACGACAGCGACGCTGGGTCGAAGGACAAACTGCGCAAACGCTTGGAAGATCACACCGATGGACTTCAGCTGGTCAATGAGACCCACTGGCGCCGAACACTCGCTCACCCGATCTTCGAGGCAGGTGCACGACGAAGGCTTGAGCAGCTCGAACTCGCAACCGCCATTCGCGCCGAAGGCCATCCGGGTCTCACCTTCGAACAACTCACCGCCGCGTCGCACCCACCGGCGCACCCTTGGCACGGTCCCCTCATTGGTGGTCTGGGTGATCTCGAAGAAGTGGAAACCATCGCGTTCGCCCTCACCGGTCACCTCGAGAACGAGCGCTGGCTCTGGCATCGGCTTCGACGACGTCGCGATGAAACTTCGGAGCTTGTCGAGAGCGTCGCGCGAGCCTCGCACCCCGACGAACTCCCAGCGGTTCCCCACGGCCAGGGGTAGCCAGCGCGGCCCTTCGTCGCGCACGCCCCTCACCTCGATCTGGTCGTCGATCGAGATCAGGTCGCGCTGCAGGTGAACCGGAACGGGGTGCACTCCTTCCTCCGTGGGCGTGATGAACACGTCATCGAGGCCCCAGCGAAGCCGCTCGATCGCGGACAGCTCCACGCGGTCACGAAAGATGAACCAGCCCGTTTCCCGTCCCGCCGCGGCCCAGGCTCGGAGGGCGGCCGGGACTGAGTGATTGAGATGCGCCTCAGGCGGCTCCTTTGGATGCTTGAGGGCGGGTATCGGCATCACCGCGTTCACACGCGACTCGAACTCGTGTTGCCCACTGCCTTTGTGCCACCCCACTCCGCCGGAAATGATCAACGCAGCGCCGAGGACCAGGGAGGGCCAGAATGCCTCGGGATCCTCTTTCCACGAGCGAGAGGTGAGCAGCGCGACCAACTGAATGAGGGACAGGAGCGCGATGGTGAAGCTTGCGGCGATCCATTGAGCTGCGCTGGCCGCCACCTCGCGCACGCAGTCAAACGGCAACTCGGTTTGCAGCCCGGCTCGCAGATCGAGCAGGAACCAGATCGTCAGGCCGAGCACAGGAGCGACCAGCCCGAGGAGCGACCAGGCGCGGCTTCCCGAGGGAGTGGCGCGGATCGCCAGCACCAGCCCCACGAGCCAGAGCACCAGTCCCAGCCCGAGCAGGGGCGAGGGGAACGCCGCGCCCTCCAACAGCGCGGTATCCACCGTGACGCTCGTCTCGAACATCAACCCGGTGCAAGCCACTTCAGCCGGGATTTATCAGACTCGGCAGCTTCAGCGCATCGTGCCGAAGCCGGCGATGCGCGAGTCGCTCACCGCGTAGGTGTGACGCGCGACCTGATCACCCGAGTTGCCCTCGATGGTCTGCACCATCAGGCGGCCGTTCTGGCGGAAGACCTTCTCCACCAGGCCGGTGTGCTCAGCGGTCGGGCCCGAGCCGGGGTGCCAGTCGAACATGATGATGTCGCCCGCCTTCGGGTTGTTGCGCGTGTACGTGCCGTTCGCGTGCAGCTTGGCGAGCAGGTTGGGCGTGTTGCACTCGTTCAGGCTCTTGCCGCTCTTCGTGTAGCAGTAGCTCACGAAGTCAGCGCACCAGGCCTCGGGCGGGCGGCCGAAGAACTTGGAGAACGGATTGCCGTTGGTGCCCTTCTCGTGGAAGCCGAGGAAGCGGCGCGCGGTCTCGAGCACCTTGTCGCGGTAGTCACCCTTCGCGTCCTTCTTCATCTTCGCGAGCTGGTTGGTGCCGATCGCGCCATCCTGCTTCAGCTTGGCCTTCTTCTCGTACGCCTTCACCGCCTTCTGGGTGCGGGCGTCGAAGAGACCGTCGATGCGGCCGGGGTTGAAGCCGAGCTTCTTGAGGAGCTTCTCGGACGCCTTCACCGCGCCGCTGCGCTCGCCGAGCTTCTGCGCGGGATCGGCCGGCTTGCTGGAGAGGATGAAGCTCTTCTTGAGCGCGGCCCAGGTGCGCTTGTCGACCGCGCCCGTGACGGGGAGCTTCGACTTCGACTGGAAGGCCTTCAGCGCCGCGGCGGTGCGCTCGTCGAACACGCCGTTGGTGTGCTTGGGATCGAAGCCAGCGGCCTTCAGGTGCGCCTGCACGTTCTTCACGGCAGCGCCCTTCGAGCCTTCCGCGAGGCGGCCACACTGGGCCGCGGTCTGCTGGTCGAGGCGAGCCTGCGCCTTGGTGGGCGCGATGCGGCGGCGCTCAGGAGCGTGCGCGAGCTTCTTCACCTCGTCGCGGAGCACCTTGCGCGAGCTCTTGCCGAGCCACTGCGCACCGTCGGTGAGCTCCTTCTGGTCCTTGCGGAAGGCCTGCACGGCGGCGGCGGTCTCGCGGCTGTAGATGCCGTCGGCCTTGCCGGTCGCGTAGCCGAGCTTCTTCAGGCGGTTCTCGAGAGTGCCGATGTCCTTCGACTTCTGGCCCACGGAGACGAACAAGTCCTTCGCGGGGTGCGAGCGCACGCGCTTGTCGACCTGCGCGAGGCGCGACGAGGTGCGCGAGTCGAGGGTGCCGGTGGCGGAGAGACCGAGCGAGGCCTGGAACTCCTTCAGGGCCTTGGTGAAAGCGGGGGTGATCTTTCCGTCGATCTTCCCGGGCGTGAAGCCAGCGCGGGTCAGCATCTTCTCGGCGGCCTTGAGCTGCGCAGGCGTCGCCGCAGGGGGCACCGGAGTGGTCGGCGGAACGACGGGGCGGCCAGGGAGGGTGACGGGAGTGCGGATAGGCATTGTGGGGCTCCGTGAGTGGCGGCTGATGTCGGATAATCGGCGCGGCGCGGCACTCAGGTTCTGCGAGCCTCTGTCGCGTTCGTTTACGGATCAGGACCCATTACGGGCGCGATTTCGCGATGAATTCCTCCCTCTCCCCTGGCGGGGAGAGGGTTGGGGTGAGGGGATAACCCCGACTGCGAGTCACTTGGTTTGAGAGTTTTCGTTCGCGATCAGCAGGAGCCGCGCTCCGGTCTCAGGTCGAGCTCCGCCGACATATTTATCCCCTCACCCCGACCCTCTCGCCGCCAGGGGAGAGGGAGACATTGAGGTATGAGAGCTCGTGATCTCGCGGCGTGACGTCATTCTGTCGTTCCTCGGCGCGGCCGCGTTCGAGAGCTGCCGCAGGAAGCCGCCGCCTCCCGAAGTGCCCGGCGTGCTCGTGGATCGGATTCACGAGGTCGGTCACCTCCTGCGGCAACCCGAGCTCCCTCGCGCGAGTGAAGACACCGCGAAGCTCGACTGCTTGATCGTCGGTGCGGGCGCAGCGGGACTCTCGGCGGCGTGGAGACTCCGTGGTGCGGGGCTCGCGTCGATGCTCGTGGTCGAAGTGGAAGACGTGCTCGGAGGCACCGCGCAGAGCGGAAAGAACGAGATCTCAGCCTTCCCGTGGGGTGCGCACTATCTGCCCGCGCCGTTGAGCGATCGCGGCCCCGTGCCGCGAATTCTCCGCGAGCTCGGCGTGATGACCGGCGTCGACGAGCAGGGCGCGCCCACCTTCGCGGAAGAAGTGCTGATCCGCGAGCCGGAAGAGCGGCTCTTCTACAAGGGCCATTGGTACGAGGGCCTCTACCTGCGCGCCGGTGCTTCGCCTGAAGACCTCGCTCAGCTGCAGCGCTTCGAGCAGATCACCTCAGAGCTCGCCTCCGCGCGCGACGCGAAAGGACGGAAAGCCTTCGCCGTTCCGATCGAGACCGGCAGCGACGACGCGGAGTGGACGCAGCTCGACCGCTTCAGCATGGCGGACTGGCTCGCGCGCGAGGGCTTCACTTCTCCTCGGCTCAAGTGGCTCGTCGACTACGCGTGCCGCGATGACTACGGCGCGACCGCGCAGCACATCAGCGCGTGGGCGGGGCTCTGGTACTTCTGCGCGCGGCAGACCGGCGCGGACAAGAACGAGGGATTCCTCTCCTGGCCCGAGGGCAACGGGAAGCTGATCAATCACCTCGGCACCAGCGTCGGCTCAGAGCGGATCAAGAAGAGCGTGCTCATTCACACGCTCGAGCGCGCAGAGAACGGGTGGCACGCGCACGGACTCGACGCGAAGACGCGCGCGCCACTGCGGTACTTCGCACGGCAGGTGGTGCTCGCCACGCCGAGGCACGTGGCGGGGCGAGTGATCGCCCAGTGGCGAGCGGAGCGACCGAAGTTCCTCGAGGAATTCGTGAGCGGTCCGTGGGTGGTGGCGAATCTCACGCTCTCCGAGAAGCCGCGCGGCCGCGGTTTTCCCCTCGCGTGGGACAACGTGCTCTATGACTCGAAGTCGCTCGGCTACGTGATGGCCACGCACCAGCTGATGCGAGGCAGCGACATCGGTCCTTCCGTCGCCACCTGGTACTACCCGCTCGCTGACGGTGACGTGGTGTCCGAGCGCAAGCGCTTGCTCGGCACCACCTATGAAGATTGGCGCGCGATCATCCTCGCCGACCTGATGCCCGCGCACTTCGGTCTCGAGAAGCAGCTGCAGCGCATCGAGGTGATGCGTTGGGGCCACGCGATGATCCGCCCCGTTCCAGGCTTCATCTGGGGTCAGGCGCGCCAGGCGGCGCAGGCTTCGCTCCACGATTCGCTTCACTTTGCGCACTCGGACCTCGGAGGTCTCGCGCTCTTCGAAGAAGCGAATTGGCATGGGGTACGCGCGGCCGAAGCGGTGCTCGCCCAGCTGGGCCAACCCCCAGACACCACGTGGCTCTGATCAGCTGAGTCTCGAGAATTGGGGATGCCTCCCTGATCCTGGCGATGAGGTGCGGCCACACCTTTGCTTCATTGGCTCGCGGGGGGTGGGCAGATGAAAACCGAGCTGGGGGAGCACGCTTCGCAAGCGGAGGCCCGTGCACGCGCGATCTTCGAGGCGAGCAACGAGGCGATCGGCGTCTCGAACAATGGAGTGCACGTGCAGGTGAACGCCGCCTACGCGCGGCTGTTCGGCTTCAGCTCTCCGTTCGAGCTCGTGGGCCTGCCGATCTCGAGCGTGGTGCACGAGTCTGATCAGCAGCGAGTGCGCGAGATCATGACGCGTCGCGCGCGGGGCGAACCGGCACCTACCCGCTATCAAGTGAAAGCCAGACGCCGCGACGGCTCGCCGCTGGAGATCGAGGTGCAGCTCTCCCCGTTCGGAAAACCGGAGAGCCTCAACGTGGTGGTGGTGGTGCGCGACGTCACGGAGCAACGCAAGTTCGAGTCGCAACTCGCGGCGAGTGAGCATCGGCTCCGCATGATGTGTCACCAGATGCCGGTGGGCGTCTGGGAGCTGGATCTCTCGGGCGCGCGCGACGTGGTCGACGAGCTCCGCGCCGCCGGCGTGCAGGACCTGGTGGCGCACTTCGGAGCGCATCCGGTCGACTCGTTGCGATGCCTGCGCACGATGCGCGTGCTCTCGGCCAATCCCTCGGCGTGCGCGCTGGTGGAGGCGAACGACGAGCCACAGCTGCTCGCGAGCATGCACCGCTTCATTCCTCCGGAATCAGTCTCGGCCTTCACCCTGCTCTTCTCGCAATTCGCGGAGGGCATGAAGCGCGTGGCCGCGATCGAAGCGTGGATGCGCACGCTGAAGGGCGGACGATGCTGGGTGTCACTCACGGTCACTCCGGTCAGTGGTCACGAGCGTGACTGGGCGCGCGTGCTCGTCACCACCACCGACCTCACGGAGCGCGAGCGGCTGCGCGAAGAGCTGCGGCACGGAGAGAAGCTCGAGGCGATCGGCCGGCTCGCGGGCGGCGTGGCGCACGACTTCAACAACCTGCTGTGCACCATCCTCGCGAGCTCCGATGTGGCGCTGATGGAGCTTCCCCGCGACTCTTCGCTCACCGAGCCCCTCGCGTTGATCCGCGAGGCATCGCTGCGCGCGAAGGATCTGGTGCAGCAGATCCTCACCTTCGGCCGGAAGGACAAGCCGAGGCTCATCCCGCTCGACCTCTCGACGGCGGTGAGCTCGGCGCTCGGGCTCGCGCGCGCGGCGCTGCCCGCGGTGATTCAGCTCGACTCGCAGATCGAGCCCGAGGTCGGCACCGTGCTCGCTGATCACACCCAGCTGAACCGGGTGATCATGAACCTGTGCTCGAACGCGCGCGATGCGCTGCTGCCGCGGGGTGGGCAGGTGCTCGTGTCGCTCGAGCGCGTGGGCCGGCAAGCGCGGCTGCGAGTCAAAGACGACGGCGCGGGGATGGACGAGGCGATCCGCGCGAGGTTGTTCGAGCCGTACCTGACCACCAAGCCCAACGGACATGGGCTCGGGCTCGCGGTGGTGCACGGCATCGTCGCGGGGCTCGGCGGCACGATTCACGTGGAGAGCGCGCGCGGCGAGGGCACGTGCTTCGAGGTGTACCTGCCGCTGTCGAACGTGGCGGCGATTCCCGAGGCTCCGAAGATCGCCCAGTGCGGGGAGCATGAGCGGCTCTTGCTGGTCGATGATCAGCCGCTGGTGCGGGCGGGGCTCTCTCGGCTCTTGAGCTCGCTGGGGTACATCGTGAGCGAAGCGGCGGATGGGCAGGAAGCGCTCGAGCGGCTGCGCGCGGGGCCAGGTGAGTTCGATCTCGTGATCTCTGATCAGACGATGCCGCGGCTCTCGGGGCTGGAGCTGGCGAAGGCGCTGAGAGCAGACGGCTCGCGGATGCCGATCATCCTGTGCAGCGGCTTCAGCGAGGTGCTCGACGAGCAGAACGCGCTGAGGGTCGGGGTATCAGGTGTGCTTGCCAAGCCCATCGATCGCACTTCGATGGCTGCGGCGGTGAGGCGCGCTCTCGGGTAGAGGGACCGCGTGCGTCCGCTGTTGTGTCTGGTGCTCGTGGTGACTTCTGGCTGCAACCTCGTGAAGGGGCTGCCGAAGGACCACGAGTGCCGCTCGGCGCTGCGGGCCATCGCGGCCAAGGAGTTCGCCTTCTACTCCGAGGCGCAGCGCTACTCGGTGCACCCGGCGGAGATCGGCTGGGCTCCGAGCCAGGGGAATCGGTACCTGTATCTGTTCAACAAGGAAGGCGAGCTCACGCGGAGGGACGAGCTCGCTTCGCCTCCGCATCAGCAGTCGGTGGGCTACGGCCCGGACTCCAAGCGGCGCAACGTGCTGCTCGAGGATCTGCTGGCGAAGATTCCGGCGGAGCTGCGCTCGACGGTGGGCATCTCGGGCACCTGCCCTGCGTGCGAGGTGACGATCGCGTGCGTGGGCAACCTCGACGATGATCCTGATGTGGATGTGTGGACCATCTCGACGGTAGACCGGCCCGAAGCGGCGCGCGGAACTCCGATTCATCACCTGAAGGATTTGTGAGAGCGATTCTCTTCGCAGCCATGGGTTTGTTGATGGCGTGTCCTCGCGCCAGCACCACCGTGGTCGACGCGGGTCCGCCGCCGGTGAAGGAAGAGGAGTGCACGGCCGCGACGGTCTTGAAGCCCGGCGTGCCGGGGAGCCCGGGGCATCTCATTGCGTCCGAGCGAAATCCGAATGGGGCGAGTGAGTTGGCGACGTTGATGCGCACCTTCGTGGATGACTGGAAGGACGCGCGCGTGAAGCTCGAGGCGGATGCCGGAGTGACCGCGCGTTTCCCCACGCACCGGAAGATTCGCTGCTCGTGGCCGACCGACGTGAAGGACCGCAACGAGGCCTTCGACGGATTCGCGGTGAACTACTTGAGCGCGGTGAAGGCGTTCGACGCGAAGCCTTCACGCGAGACCTACGAAGGCGTGCTCGATGGCTGCAAAGCGTGTCACGAGGTCTCGTGCGGCGGACCGCTCGAGGTGATCGAGGGCATGCGCTGGAAGTGACCTTGATGCACTCGGCATCGAGGAAGCAGACGTTGGTGGAGCTCGCGAGTGCTTGTCGCGTGCAGGCCCCTCGAGCATCGGGCTCCAGTCACGAGCGTGACTCGACTTCGTGAACGATCTCCTCAAACCGGAACCGGTTCCGGTTTCGAGAAAAGGACCGAGCTGCCGCACCAATTGAGACCCTGGTCCCATTTCGCGCCGTGCGGCACTCTTCACGAAGCGCAGTCACCGTCAGGGGCCAGATGTAGGCTTCACGGCACGTCCATCGACAAGTGCCCTGCGCGCCCTTTGGCCGTCACGTGGGCGTCACTCGCGATGACCAGAGTCCTCGCGCATGAAGAGTCCAATTCCAAATCAGTGGTTGGTGCCCAAGCGCTTCCGAGAGCGCGTGGGTGAGATTGCGGGTCGTCAACGCGCGATGGTGGGAGAGGGGCACTTGCTGCTCGTGCTCCACGAGGTGCCGAAGCCCGGAGTTCCCGAGCGCGCGGCGCGGTTGTTCTGGCGCGACAAGATGGGCGCGTGGAAGGCGGCGGGGCTGGGCAACGGAGTGGGTCCGCTGCGTCAGCACGTGACCGAATTCGAAGAAGCGGTGGATGCGCTCGAAGAGCGGCTGCGTGGAGCGACCACCGCGATGCAGTACTTCCAGGTGCTGAAGGCGGCGACTCCGCTGCATCGCACGGCTCGCAATCTGCTGCGCACGCTCCAGGAGGCGCGCGAGGCGATCGACGATGATCGCGAGTTGATCAATCTGCGCGACCGCGCGGGTGAAGTGGATCGTGCCAGTGAGCTCCTCGCGTCGGAGGCGCGCGACGGTCTCGACTTCACGTCGGCGCAGCAGGCCGAGGCGCAGGCGAAGGTGAGCCTGCAGCTCGCGAAGGACAGTCACAAGCTGAACACCATCGCGGCGGTGTTCCTGCCCATCACTGCGCTCGCGTCGATCTTCAGCATGACGCTTCACAGTGGACTGGAGAGCGCGCCGCCGTGGCTGTTCTGGATGATCGTCGTCGCTGGAGTGGCGCTCGGCTTCACGATGAAGGCGCGACTCGAGGGCACTGAGGCTTCGGCGCGAACGGAAAGGGCAACGAATCGAGGACCTCGTTTCGAGGGCTCTACCCTCGCGGGCGATGCCTGATCACGGAGCGCGATGCTCTCCGGGTCGACGCACTGCGAGCGGAACGGTGACGTCGTCGATGCCGAGCTGACGCAGCATCCCGAGCGCGTCCCACTCGGTGAACTCGCCGACGATCTTCCCGTTGCGGAACTCGGCGTAGCTGATCCCCGTCACCGTCATCGCCTTGCCCGTCGAGGGAGTGCCGAGGAACGGCCCGCGATGCGTGGCGTGCGCGGTCCACCTGGTGGCGACGCACTTGTCGTCTCCGGTGATCGAGTCGATCGTGAACTTCACGTCGGGAAACGCGCGCCGATAGCCCTTCACCAGGTTGCGATAGCCCTCGCGCGTGAGCGGCCCTCGAAGCGGATCCGCGCCCGCGAAATCTGCGTCGAGAAGCTCGTCGATCAACTCCAGCTTCCCCTCGCCCCACACCTCTTCCATCAACCGCCGCTGAAGCTGTTTGTTGTCCATGAGCACTGGCTAACGGTGCTCGAGGGGCCGATCGCCTGACCGATCGGGTTAGTCCGGATTACCGGACGTCGAGCATCTCGACCTCGAACACGAGCGTGGAGTTGCGCGGAATGTTCGGCTTCGCGTCCATGCCGTAACCGAGCGCGGGTGGAACGGTGATCACCCGCACTTCGCCCTCCGCCATCCCGAGCAACCCTTCGTCGAGACCGGGGAGCACCTGGCCCTCGCCTACCCAGAAATTGAACGAGCCGCGCGGATGCGAGTCATCGAACACGCCGCCATCGAGCAGCGTGCCGGTGAAGTGAATGGAGATCTTGTCGCCCTTCTTCGCGACATCAGCTCCGTCGAAGCCGGCGCGGAGACGCTGCACCACCACTCCGCTGTCGAGCTTCACGGGTGGCTGCGGGTCGAGCGGCTTCAGCTCCTTCTTGCAGGAGGCACCGAGGGCCAACAGACACACCAGGAGACGTCGCATGAACGGAGGGTGCCACGCGCGCTTCGGAAGTGGCAGCGCGATTCAAAAGCGGCGAGTGTCCGGCCATGTCTGACGTCGTCATCCTCTTCGGTGGCGCTTCGAGCGAGCGCATGGTGTCTGCCGCTTCGGCGCAGAACGTGGCCACGCACCTGCCGGGCGCAGCCTTGTGGTTCTGGAGCAAGAGCGGCGAGCTCTTCGTCGTCGATCGCGCTGCGCTCGCCGCTCACACGCAGGCGTTCGAGCGCGAGTTCGCTCCTGCAGGGAAACCCACGTTTCCCTCGCTCGCCGCCGCGCTCGACTCGAGTGAGGCGAAGGGACGCACGTTCTTCCTCGCGCTCCACGGCGGTGATGGAGAGAACGGCGTCACGCAGCGGCTCTTCGAAGAGCGCGGACTCGCGTTCACTGGATCCGGAAGCGAAGCGAGTGCGCACGCGTTCGACAAGGCGCAGGCCCGCAAGCTCGCCGCGGCGCAGGGAGCGAATGTCGCGGAGGCCCGTCAACTCCCGCTGATGAACGTGGAGCAGGCGAAGGCCGCGCTCGCTTCGATGCTCGAGAAGCATCCGCGCTGGGTGCTCAAGCCGCAGGCCGATGGATCGAGTCACGGCCTGATTCATCTGCGCGGCAAGGATCAGCTCGACGCTTCGGCGGAAGCGCTCGCGGGTTTCAAGCTGCCTTACCTCGCTGAGGTCTTCGTCGAGGGACGAGAGCTCACCGTCGGCGTGGTGGATGACGAGGGTGGACCGACGGCACTTCCCGTTTCCGAAGTGCGGCTGATTCCCGGCGGCGCGTTCGACTACGCGGGGAAATATCTCGGCAAGGGCACGGAGGAGATCACGCCCGCGCAGCTCAGTCCCGAAGAGTGGAAGTCGGCGCAGGCGCTCGCGGTGCTCACGCATCGCGCGATGGGCTGCAGTGGTTACTCGCGCACCGACATGATCCTGCGCTCCACTGGCGGCATCGTGCTGCTCGAGATCAACACGCTCCCTGGCATGACGAAGGCCTCGTTCATTCCGCAGCAACTGGCGGCTGCGGGCCGCGATGTGAAGGACTTCCTCGCGCGTCAGCTGGAGCTCGCGCGCGCGCGGGCACGAGTGAAGTGACGCATGGCCACTGACCCGGCGAAGAGCACGGTGAAGATGCCGATGCCCGAGCAGATCATTGCCGGGCGGTATCGCATCATCTCGCGCCTGGGCAGCGGCGGCATGGGGCTCGTCTTCCTCGCGGAGCAGCTCGGCGTCGGAAACAAGGTCGCGCTCAAGTTCCTCGATCCCGAGCCGTCGGATGACACGCGCGCGCAGCGCTTTCTGCGCGAGGCGAAGGTCGCGCTCGAGGTGCAGCACCCGGGAGCGACGCAGATCCTCGACCTGGGACAAGACGAGTCGGCGCGGCTCTTCATGTGCTTCGAGCTGGTCGATGGAGAGGACCTGCGAGACCTGATCAAGCGCGAGGGCCGGCTCAGGTTCGGCGAAGCGAGATCGATCTGCGTGCAGGTCGCGCAGGTGCTCGCGTTCGCACACGGCCGCGGCATCGTGCATCGCGACGTGAAGCCCGAGAACCTGCGCGTGCGGCGCGACCTCGGCACCATTCACGTGAAGGTGCTCGACTTCGGCATCGCACGGCTGCTCAAGGACACCGGAGCGCGGCTCACTGGAGAGGGAATGCTCGCCGGCACGCCGCGGTACATGGCGCCCGAGCAGGTGAAGGACGAGGCGATCGACGGGCGGACTGATCAATACGCGCTCGCCTTGATGTTCTACGAGCTGCTCACGGGTGCGGTGGCGATCGGCGGGAAGAACATCACGCAGATCCTCATGCACCAGATGAAGACCCTGGTGCCTCCACTGGCGTGGGTCGACCCTGCGCTGGCGAATCCGGCGATCGACGCGGTGATCGCGAAGGCGAGCTCGAAGGAGCCGAACGATCGCTACGCGTCGATGGCGGACTTCATCACTGCGCTGCAGGGGCTCCATGTCGATGAGCGCGCGTGGCCTGAGCCGAAGTCGCCTCCTGCGAATCCGGGGAACAGCTTCGTGCCGACGCGGGATGGTGACGCGGCGCCCACTCCGACCGCGGCGAGGCCGGGTGAGAGCGACACGCTGGTGCGCCAGCCCGTGCAGACCGCGCAGGAGAAGCGGCTCGAGCCGACGACGGAGCCGGATCGTGCTCCCGTCGCGCGGAGGACCGAGCCGAAGACGCCGGTGGCGCCGTTGCCGCAGGGGAAGCCGCCGAATCCGTACCTCGAGCTGCCCACGGTTCCTGAGCGGCCGATGGTGAAGCGGGATCAGCCCACGGTCCCTTCGCAGACGGTGAGGGATCCCGCGCGGCAGAAGATCGTGGGCGTGAACGTGCCCGCTGCTCTCAGGCCCGCGCCGGTGCGTTGGTGGTTGTGGGGCACCTTGATCACGCTCGCGGGAATGGGTGCCGCTGCGCTGGGGTGGTGGTTCAGTCATCGGTGACGCAGTCGCCCCTCACCCCGACCCTCTCCCCGCTCCGCAGGGAGAGGGAGCAAGGATTCGATGTCGTCACTCGCTGACGTTCAACTCGACGCCGATCGCAAACGTCTCGGCAGGCATCCCGCGCTGCTGCGCCGAAAGTGGATGCGCATGTCGGCCTCGCCCTTCGCGTTCTTGCGTGGCGCCTCCGCGCTCTGGGCCGAAGCGCTGCGCCAGGAACCGTCGCTGCTGCGCGGAATCCCCGGCACGGGAATCCTCGTGGGAGATCTTCACCTCGAGAACATCGGCACCTTCCGCACCGCGCGCGGCGTCGCCCTGCACGTGAATGACTTCGACGAGACGTTCGAAGGACCGTGGAGCTTCGACATGGCGCGGCTCCTCACCTCGACGCTGCTCGCGCGCCCGGAGCTGAACTGCACGGGCCTCGAGGTGATCACGCTCGCGGAGCAACTGCTTGAAGGTCACGCGCAAGGTGTCGCGGGGACGAGCTCGCGGCTTCCGACTCCGCTCACCGAGGCGGTGCACTCCGCCGCGGAGAAGACGGACGAGAAGTATTTGGCGAAGCGACTCGAGGGACCTGATCGCCTGCTGCGGGATGAGAAGAATCCTCCGGCTCCCGCTTCGGTGCTGCCGCTGGTGAAGCGCGCGGTCGCTGCGTGGGCTGAAGCGACGAAGCAGCCTGATCCCGTTTCGCTGATCGACTTCACTCGTCGCGTCGCGGGCACTGGGAGTCTCGGCGTGGAGCGCTTGATGGCGCTCGTGCGCGTCGGTGAAGTGTCGCGCTTGCTCGAGTTGAAGGAAGTGCGCGGGAGCAGCTTCGCGCAGCTCGAGGCCGATGCCGCGTCACTGCTCGAGGTGCTGGGGAAAGTGCTGCCGCGCCCGCCGCTTGAAGTGGCGGCCGCCGCGCTCGGTGCGATTCCGGTGCTCGTGCGCCCGCTCTTCGCGTGTGACGACAAGCTCGCGGTGGAGGACTTCGATCGCAACGCGCTGCCGCAGACGCTGAAGGCGATCGGTGTGATGGCGGGTGAGGTGCATCGTCGGGGAGCGAAGACGATCGGTAAGTGGAACGCGGAACATCGGCGGATCTTGATGGAGCGCGCGGCGCATCTTGCGGGGCTGCATGAGCAGGCCTTCGTCGCGTTCTGTCGGGGCGTGCACGAGCAGTTCGGCAAAGAGATCTAGGCAGCGCAGAGGGGAGACTGGTGCGTCGACGTCGCAGGAGTGTGGGCTCCTCCCCACGCCGATCGATCCTTGCGACGAGCCTGAAAGCGCCCCAATTCCGAGCCCTTAGACCGTGGCGTGGGAATTGGATTACCGCCGCGCATGTACGTCGACAACCGCAACAACCGCCGCGTGCAGTGCCAGGCCCGATTCCTCGGAGCGACCTCCAGCGTGCTCCGCGGAGACATCATCGACGTATCGGCCACCGGCCTGTGCCTCTCGCTCGACGCGGCGTTGGACCGGGGTCGCGAGCTGCGCCTGGACTTCGATCTCTCGAGCGGCCGCGTGGAAGCGGTCGGCGAAGTGCGCTGGGTGGTGGAGAAGAACGGACGCGTCGAGCTCGGCATCCGCTTCGTGCGCATCTCGGCTGAGTCGCTCGCGGTGATCGCCGCGGAGACCTCTCCGAAGCCGCCGCCCGCGGGTGGTTTCTGGTTCAGCCAGTTCGCGCTGCGCCGCTGATCTAGCCGACCTTCAGAATCACCATCGCCATCGCGATCGGCGCGTTCTCGTCTTCCTGCCAGGCGTGACACTGCAGCGTGGTGACTCGACGCCCACTCTTCACCATCTTCGCGGAAGCGAACACGTCCTTCGTCTTGCCGCTCCGCAGGTAATCCACGGTGAGCGAGATCGTCTTCGGCAAGCGCGGATGATCCGTGAGTGCCTGCAGCTCGAGATGCGCGACTGACTCGAGCAGGGCACCGAGCGTGCCTCCGTGCAGCGCGGGCACCGTGGGATTTCCCACGAGGTGATCAGCGAACGGCATGACGATGATCCGCCGTCCCTCTCTGACCTCGACGCGCACTCCGAGGAACTGCAGGTACGGGATCATCTTCACCAGCGGACCGAAGTCGCCCGCCTTCTTCGCTGCCTGGAGATCCTCGAGGAGGTTCACGTCGAGAGCCCCTTCTTCACCGCTTCCTCGGAGATCAACGTCCCGCGTGTGGCGAGCGCGAACGTCGCTGCCGCGCTCGCGAACGGCTTGTCGGGATCATCGACGTACGCAATCGCTCGTACGAACGCGACCGTGGACGAGTGGTGGTAGCACTCCGCGCGCCCGTACACGTCCTTGTGCGCCGGCGCGCGCCCGAGGAAGTCGACGCGGAGATCGAGCGTGGCGATCGCGCTCGGCTCACGCAGCCTCAGAAAGACCGCGGCTCCAGCAGTGGCGTCGAGGAGCGTGAAGATCACTCCGCCGTGAAGCACCTGCGTCTCAGGGTTGCCCACCAGCTCGGGCTTCCACGGCATGCGCGTGGTGACGATGGCCGGCGTGAACGACGCTTCGATCATCGTGATGCCGAGCGCCTTGTTGTGCGGCACGAAGTCGCGCAACGCGGCGTTCATCATCTCGAGATCGGGCGGATGACTTGGATCGAGCTCCATCGTGTTTCCTCAGGCGTCGTAGCGCGGCGCGGGCATGCGCTCTTCGATGGCCTTCGCGAGCGCCTCGAAGTCGGAACGTTTGGCGAAGAGATGCGCGGGCACGAGCACGCGGTGCTGATCTTCACGGAGCCAGAGCGCGAGCACGTCGCGCTTCTCTCCGAGCCGGCGGATCTCCTTCACCTCGGCCCACGGCACCTCGATGCTGCCGGCGCGCGGGCGCGAGACGATCACCGCGAGCGGCGTCACCCGCACGCCCCATTCCCTGCGTGGACGAAGACGAAGGAACGCGTAGCCCATCGCTCCGGAGAGACCGAGCGAGAGCCCCGCCCGGAGGATCTCTCGCGGCGCCTGGCTGTCGGCGAAACCCATCACCGCCCAAACAGTCAGCGCGAGCGCGACGACACACGAGCCCAACAGCCACAGTCGCAGTCGGAGCGGGTGATACGGGAAGAAGTCCGCGGACATCGGCTTGCTCTATAGCCCCTCACCGGCACGGGCACACAATTCGCAGCCCTTCGGCAAAATGGAGGGGTGACCCGTGTCCAACGGCGTTCGTTTCACGATCTTCGTGTTTCTCTCGGTCGTTGCTGCGTGGGCGTGCAGCAATTCGACGAACTGTGACGCCGACAACTGCGCTGGCTGCTGTGACGCGGCGGGGGTTTGCCAATCGGGTCAGACTTCAGACGCGTGCGGCTCGGGTGGCTCGGTGTGTCAGTCATGCGTCGAGTCGACGCACTGCCAGAGCGCCTCATGCACGACGGGCGACCTTCCCACCGGCAGGCCTCCCGCCGGAGCTTTCGGAAGCGCGGGCGGTCCGGGCACGGGTGATGGTGGCGATGGCGGCGGCGCGGGTGGTGGCACCGGTGGAGGAACAGGCGGAGGCACGGGCGGGGGTGGCCTCGGAGGCGGCATTGGTGGCGGCCTCGGAGGTGGCTTCGGCGGAGGTCTCGGTGGCGGTGGAACCGCGGGCGGCTTCGGCGGCGTGGGCGGAGGCTTCGGCGGGGTCGGTGGCGGCTTCCCCACGACCTTCTGCAACAACACGAACTGCGCTGGGTGTTGCTTCAACGGCCAGTGCATCAACTTCCCGAACAACCTGAGCGACTTCTCGTGCGGCGTGAGTGGCATCACCTGCACCGACTGCACGGCCGTGTCGGCGACGTGTGATCAGTCGGCGGGGATCTGCCGCTTCAACAACTGATCAAGCGAGTCGGGGTGGGGTCTGACGAACCGACGACGTCCGTGCTACGGCCCCGCGCAATGCGCTTCGTCTTTCTGTTGTCCCTCGCTCTGATCTCCATCTCCGCATGCGGTCCTGCCAAGCAGGCCTGCAGCACCTCCACCTGCAGCGGCTGCTGCGACGCTTCCGGTGAATGCCAGGCGGGAAACACGCAGGCGGCGTGCGGCTCGAGCGGCCTCGTTTGTCAGACCTGCAGCCAGTTCACTCAGTGCTCGCTCGGCTACTGCATGCTCGCTGCGAATGGCGGCGGCTCAGGTGGCGGCTCAGGTGGAGGAACAGGTGGAGGCAGCGGTGGCGGCGGCGGCAGCACCAACTGCGGCCCCGCGAATTGCGCCGGCTGCTGCCAGGGGAACAGCTGCATCTTGTTCCCGAGCAGCGTGAGCAACTCCTCCTGCGGAGCGAGCGGCAGCGTCTGTGTGAACTGCGCAGGCGCGGGACTGGTCTGCAATCCATCGACGGTCACCTGCGAAGCGGGCACGGGCGGTGGCGGCGGCACGGGTGGAGGAGCAGGCGGAGGAACCGGCGGCGGCGGAGCGAGCTGCGGCGCAGGCAACTGCAACGGCTGCTGCCAGGGCGGCAGCTGCGTGACGTTCCCGAACAGCCTCAGCAACTCCACCTGCGGAATCGGCGGCGTGAGCTGCGTGAACTGCACCAGCTTCAACATGACCTGCAGCACCTCGTCCGCGATGTGCGTCCCTCCCACGGGCGGAGGCACGGGAGGCGGCGGAACTGGAGGAGGCACGGGCGGCGGCTTCGGTGGCGGCACCGGCGGCGGAGGAGTCA
>CBIHPJ010000005.1:0-35838 GCA_966211295.1 uncultured Myxococcales bacterium | reverse complement strand
CTTCGCTCCAGCGCGTGGCCCAGCGTTCCGCTGGTACGGCTCCACTCCGTCCCGATGGGAGAGGGAGATACGGGGCCAGAACCACCAGGCCATCCCTACGAGCAGCGCGAGCCAACCTGCGCGAGACAATGTCACCACGCATGTCACCGCTGCGACGAGCGACGTGATTCCCATCGGCCACGACTTGCGAGTCACCGCATCGTCGATCGCGAGCACGCTCATCAACGCCATCCACACGCCGAGCTGCGTGGGGTGTCCGAGCGTCGAGAATGGACGGACTCCGCCGCACCAACGCGCGGCATCGCTCCAGTTCACCGGATCGAGTCCCAGTCCCTGCGCGATCGCCCAAGCCGCGATGGGCCACGTCGTCCACAACGCCGGGCGCCACGAGTGCTGATCCGCAGCCAACGCGAACGCGGCCAACACCACGAGACTGATCAGGCCGGGCGCGGAGAACGCGGGAGCACGTGAAGTGATCGTCGTGATCACCGCCGCACCGAGCACCAGTCCGAGCACGATCAGCAGCGCGCGCGGCGCCTTCAGCTCAGTCACGTACGCGAGCACGACCGCGCCGATCGCGAGCACCACGAGGCGAGGCACCTCGAAGTTGTCGACCGCGAACGGAACGACGATCAGCGCCGCGAGCGCGAGCCAACCGCCGGTGTTCTTCACTGGACGATGATGGTCGCAGCGGCAGCGCGGCTCGGGCTCCCACCCAGCTGCTGAACGACCACCACGTAGATGCCCGGCACCGAGGGCGCGGTGTACGTGCCCGAGCTCGAGACCGTGCCGCCGTTCTGCGAAGCGATCAGCCACTCCGGCGTTCCACTCGAGAGGATCGCGGTGAACTGCACCACGCCGTTGGGACCCGTCGTCGCACGCGATGGCGTGATTGCGATCGAGGGCAGCGACGTGGTCCGCGGGCTGATGTCGGCGCTCGACCAGATGTTGGTCGACACTTCACGTGCGTAGATGCGCTGCATTCCCGTCTGTGGCACCACGTTGCCGTCGGTGATGGAGCCCGAGGGCCACACGAACCACTCCACGTTTCGCAGACCGTCGAACACGCCAGAGCTGCTCACCTGCCTCAACGCCGCGAACGTCTGCGGCTGTCCCACGGCGAGCACGTACGCGTTGGAGCTGAACCCCTGCGGCAAGACCAGGGTTGGCCGCCCGAAGGGATCGATCGTGAGATCCACGTACGACGCCAGCGAGGACATGAAGTTCGCCTGCGCGCGAATGCGCACCGATGCGTTCGCGGAGTACGCGAAGTACTGCGCGCTCGAAACACCGAAGGGCAAGAGCTGTCCACCACCCGATTCAATCGACCAGTCGATGTTCGGGCGCGGCGCGGCGCCGGTGATCTCCGCTGAGAGTACGAGCGAGCTGAACTCCGGCACCGTGGCGCTCTGAGGCATCAAGCGAACCGCGGGCGAGCCGGTGCCTCCACCTCCGCCGCCTCCGGTCCCTCCGCCACTTCCGCCTCCCGAACCCGAGACGCAGACACCGAGCGGCGAGCACACGAGGAAATTGGTCGCGCAGTTGGTGCAGGCCGAGCCACCCGAGCCGCACGTGTTGTTCTGAGTGCCCGTCTGACAGAAACCCGTCGAGTCGCAGCAGCCCGCGCAGTTCGCCGCGGAGCACGACGAGCCCCCGCCACCGCCGGTGCCACCACCCGCTCCAGTTCCGCCAAAGCACGCGCCCTGCACGCAGCTCTGTCCGAGCAGACACGCGTTGCACGTCGCGCCCGCGAGGCCGCACGCAAACGTCTGCGTACCCGGCTGGCAATCACCCGCCGCGTCACAACAGCCAGACGCGCAGGTCGACGCCGAGCACGGCGGCTTCCCACAAGCGAACAACCCGAGTCCGAGTCCGACGACCACGAGCAGCAGGCGCATGCCTGCCGCCATATCACCGCTCACCCGCCCGAGGGCGCAGGCTTCTCCGCCTTCTCAGAGGCGAGCACGGTGGCGAGATCGATCGGCTTCGCGCCCATCGCGTGGAAACCACCGTCGACGCGAATCAGCTCGCCGGTGGTGGCAGGCACCCAATCAGAGAGCAGCGCGCACGCGGTCTTCGCGACCGCCTCGAGCGAGGCATCGCTGCGCGCGTCCCAACCGAGCGGCGCCTGCTCGCCCCAGGTGTTCTCGAGATACTTGAAGCCCGGAATGCCCTTCGCCGCGATGGTGGCGATCGGTCCCGCGGCGAGCGAGTTCACGCGGATCTTCTTCGGGCCGAGATCACGCGCGAGGTAGCGCACGATCGCCTCGAGGCCCGCCTTGCACACGCCCATCCAGTCGTAGAGCGGCCACGCCTGCGACGAGTTGTCGAAGTCGAGCGTCACGATGCTCCCGCCCTTGTCGAAGAGCGGCGCGAGCGCGGCGGAGAGTTCCTTCAAGGAGAACGCGGAGACGCGGAAGGCGTTCTGCACCGATTCCCACGGCGTACTGAGGAAGCGGCCACCGAGCGCATCTTCAGGAGCGAACGCGATGGCGTGCAGCACGCCGTCGATCCGGCCCCACTTCGCCTTGATCGCGTCGTGCAGCTTGGGGAAATGCTCGGCGTTGGTGACGTCGAGCTCGAGCACCTCGGGCACCGGGTTCAGCTTCTTCGCCGTGCGCTGCGTGAGCGACATCGGGCGGCCGAAGCTGGTGAGGATCACCTCGGCGCCCTGCTGCTGCGCGAGCTCGGCGACGGAGAAGGCGATCGACTGCGGGGTGAGGACACCCGTGATGAGCAGCTTCTTTCCCTGGAGGAGCATGTCGGCTCCTCTACCTCATCACTACTCGCCCGCGCGGAAGATCAGCGAAATTCCGAACGTCCAGAACGAGCCGCCGAGCGGACTCGCGAGCGGGAGCGTGTTGCCCGGCACGTCGCGGTTGTTGAAGTCCAAATAGAACTTGTCCCAGTTGAGGAAGACGCCGCGCACGAAGGCACCGACGCCGAAGTAGCGCGCGAAGTAGTAGTTCGCGTTGAGACCCCACTCGAAGACCAGCCCGTCCATACCGTTGGGCATGCCCGGCACCGACGTCGCGCCGCCCACGATGCCGTAGCCGACGCCGAAGTACGTGTCGGCGTCGAGGCCGATGGGGCGCTTCTCCTTGTTCAGGAAGAAGAGCTCGATGGGGTGCCACGCCACCTTGCCGATCACGAAGCCGCCGCCGCCGCGCGTGCTGTCGAACAGGTTCCAGCCGGTCGCCGTGAGATCCGCTCCGACCGACGCGTGCCCGAGGATGTTGTAATAGGCGCTCAGCGACGCTGTGTGGGTGTTCTGGAGCGACTCTTTGAAGAGTTGAGCATCCATTGGCCCAACCATCAGTCCATCTTTTCCCGGATCGTTGCCCAGCTTGGTCTGATCGACTGACCAGAGGCCGATGCCGTACTCGATCTTGAAGTTGAACCCGCCCGAAGAGAAGTGCGGTGGGTCAGCCCACACTGCCAGAGGGACCAGCGACACAAGAACTGCGATCAAACGAATCATGGAGCGATGCCTCGCCTCCGAATAAAAGAAACCAGCCATGCCGAACCTGTCCGACTCATTCCTCACCGGCGCCAACATCGACTTCATCGAAGCGCTCTATTCCCGTTTCTTAGCCGACCCAAGCAGTGTCGAGCAGAGTTGGAGAGAGCTCTTCAGCACGCTCCAGCGCGAAGGAAAACCCCTCGTCATCGACGGGCTCGTTCTTCCGACCCCGAAGCGCGGTGCTTTTGGAAACGGCAATGGACACGGAGTGGTGGTCGCCAACGGCAAGGGCGCCGCCGAGATGGCGCTCCAGTCGAAGGTCGATCAGACGATCATCGCGCACCGCCTCCGCGGTCACCTCGTGGCCCAGCTCGATCCGCTCGGATCTCCGCGCCCGAAGCTCGAGCACGTGGCCGACATCGGCATGGTGTCCGACACGCACTTCACCGACGCCGAGCTCGACACCCTCGTCTCGCCGCTCGACACCTTCCAGGAACCGCGCGTGCCGCTGCGCCGCGTGCTGGAGCGCATTCGCCGCACGTACACGCACCACATCGGCGTCGAGTTCATTCAGATGTACGGCTCGGAGTCGCGCCGCTGGCTGTTGCACCGCATGGAGTCGTCCGAGAACACCACCCAGTTCTCCGCCGACGAGCAGCAGCAGATCCTCCGCAAGCTCACCGAGGCGGAGCTGTTCGAGGCCACGATGGAGACGAAGTTCCAGAAGGTGAAGCGCTTCTCCGCCGAGGGCGGCGAGGTGCAGATCGCCATGCTGGACGCCTTCCTCGAGCTCGGCGCGACGCTCGGCGTGAAGGAGGTCGTGTTCGGCATGGCCCACCGCGGCCGCTTGAACGTGCTCACCAACATCCTCGGCAAGCCGACTGAGGAGATCTTCGCCGAGGTGACGGGCCCGACGGATCCGAAGCAGTACTTGAACCGTCACGACGTGAAGTACCACATGGGGTACTCGCGCGATCACCAGACGAAGAGCGGCAACACCGTCCATCTCACGATGGCGTTCAACCCTTCGCACCTCGGCTTCGTGCACCCGGTGGTCGAGGGTCGCGTGCGCGCGAAGCAGGACCGTGCGGGCGGTGGTCAGGCGGCGAAGAAGGCCGTCGTTCCTCTCGTGATTCACGGTGACGCCGCGTTCGCCGGCCAGGGCTTGATCGCCGAGACGCTCAACCTCAGCGGCCTCTCTGGCTACGACACGGGTGGCACCATCCACCTCGTGATCAACAACCAGCTCGGCTACACCACCGACGCGAAGGACGGCCGCTCGTCGGTGTACTGCACGGGCCAGGCGGCGATGCTCGACATCCCGATCTTCCACGTGAACGGAGACGATCCGGAAGCGTGCGTGCACGTGATGCGCGTCGCCACCGAGTTCCGGCAGAAGTTCAACACCGACGTGGTGATCGACCTCGTCTGCTACCGCAAGTACGGCCACAACGAGGGCGACGAGCCCCGCTTCACGCAGCCCGAGATGTACAAGCTGATCACCGGTCGCAAGACGGTGCGCGCGCTGTACGCGGAGGAGTTGCTCGCGAAGGCGCGCATCAGCGCTGAGCAGGCGGCGCAGGTCACCAGTGATGTGAAGGCGAAGTACGCCGACGCGTTCGAGAAGTCGAAGAACCAGGCGCTGGTGCGCGATCCTGATCACCTGCAAGGGCTCTGGTCGAAGTACCGCGGCGGCGCTGACAAGGACACGCCGCAGACCGAGACCGGCGTCGCGCTCGACACGCTCAAGAAGTTGCTCGAGCCCCTCGCGAAGACTCCCGATGGCTTCACGCTGCACAACAACGTGCAGAAGGGCGTGATCGACAAGCGGCAGAAGATGCTGAAGGACGAGGAGCAGATCGACTGGGGCACCGCGGAAAACCTCGCGTACGCCACCTTGATCACCGCCGGCACGCGCGTGCGCCTCACGGGACAGGACACGCAGCGCGGCACCTTCGCGCACCGCCAGGCCGTGCTCCACGATCAGAAGACCGGCAAGAGCGCCTTCCCCCTCGGAGACTTCAAGCCGGGCGTGGCCGAGGTGATCAACTCGCCGCTGAGCGAGATGGCCTGCATGGGCTTCGAGTACGGCTACTCGCTCGACTACCCCGACGCGATCGTCGCCTGGGAAGCGCAGTTCGGCGACTTCGCCAACAACGCGCAGGTGATGATCGATCAGTTCCTCGCGGCCAGCGAAGACAAGTGGAAGCGCATGAGCGCGCTCACCCTGCTCCTCCCGCACGGCTACGAAGGCGCAGGTCCCGAACACTCGTCCGCGCGTCTCGAGCGTTTCCTCGAGCTCGCCGCCGAAGACAACATCCAGGTCTGCAACCCGACGAGCGCTTCGCAGATCTTCCATCTGCTCCGCCGCCAGGTCGTGCGCCCGATTCGCAAGCCGCTCGTGGTGATGACGCCCAAGTCGCTGCTGCGTGCTCCGTACGCGAGCAGCCCCTGGTCTGAGTTCACCTCGGGCACCTTCAAGCGCGTGCTCACCGAGACCAACTTCAACGTCGACGAGAAGCTCGCGTGGGCGCCGACCACGATCGATCCGAAGAAGGTGACTCGCCTGCTCCTGTGCAGCGGCAAGGTGTACTTCGATCTCACCGCGCGTCGGCTCAAGACGCAGAACACCACCACCGCGATCGTTCGCGTCGAACAGCTCTATCCGCTTCCCGAGACCGAGCTTCGTGCAGTGCTTGCGAGCTACCCCGCGCTCAAGGAAGTGTTCTGGGTGCAGGAAGAACCGAAGAACTCCGGAGCGTGGCGCTACCTGCTCGAGCCCATGATGGGTCTCGTCGGTGAGCTCAAGACGAACCCCAAGCTCAAGTACGTGGGCCGCCCGGAGAGCGCGAGCCCGGCCACTGGTTTCCACTCCTCGCACGAGTACGAACAAAAGCTGCTCGTCGAAGAAGCCCTGTCCTAAGAGAAAGCACCCATGTCATCCGTCGAGATCAAGGTTCCGCAGCTGGGCGAGTCGATCACCGAAGCCGTCATCGGCAAGTTCCACAAGAAGGTCGGTGACGCCGTCGCCGTCGACGAGCCCATCGCGGTGCTCGAGACCGACAAGGTCACCATCGACGTGCAGGCCGCCAGCGCCGGCGTGATCGAGAAGCTCACCGCCGCGGAGGGCGCGAAGGTGAAGATCGGTGAAGTCATCGGATCGATCGACTCGTCGAAGGCCGGAGCTGTCGCGGCGAAGCCTGCCGCTGCCACGCCTGCGCCCGCTGCCGCCGCTCCTGCTGCGAGCAACGGCGCGAGCGTCACCCCGACCGCGCGCGCGATCGCCGCGGACAAGGGCATCGACACCAACAACATCCAGGGCAGCGGCGTGCAGGGCCGCGTGATGAAGGACGACGTGCTCAAGGCCGCGGAAGGCGGAGCTGCCGCGAAGGCTCCGGCGAGCAGCACCTTGAACGCTCCCACCGGCCCGCGCGGCGAAGAGCGCGTGAAGGTGACCCCGCTGCGCAAGCGCGTCGCCGAGCGCTTGCTCCAGGCTCAGTCCACCGCCGCGATCCTCACGACCTTCAACGAGGTCGAGATGACGAACGTGATGCGCCTGCGCAAGGAGTACGGCGAGCGCTTCGAGAAGAAGCACGGCGTGAAGCTGGGCTTCATGAGCTTCTTCGTGAAGGCCGCGATCGAGGCCCTCCGCAGCTTCCCAGCGGTGAACGCGTACCTCGAGGGCGACGAGGTCGTCTTCCACCACTATTACGACATCAACGTGGCGGTCTCCGGCACCCGCGGCCTTCTGACGCCCGTGATTCGCGACGCTGATCAGAAGTCGATGGCCGAGATCGAGAAGGTGATCGCCGAGCTCGGAGTGAAGGCGAAGACCGACAAGATCCAGATGTCCGATCTCCAGTCCGGCACCTTCACCATCAGCAACGGCGGCATCTTCGGCTCGATGCTCTCCACGCCGATCTTGAACACGCCGCAGACCGGCATCCTCGGCATGCACAACATCCAGGAACGCGCCGTGGTGCGCGATGGCCAGGTCGTCGCGCGCCCGATGATGTACCTCGCGCTCTCGTACGATCACCGCCTCATCGACGGCCGCGAAGCGGTGCAGTTCCTCGTGCGCATCAAGGATTGTCTGGAAGCGCCCGAGCGAATCCTCATGGAGATCTGACTCACGTCAGAGGGGCGTTACCGTTTCCTCCCGATCATCGGGGGGGCCATTGTCAGCGCGAAATCGGACCATGTAGATCTCGCCTCGCCTTCCCGTTCAACGGAAGTGCCGGGGGGGTCCCGTAGGTGTTCAAACAGACGGGTACTCAAGAAAGAGCAATGCATGGCAACTGGTACCGTGAAGTGGTTCAACGACTCGAAGGGCTTCGGTTTCATCGTTCAAGACGGCGGCGGTGAAGACGTCTTCTGCCACCACACCTCCATTCAGATGGACGGCTTCCGCACTCTCGCGGAAGGGCAGAAGGTGACCTTCGAGCTGACGAAGGGTCCCAAGGGCCTCCAGGCTCAGAACGTCAAGGCGGCCTGAAGTACAGGCAGCACACTCTCAAACACCTTTCGCAGTAGCAGCACCGCAAGAGCTCGGTCGGGGGACCGGGCTCTTGTTCTTTGCGGGCTCGAAATAGTTGCATCGCCGGATCCCCTTCTCGAATGAGCTGGTCGAGAGCAACCCGACCGTGCAGGCCACGAAGCTGAGCGCCAACCCAACGCTTCAGGGGCTCAACGGCATGGCGCTCCTCGATCGAGTGATCGACGCACTCGCCGCGGAAGGGCTGGTCGTCATCCTCGACAACCACGTCAGCCGCGCCGATTGGTGCTGCAGCGACACCGACGGCAATGGCCTCTGGTACACCGCCGCTTATCCGGAGACTTCGTGGATCGCCGACTGGCGGGTGCTGGCGGTGCGCTACCTGAACCGGCCTTCGGTCGTCGGCATGGAGCTGCGCAACGAGCTCCGCCCAGCCAACGGCGTGGCGCCGACGTGGGGCGGCACGGATCCTCTCCGGGATTGGAGAGGGGCCGCTCAGCGCGCCGGCAACGCGATTCTGCAGGAAAACCCGAACCTGCTCCTCGCGGTCGGCGGTCTGGCCTACTCGAGCGATCTGGGCGGTCCGTACACGCTGCCGTTGACCTTCAACGTGCCAAACCGGCTCGTGTACGCGCCGCACGACTACGAGTGGTTCCACACGGACAAGTCGTACAACGCGGTGAAGACGGAGACGGGCAACAAGTGGGGCTACCTGCTCACGCAGAACCAGCCGTACACCGCCCCCGTGTGGGTCAGTGAGTTCGGAACCTGCAACACCAGCGACACCTGCGTGAGCGACGTCGCCGGCGGCGGGCTTTGGTTCCAATCGTTCCTGCGCGTGCTCAGCGACGCCGACATCGACTGGGCCTACTGGCCGCTCAATGGCACCGAAGCGACCGGCGCGACGCGCACCTTCGGAATCCCGGACACCTATGGAGTGCTCGACCCGCAATGGGCTGCGGCCTCGCGCGCGTCACTCATCGCGGCGCTGCGGTCGCGACAGCCCATCACCCAGGTCCCGTGATCGGCCGAAGCCGTCGATCACGAGCCTTGTTCTTTTCACCGGACCTCCGTCACGTGTGAGAGTGTTGTTTCCGCTCCAGTGACGACGAACGCCCTCGGGAAGTACACGCTGATCAGGAAACTCGCGACGGGCGGCATGGCCGAGGTCTTCCTCGCGCGCGCCGAAGGTCCGGGCGGCTTCGCCAAGAAGTGCGTGGTGAAGCGCATTCTTCCGCACTTCAACGACGACCCGCGCTTCATCGAGATGTTCCTCGGAGAGGCCCGTCTCGCCGCCGAGCTCAATCACCCGAACCTCGTTCAGATCTTCGACTTCGGTCAGGCCGGCGGTCAGTACTACCTGGCGATGGAGTACATCGACGGCGCCAACCTGCGCGTGCTCAACCAGGCCGCGCGCAGGATGCAGGGACCGCTCTCCTTCCCCATGGCCGCGCGCTTGATCTCGATGGCCGCAGAAGGCCTGCACTACGCGCACGAGCTGAAGAACGAGCAGGGCGAGCTGGTGAACCTCGTTCACCGCGACATCAGCCCCGACAACATCCTCGTGTCGAAGAACGGCGCGGTGAAGGTCGTCGACTTCGGCATCGCGAAGGCGAGCACCCAGCCGCACCTGACCAAGTCGGGGATGATCAAGGGGAAGATGGCGTACATGCCCCCGGAGCAGCTCGCGCGCGAGCCGCTCGATCGCCGCGCCGATCTCTTCGCGTTGGGCATCGTCTTCTACGAGCTCGTGACCGGCGGCATGCCGTTCGATGCGACCAGCGAGGTCAGCATCATCCAGGCGATCATGAGCCAGAAGCCGCTCGAGAAGCCGACGGTCTACCGGCCTGACTGCCCGCCTGAGCTCGAAGCGATCATCAACAAGTGCCTCGAGAAAGATCGCACCAAGCGCTACGCGTCGTGCGTCGAGCTGCAGACAGACCTCGAGACGTTCATTCGCAACTCGGGTCAGAGCGTCGGTACGCGCGAGATCGCCACGCTCGTGGAGACGGTGTTCGAGAACGAGTCCGACGCCACGCTGCCCAACGCGGTCGTGAGTCCGAGCGGGCTCAACAACGATCTCGGCACCGGCCTCGAGATGACGCATCCCGGGAAATCGGCCGAGATGCCGAAGCCCCCGCCCTCAGCGCCGCGCCCGAATGAGATGGGCACGGGCATGAGCAACACCGCGCTCCGTTCCGTCGAGACGAACGCGGTGAAGCGGAGCAAAGCGCCCCTCTTCGTCGGCCTCGGCGTGCTCGTGTTGGTCGGAGTGGTGGGTGGCTGGTTCGCGACGCGGCCGCCGCCCGCCGAGGTGCCGAAAGATCCGGTGAAGCCGGTGCCCGTCGCGGTGGTCGACGCGGGTGCGGTTGAAGAGCCGAAGATCGATGCGGGAATCGCGGTCGCCGTCGCCGAGGTGGATGCAGGGAGCGAAGAGGCCGTCGACGCCGGTGTGGCGGTCGCGGTGGAGCCGCCCAAGCCCGTCGCCGCGAAGAACGGCAAGCTCGAGTTCCGCATCAGGCCGTATGCGACCGTCTATCTCGACGATCGCAAGCTCGGTGACACGCCGCTCCCCGCGATGACCGTGCCGGTCGGGAAGCACAAGATCCGCCTGGTGAACGCGGCCCTCAGCAAGGACGTCGAGCTCAACGTGGTCATCAAGCCCGGCGAAAACGTCGTGAAGCACAACCTCAAGGAGTGAAGCGCCATGCGCAGCCTCGCCCTCGTCATGATCCTCGTCACCACGCCCGCGTTCGCGCAGAGCGCCGAGGTGAAGAAGTACCTGAACACCGCGATCACGCTCTACGAGAACCTCGAGTACGAGAAGGCGCTCAAGCAGCTCAAGAGCGCGGCCGCGAAGGCGAAGGGGCCTGACGACGAGGCGAAGATCGCGCTCCTCGAGGGCGTGGTGCTCGCCGACATGGGCCGCGAAGAGAAGGCGCTCACCGCGTTCAAGACGGCGTTCTCCGTCGACCTCGAGGCGAAGCTGCCGGTCGAGGTCTCGCCCAAGGTGCAGGCAGTCGCGGAGAAGGCGCGCGCGAACGTGCGCAAGATGCTCGCGCCGCAGATCGAGGCCGCGAAGCAGGAGGAAGAGAAGCGGCTCGCGGAAGAGAAGAAGCGGCAGGACGAAGAGAAGCGACTCGCCGAGGAGAAGAGGAAGCAGGACGAAGAGGACGCGAAGAAGAACCAGCCGCCTCCTGCGGTCGTGAAGGCGGCGCCCGGTCCCTCTGCGCGTTCGCTCTCGTGGATTCCCGGCGCAGTGGGTCTCGTGTCGGCCGGCGTCGCCACCGGAATGCTCGTCTCCGCGAGCGGGAAGCACACCGCGTTGCTCAACGGCACCGCGCCTCCCGAGCAGGCGATTCAGATTCGGGACAGCGGCAAGAGCGAAGCCACCATGGGCTACATCTTCACGGGCGTCGCGGTCGCCGGAGTGGGTGCCGCGGTCGTGATGTTCATCGCGGGCGCTCCGCCGAGTGATGCGCCGGCAGTGAGCGCAGTTCCGATTCAGGGCGGTGGCTACGTCTCGATGACCTGGAGTCTCCGATGAAGAAGAACACGTTCGTCGTCATCGCGTTCCTCGCCGGCTGTGCGACCACCGCTGCCTTCCAGGTTCCTCGCGCGCACGCCGACGCAGTGAACCTGCAGCGCTGGGAGCACTGGTGCCAGGACATCGACGGAGTGCCGACCAACGATCGCCTCATGAAGGCCGGCGATGAGGGCTGGGAGTTGGTCTCGCTGACCTTCCGCCCGCCAGTCGTTCAAGCTGGGAACTCGGTCGGCGGCGGCGCGACGTACATGTGCTTCAAGCGCCCGAAGTGAGCCTCACTCCGATCAGGGCAGGTTGCAGCTCATCCCCGTCGCGCCTTCCTTGACCTCCAGCGTCTTCCCGAAGGGAGCGAGCGTGTAGGTCCCGGCCTTGGCCGGTGGAATGTTGCACGTCGCCTTCACACTCACGCCGCCCGGATTGTTTCCCGGCGGGCAGATGGTGGCTGAGGTCGTGAGGGTCATGGTGCTTCCAGTGATCCGCACCGTGCACTTCGCGTCTGGAGTCGCACAGGCGCTCAAGCCGAAGTCCACCTCGACAGTGGCCCCAGTCACCGGAGCAATCCCTTCGGGGATCGTGCAGACCGACTGCGCCGTGCCGATGCCCTGACCTCCGCACCCGAGGATCATCAAACTCACTGCCACACAGATTCGCTTCCGCATCACTCTCCCACTGCGACCACGAGGTGTTCGTTCGGTTTCCAGGTGAGCGGTTCGATCGCCGCGCCGAGCACGCTCGCCAATTTCTCCGCCGTCTTCTTCTGGGCGGGCGCGAAGTAGATGACCGTCGACTTGCGCGGCTTGAGCGCGCCGCCTTTCGTCACCACCGCGAAACCCGCTGCTTCGACCTTGCCAGCGACCTCGTCGCGCGTGCTCGCCTGGTCGTCGGTCGAGAGCACCGCCACCGTCGGGCCCGCGGCCATCACGACGAGCTCGCTCCACGCTGCGAGCTCGCCGCGCGAGGTCATCGCGCTCGGCTGGCTCAGCTCGAACAGGACACGGCGGCCCGTGGGATCGAACCACTCCCTCACGGAGGTGTCCCGGCTCACCAGCGCACCCGCGCCACCCATCGGCCGCTGCAGCGTCACCTTCGCGCCGTGCCGTGTCGTGTAGAAAACCGCGTCGACCTCTTCATCGCCGAACACAGCCTGCTCCTCGCCCTTCACGGTGACCCCGGCAGTCGATCCCGCGAGCCGTTCGAGCTTCACCAACGGGTGCGCCTTCTTCCACGCCTGAAAGGCCTCGAAGCCTCCGAGCCGGGTCGGCTTCTCTTTCCCTCGCTGTGGTATCGATTCGAGGTCGAACCGCTGCTCCTCGCCGGTGAGCGCCGACCGCACCACGGCGGTCGTGCTGATCGCCGAGACGTACTGGTCAGCGCCAGAGCAGTCGGGGCCCTCGCAATCGGACGCCACCAGAGCGACGCCCTGCTTCCAGACGAACGCCGAGCCGTCCCTGGTCCAACCGAGGATCTCGAGGTACTGCCCCGAGATCGGTCCGGCCGCGAGCAGGCTGGCGAGGGCGACTGTGATCAGGCGAGCTCCGGAACCGGCTGGCCTTCGACGGGCTTGAGCCACATCGCGGTTTGCTCCCCTTCGTACACGACGGTGTCGCCCTGTCGGAACTCGAAGCGGTAGCGCACCATGATGTTGTCCTTGATGCGCCGCGAGCGCACCACGTTCGCCTCGAGCGTGAGCGGCGTGCCCGGAGTGGCCAGGGCCGCGAACCGCGCCTCGTGAATCTTCGCGCCGTAGCCGATCCACCCCTCGTGATGACGCAGGCCCAGCACGAAGTACGCGTGCACGAAGCCCATCATGCCCGTCATGTGCACCATCAACCCGCCGCTCATGTGCCGCGGGTGCCGCACCGGGTGCACCTTCTGATGCCGGGTGATCGGCAGCTCCGCATGCACGGGCATGCGCGCCACCACCCTGCCCTTCTCCTTGTCGACCTCGAGGATCTCCTCGAGCAGCAGGGCCTCGGGCGCGTAGGGACAGTCTTCGACGAAAGCGGGATCGAGCGGCATTACAGCGTCTCCTTGAACCACATGGCGATTCGTTCCCAGAGCCGCTCGGTGACGAGGGGATCGGGAACCATGTGCGTGAAGTTCGTGAGCGGCAGCACGCTGTGCGGCTTGCCCGCCTTGAACAACGCGTCGGACAACTTCAGCGTGTGCAGGAAGTACACGTTGTCGTCAGCGGTGCCGTGAATCAGCAGCATCGGCCGCTTCGAGTCCTTCACGTACGTGAGCAGCGAGCTCACCTCGTAGGCCTTCGGCTGCGCGTCGGGCAGGCCGAGGTAACGCTCGGTGTAGAAGGTGTCGTAGTCGCGCCAATCGACGACGGGCGCACCAGCCACCGCGCTCTTGATCACGTCGCCCTTCGACATCGCGAGCAGCGCGGCCATGTACCCGCCGAAGCTCCAGCCGTAGACGCCCACGCGAGAGAGATCCAGCTCGGGGACCTTCTTCGCCAGCTGCTGCAGTCCGTTGATCTGATCAGCCGAAGTCGGAGTGGCGAAGTCGTGCGAGATCGCGCGCTCCCACGCCCGCGTGCGCCGCGGCGTGCCGCGCCCATCGACCTTCACCACGATGAAGCCCTGGTTCGCGAGCCACTGCAGCACCAGGTTCTCGCGCGTGACCTGCTGCACCTCGAGGTGATGCGGGCCGCCGTACACGTTCAAGATCACCGGCAACTTCTGCCCCTTCACGAAGCTCGCGGGCTTGATCACCGCCGCCCACGGACCGTCGTTCTCGAGCTGGAAGATCTCGGTCTGCACCTTGAGCGAAGGCTCGAGCGCGACGGAGGGAACTTCGATCACGTCGCTGCCATCGACCTTCATCACCACGTTCTTCGGCATCGCCTTCGTCGAGGTGTGCGAGAGCGAGATGAAGCCGTCGCCGCCGGTGAGCTTCGCCATCACGAACGAGAGCGGTTCTCCCGGAGTGGTCACCTGCTCAGGCGCGCCACCATCGACCACCTTGTAGAGCAGCGCCGCGGTCGGGTTCGGCCCGCCCGTGAAGAACATCGTCTTGGTCGCCGGAGCGAAGCCCACCAACGATCCAAATCCCGCCGCGGGCTTCACCCAGCTCGCCGTCAGTCCGCCATCGGCCTTGCGCAGCTCGATCTCCACGCCGCCGTTTCGTTCCGTCGCCCAGAAGAACCCGTCCTTCCACCACAGCGGGAAGTCCTGGTTCAGGTTGATCCACGCCGCGTCTTCTTCGATCAGGATCACCTTCGACTCGCTGGTCTTCGCGTCGACGGTGAGCACCTGCTCCTTGGTCTGCTCGCGGTTCTGCACCACGAGCGTGAGCGGGCCGTCCTTCCACACCACCGAGCAGAGATATGGAAAGTCCTCCGCGTCCCACGAGATCCACTTCACGGCGCCACCGGTCAGCGGCACCACGCCGAGCTTCACCGCCGCGTTCGTCTTGCCCGCGCGCGGATAGAAGAAGTGCTCCGGCGACTGCTCCGGCTTGGTGGGATCGGGAACGCCGAACACCTCGACGCCGGTGTGATCGGTCTCCTGGAACGCGATCGACTTGCTGTCGGGAGAGAACCAGTAGCCACTGAAGCGGCTCATCTCTTCCTGCGCGACGAACTCGGCGAGGCCGTGCGGCTTGGCTTCAGTGCCGCCCTTCGTCACCTGCTTCTCGACGTTCTTCGCCAGCTCGATCACGCGCACGTCGAACTCGCGCACGTACGCCACGAACTTCCCATCAGGAGAGAACTTGGGGTCGATGCACGCGCCCGGCCCGGTCTTGAGCTCGGTCGCCTTCCCCGTGGCGCGCTCGACCACGTAGAGCTTGCCGGAGAGCCCCACCAGCATCCGCGCTCCGTCTTGCGACAGCTGGTAGCTCGTGAAGCCGCGCGCCGAGACACGCATGCGCTCGAGCCGCGCCTTCTCGGCCGCGGTGAGCTGCTCCGCTGCGCCCGCGAGCACCTGATCAGGCGTGAGCAACACCTTCGTCTGCTTCGTCGCCAGATCGAGCTCGAACAACATCTGCGCCGCGCTCTTCGCCTCGCTGCGAAGGAACAGCGCCGACTTCCCATCGGGCGTGACCTTCACGTTCACCGGGCGGCCCGAGAGGTACCTGCGGGTCTCGGCGTATTCGTGGAGAAACGCGACATCGGTCACGGGGGTCGAGGCGCTCAGGATCGTCATGACGAGGGCTTCCATTGAGTGCGCCGCTTGTACGCCACTCACGGTTGCCCGGGGAGCCTTGACGGTGGTCAAGTGCGCCGCCATGGCGACTCGCATCATCCTGATCAGTGCAGCGGTGACCCTTCTTTCCGCGTGTGGAAACGGACCCATCACCGGGACGGGAGGCGGCACCGGCGGATCAGGTGGCGGCGGCGGCGCGAATCCGAACGCGCCCACCTATTACAAGGACGTCCTCCCCATCACCCAGGTCTCCTGCAACGGCTGCCACACGACCGGAGGCATCGCGCCCTTCGCACTCGACACGTACGACGCCGCGAAGATCAAGGCGCCGCTGATGGCCGACGCGGTCACCAACAAGCGCATGCCGCCGTGGCTCGCGAACAAGGACTGCGGTGGTCCTTTCGTCGGTGATCGTTCGTTGACCGACGCGCAGATCACGACCATCAACCAGTGGTTCCAGGGCGGCGCGCAGGAAGGCAACCCCATGGACGCGCCCGCTCCTGGCGGCGCCGGAGAGGTGCTCCCGAAGGTCGATCTGCAGCTGCAGATGCCCACGGCCTACACGCCGACGATCCGCGACGACTACCGCTGCTTCAACATCGACCCCGCGCTGACCGCAGGGCAGGTGGTGACCGGCTATGACATCAGCCCCGGCTCACGGAAGGTCGTGCACCACGTGATCATGTACATCGTGCCCCGCACCGCCGCGCAGAACAAAGACGCGCAGGACGCCACGCCCGGCTGGGAATGTTTCGGCGGAGCGAACGTGAGCACCGACGGCACGCTCGGCGCGTGGGCTCCGGGTGGCTCGGCGGTGATCTTCCCCGCGGGCACCGGCATTCGCCTCGCGCCCAACCAGGTGATCGCGATGCAGGTTCACTACAACACCGACAACGCGGTCGAGGCTGATCAGACCTCGGTGAAGCTGATGTACGGCACGGGCAGCGAGCGCAGCGCGTACATGATCCCGCTGGTGGCCGATAACTTCTCCATCCCCGCGAACGGCACCAACTACGCGCACGCGGAGAACTTCCCCAACAGCCTCGGCTTCAACCTGAACCTCTGGGGCTTCCTCCCGCACATGCACACCAAGGGGAAGAAGATCAATTTGAGCACCACGGCCGGCAACCAGTGCCTCGTCGACATCCAGCGCTGGGACTTCCACTGGCAGACGCAGTACTTCCGCAAGACGGCGGTGCAGCTCTCGCGCACTGACGGGATCAAGATGAGCTGCACGTGGGACAACCCCACCAGCTCGAACATCACCTGGGGCGAAGGCACCAGCGACGAGATGTGCTTCGCCTTCCTCTACGCCACTCTCTGAGTCTCAGCTTCAGGCGTCGCTCATCAACCTGAGCTCGCGGAGCAATCGCGAGCCATCCCACGGCTTCTCGAACACGTGCGCGACGTCGAGGTGCTCGAGCTGCGCCTCGGTCCACTCCCCACGTTCACTGGTGAGCAGGCAACGCATCGAGCTCGGCGCCAGCTCCTTCGCCAGCAGCAGCGAGAGGTCGTCACCGATGATCACCTCGAAGTGGCGGGAATCGAGCAACGAGACCAGCTGCCAGGCGTCGGAAAGACACACGACCTCGGCGCCTGCCTCTTCCAGCAGGTTCCCCAGGGTTCGCGCCAGGTCGCGATCCGCTTCGATGACCAGTACGAGCATGTGCCTCGACGGAAAGTCCTAGCCGGAACCTGTCCGACCGCACATCCCCGGTTCTGGTGTCTTACCGATGCCGCAACGGGCACTTCGCGCTACAAGCAAAACCCATGAGCTACACCGTTCTCGCCCGGAAATACCGACCGCAGGCCTTCGAGGCGATGACTGGCCAGGAGCACGTCGTCCGCACCATCGAGAACGCGATCAAGCTCGATCGCGTCGCGCACGCCTACCTCTTCGCCGGGCCCCGCGGAGTGGGAAAGACCACCGCCGCCCGACTCCTCGCCCGCGCGCTGAACTGCGAGAAGGGTCCCACCGCGCAACCCTGCGGTGTCTGCAAGGCGTGCACTGAGATCCGCGACGGCACCTCGACCGACGTCGCCGAGATCGACGGTGCCTCGAACAACGGCGTCGAGAACGTGCGCGAGATTCGCGAGAACGCGAAGTACCTGCCGCAGGGAAGCCGCTTCAAGATCTACATCATCGACGAAGTGCACATGCTCTCGCAGGCCGCGTTCAACGCGCTCCTGAAGACGCTCGAAGAGCCGCCCGGGCACGTGAAGTTCATCTTCGCGACCACCGAGGCGCACAAGCTCCCCGACACCATTCTCTCGCGCTGCCAGCGCCACAACTTCCGCCGCATCTCCACGTCCGCGATGCTCAAGCGGCTGCAGGAGATCTGCGGGCTCGAGAAGATTCAGATCTCCGCTTCCGCGCTCTCGCTGATCGTTCGCCAGTCTGAAGGCGGCATGCGCGACGCCCTCTCGCTGCTGGACCAGGTGATCAGCGCGTGCGGTCTCTCGCCTTCTGATGGTGACGTGGCCGAGGCGCTCGGCGCGATCGATCGCACCGTGATTCACGCGTTCGCGGTGGCGCTGGTGAAGCGCGACGCGAAGTCGTTGCTCGCGAACGTCGAGGAGCTGTGGACGCGCGGTGTGGATCTCAAGGGTCTCGCGGAAGATCTCGCGCAGCAGCTGCGCCACGTCTTCGTCGCCAAGGCCACCGGCCAGGCCCCCGAGGAGCTCGCGGAGTCCGAGCGTGAGGCCGTGCTCGCCCTCGCTCGCGAGAGTGATGCGGCGCAGGTCGCTCGTCTCTTCGACGTGGTGCACAGCTCGGTGTGGGAGATCGCGCGCGCGCCGCAGCCCAAGCTCGCTCTCGAGATGGCGCTCCTCAAGGGGCTCCACCTCGCGCCTGCTTCGTCGATCCCCGAGCTGATCGCTCGCGTCGAGAAGCTCGCGGGCGCACCTGCTCAAGCTGGGGCGCCGGGAGGTCGCTCCGGTTCGTCTACGTTTCGTAGCTGAGCCCTCGAGGCCCGCTCCGCAGCCGCCCTCGGCACAGGGGACCCAGCCCGAGATCCGTCTGGTGAACCGGGTGCTGCCCCCGGCTCCGCCTGCGCCGGTTCCGGTGGCGACGAGCGCGGAGGGATGTGCCTCGGGGGACTGTCTTCCGGAAGAAGCGCCCAAGCCGGTTGCCGCGAAGCCTGTCGCGCCTCCTGCTCCGGCTCCTGTTGCCGCGCCCGTCGTGGTCTCCCGCGATGAAGAGCCCGAGGAAGAGATCCCCGAGCCGGTGGCTCGCCCCACAGCCACCGCTTCGAAGGGCCCCGCGACCGACGAAGATAAGTGGCGACGCGCGGTGGACCAGGTGCGCGATGCCTCTCCTCGCCACGGCAAGTCGCTCTCGTATGCGCGCTTCCTCGGCTTCACGCCCGAAGGGGTGAAGGTGGCCTTCCCTCCCGACGCCGCCTTCCATCGCTCGCAGGTGATCGGCATGAGCCGCGCCCTGGTCGAGGGAGAGCTCGCCAAGTCACTCGGCCGCCCCATCAGGCTCATGGAGGAGACCGACGCCAAGGTCTTCGAGGCCGCGCCCAAGAGCATCGCCGAGGTCGAAGCCACCGATCGCTCGACCCGCGAGCGCGGCATCGCAGAGAAGGTGAAAGGACACCCCGCGCTCCGCAACGTGATTCGCCACCTCGGCGGCGCGCTCGAGCACATCGCTTACCTGGAGCCGGTCACCCGTCCTCAGGCCTCTGCCCCCACCCCGGACGAGGGTGACGCGGGCCCGTCGGTCGACTAGAGACCGCACTTCTTTCCTCACTGGAGTTCCCATGCCCGGCGTCGACCTCAACTACTTCATTCGGCAGGCGAACAAGCTCACCGAGAAAATCGAGAAGCGGAAGCAGGAGCTCGCCGAGGAGACCGTCGAGAAGAAGTCCGCGAACGATCTCATCACCGTGAAGGTGAGCTGCTCGCAGGAGATCAAGAGCATCAAGATCGACAAGGCGGCCGTCGACCCGAACGACATCGCGATGCTCGAGGACCTCGTGATCGCGACCGTGAACGCGGCGCTCGCCGACAGCAAGGCGCACATGCAGGCCGAGCTGGGCAAGGTGTCCGGCGGCATCAAGATCCCCGGGATCACCTGAGCCTTCATGACGCCTGACGCGATCAACCGGCTCGTGGCGCAGCTCGCGAAGCTGCCCGGCGTCGGAGAGAAGACAGCCCAACGGCTCGCCTTCCACGTGCTGCGCTCGCCTCCCGAGTACGCGCGCGGACTCGCGTCGGCGCTCACCGAGGTGGTCGACAAGGTGAAGCTCTGCGGTCGCTGCTTCAGCCTGCACGACGGGCCTGAAGGCACGTTCTGCGGCTTCTGCAACGATTCCCGCCGCGACGACAAGCTGGTGTGCGTGATCGAAGGCATCGCCGACGAGCTCGCCATCGAGCGCACCCGCGAGTTCAAGGGCCGCTACCACGTGCTCCACGGCGTGCTCTCGCCGCTCGAAGGCGTCGGCCCCGAGCAGCTGCGGATCAAGGAACTGATCCTTCGTATGCAGGACACGCCGATCGAAGAAGTGATCGTCGCCACGAATCCCGACGTGGAAGGTGAAGCGACCGCGCTCTATCTGACGCGGCTGCTCAAGCCGATCGGCGTGAAGGTCTCGCGGCTCGCGCAGGGAATTCCGATGGGCGGCGACCTCGAGTACGCGGATCAAGCGACCCTCGCGCGCGCGCTCGCGTCCCGCCGCGATCTCTGAAGTACCTCCCTCTCCCCTGGCGGGGAGAGGGTCGGGGTGAGGGGATAAAGCTTCTCAGCGCACGTCCCAGCTCAACGCGATCGGTACTCGCACCTCGAGATCCACGTGGCGCGGGAAGATCATCCCTTTCACCGCGCCCTGGATGCACTTCGAGACCTGCGTGCCCTCGAGATCGGTGCTCACCGTCGACACTTTCCCGGTGCTCACGATCGCGAACGTCACCTTCATCTGCCCCTGCGCCGCGGGCAGCTCGGGCTTGTTGTCCTTGAAGCACTTTTGAAAGCGCGCCTTGTTCTGCGAAATGCCCTTCTGAACCATCGCGGTGGTGAGCGTGACCGGCTTCTGAAGCGGCTGCTTCACGTTCACGTTGGCGATCCCCGCGTCTTCCTCAACGACTGGAGGAGGAACAGGAGCAACCGCGAGCCCCGCATCCACCACCGGCTCAGGCGCCGCGGCCAATCCCGCATCCACTTCAACCTTCGGAGGCGGCGGAGTGACCACGACCGGCGGGTTGTTGATCACCACCGGATCCGGCTGCATCGCCTTCATCGCCAGCACGGTGCCGCCGATGCCGACGATCAAGGTGGCCGCCATCGCGAGGGTCAGCTTTCGAGACTGATCTCGCCGCGCGGTCTGCACCGTGAGCGGAGCACCGATCGCGTTGGTCTTCTGCTCCGCGGCAGGATCCGGCAAGGGCGCAGGCGCAGTCACCGTCTTGGGCGACAGCGGATTCACGCGGCCGGGAATGTCGACGCCACGCCGCGCGAGCTCATCGAGCGACTCGATGCGAGTCTTCGACTTCACGCGATCGGGCCCGAAGAACACGCTCATGAACTGCGTGAGCGCCTGGCCGCCCGTGGCCGAAGTGGTCGCGCCGACGTACCGCTCGATGTCCTGCGCGAAGGCGAGCGCGCTCGGGTAGCGATACTCCGGCTCCATCGCCATCGCCTTGGTGACGATCTGCTCCACCTCGAGCGGAAGATCAGGCCGCAGCGCTCGCAGAGGCTGGTACTCGCCGCCGAGCACGGCCTTCAGCACCGCGAGGTCCGTATCGCGCGCGAAGGGACGAACACCGGTGAGTGACTCGTAGAGCGAAACACCGAGCGAGAAGATGTCGCTGCGCCGATCGATCGCGTCACCGCGCGCCTGCTCGGGCGACATGTACTGGTACTTGCCCTTCACCACTCCGGCGCCGGTCGAGGTGATGCGCGACTCGGCCTTCGCGATGCCGAAGTCGAGCACCTTCACCTGCCCGCCGTACGTCACGAAGATGTTCGACGGAGAGATGTCGCGGTGCACCAGGCGCATCGGCTCGCCCTTCGGATCCACCGCCTCGTGCGCGAAGTGCAGGCCAATGCCGGCCTCGGTGAAGACGCGCAGCACCATGTTCACCGGCGCGTGCTCGCCCCGCCGCTTCGCCGTGCGCAGCACCGTCGCGAGGTCTTCGCCCGCGAGGTACTCCATGCAGATGAAGTAGCAGCCGTCGGCAAAACCGAGGTCGCTGATCTGCACGATGTTCGGGTGCGTGAGCGACGCCGCGAGCCGCGCCTCGTCGAGGAACATGCTCACGAAGTCGGACGCCACCGAGAGATGCGGCAGCATGCGCTTGATCACGACGTTCTTCTCGAAGCCCTCCACGCCGACCTGCTTCGAGAGGAAGATCTCGGCCATGCCGCCTTCGGCGAGCTTCTTGATCAGGAAGTACTTGCCGTAGGCCTTCACGGCCATTTCCCCGATCGCCATGCGCGCTTCAGGGTTGCTCGGCCGCGGATCGTTGAGGCTCGTCACCGGCCCCTCACGGTGCGCACGGTGTAGCTCTCGGCGCCCGCGTGCAGCAGGCGGAACACGATGCGTCCGCCAGCCGCGGGAGCGACCGAAGTATCGAAGCGCGCCTGCTCATCGAGCGCGACGCTCTTGCCGTTGATGAAAAGCTTGCTGCCCACGGGAGCGATCCCTACCGCGTTCACGGATTTCCCGCCCGCATCCCCATTTCGGGGAGTCTTGATCAGCAGCGCCGCCACCGCGTTGTCGAAGACCATGTGCAGCTTGTTCATGCGGCCGCCCTTGAGCTCCGCCCCTTTGGCGTCGAGCGGAGTCACGGACCACAAGTACTTGCCCTCGAGGAGCGTGTTCTCGGGCAGCGCCACCTGCGTCTCGGTCACTGTCCGTTCGGCGACTGGACTCGAGAGCTGACCTTCCCGGTACACCTTCACCGCGTACTTCGAGGCGCCGTCCGCCTTCGCCCAGGTGAAGTTCACGACCGGCGGCTTGTCCTTGTCTTGAAAGAAGATCGTGGTGGTCTCCGCGCCCTCGGGGACGATGTTCTTGAGGCGCGACAGATCTTGCGTGCGCGGCTCGGGAGCAAACGTGGCGCTGCCCTTTGCCTTCTCTTGATCGCCCTGCGTCACGCGCCAATACCAGACGCCCTTCGGCGGCATCGGCACGGTGAAGAAGTTGTCGTGCACCACGCCGTCGCGCACCACGTTGGTGAACGAGGGATCGGTCGCGAGCTGCACGCGATAGTCGCCTCCGTCTTTCCCGTCGTCGTCCCAGGTGACCGAGACCTGCTTCAAGCTCTGGTGAAACACCTTGAGGCCCTGACGCGACGGCAGCACCACGCCCTCCTTCGTCGCGGAGCGCACGGCGGCGTCGCCCTTGAGCGGCACGCTCGCTGATTGCCCACCCGGCACGTTCAGCGCGGGCTGGCCTTCGCGCTCGATGGTGAGATCGCCCGCGAGCGCGTCGATGTCGAAGCCGCTCCCCGTGCGCCGCAACGAGTACTGACCGCCGAGATCGCTCACGAGCGTGACGCCACCCACGACGGCCACGCGCGTCGACTGTCCTTCGGGAGCGGAGACCTCGACCTCGCCTTTCTTCACGTCGAGCGAGGTCGTCTCCTTGCCAGGACCTTTGCGGCTCTCGCCGATGCCGACCTCAGCGCCCTTCAGCAGCGCGAGGCGGGCGTCCGATCCCTCGGGAGCGAGGCTCAACCGGCCATCCTTCACACGCACCACGTCGCCTGCCTTCAGCGCCGGCGGCTTCTTCGGATTGATCGCCACGAAGCTCTTCGCGTTCTTCGTCTTGATCTCGCCCTTGCCCGTCGCGGCGACGACGACGGTGAGCGCGATCTCAGGAAGCTCACGGGCCTCGCCGAGCATTCCCTTCTTCCCCGCACCGAGCTTGCTCACCTGGCCTGACCTGGAGACCAGCTCAATCTCTCCGACCTTCACGTCGACGTCGGCGGAGGACTCGTCGACCTTCATCGAGAGCTCGGCGTTGCCGACGCGCGTGAGACCGAAGGGCGTGGAGATGGTGAGGAGAACTTCTCCCTCTTTCTCCGCGGCCGGCTTTCCATTTCCAGAGGCCTTCACGCGGGTGAGCACGAAACCGCGCGCTACGTTGAGCATCAGCCCCGAGCCGTCGAGGCCGAGCTCGAAGCGACCTTCAGCGCCGAGCTCCACCACGCGATCCCCGGAGAAGCGCAGGACCGCGGAGCCATCTTCTCCCGTCTCGATCACGTCTCCGGGGAAGAGCGGTTCAGCCGCAGCGGCGCGCGGCGGCTTGCCATCGCGCTCGAGCGTCACCGCGCCTTGCGGCGACTCGAGCTGACCGACGCTCTTCTTCGCGGCGACGGAAGGAGCGCCGGCGTCCACCACGGTGACGACAGGAGGTGGTTTCGGCGGATCATTGCCGCAGGCGGCGAGGAGCAGCAGCAGAGCTACGGCTCCCGTCCTGGAAGTGCGCGAAGGGCGCCCCTCTCCCCGCTGCGCAGGGAGAGGGAGAATTTGGGCGATCGAAGTCACTTCGGCGCGAGATCCACGTTGAAGATGGCCTGATCACCGTCGCGCACCGTCACCGACTTCGTCTGCGTCACGAACTTCGGAGCAGTGATGCGCACGGTGTACTTGCCACCGGGAATCTGCACCGAGAACGATCCATCCTCCGCCGCCGAGATGGTCTGCTTCAGCTCACGAATCTCGAGGTTGGCCACCACGGGCTTGCCGCCGCGCGCGCTGCGCACCTGGCCACGGAGCGTCGCGGGCACCCTCTTCTTCTCTGGCACCAGCGTCACCGTCAGCTCACTCACCGAGCCCGCGACGATCGACGCCGCTTCTTCGCCCGGGTTGTAGCCAGGCGCAGTGACCTTCACGGAGATCGGTCCCGGCTGCAGTCCCTCGAGGGCCAGCGCGCCTTCCGCGCTGGTGGGCGACGTCTGGCCATTCACTTCCACGCTCGCCGCGACCGGAGTCTTGCCCTCGAACGACACCACCTTGATCGCGAGTCCGCCGACCTTCGGCTTCTCCTTGCTCAAGAAGAGCTCGACCGCGCGCTCATCTCCCGCGGCGAGGCTCACGCGCGCTTCACCGGGCGCGTAGCCAGGCAACGAAGCGGAGGCGACCAGCTCACCTGCTTCCACGTCGGTGACCTCCGCCGTGCCATCGGGACCCGTCGTCACGTCGCGCCGCACGGGACCCGCTATCGCCACCGGCACTCCGGCGAGAGGACCCTGCTCACCGCGCACCGTCACCTTGAGCGACCCCGTGCGCGTGACTGATTCTTCGTCCAGCTTCGGATCCTTGAACTGCAGGTCGAGCGCGAGCCCCGCGCGCACCACGCTCTGAGTCGCCGTGAGCGGAGTCGCGGCGTCCGTGGACGTCATGGAGTCAGTCACGTACTGCGCCTCTGCGAGCAGACCCCACTTGAGGAGCCCCGTGCGGAAGAGCTGCACGCGCAGGCCGCCGCCCGCTCCGAAACCAGAGGAGCTCACCGCGCGCCCGACGTTCGCGATCGAGATGGGGTACTCGAAGCGGCCCTCGACAGTCACCGGCCCCAGATCCACCAGGCCGCGCGCGGCGAGGAGCACTCCGTGCCGCTGCACCGTGGAGAACACCGGAACCACCACCGTGCCGAACACCGGCAGCTGCTGGAAGGAATACGAAGCCGCCGCCTCGAGCCGCACCGGACCAAAACGCACCCGTCCGGTCGGCCCCACATTCATGCGGAGCAAGGAGCCCGAGGTGATGGTGGTGGTGTTCTCGATCAGGCTGAACGCTTCGCGCTGCACTCCGCCCGTGAGTCCGAGGTGCTCGCCGAGGAGAAGCCAGGCCCAACCAGTGAACGCCAGATCGTTGGGGCTGAAACCCGAATAAGAGAGGCCCGGCCCTGCGTCGTTCTCGACCCCGCTTCGTACAGCGAGCCCGTAACGCAGCCGAACCTGAGCGGTATCATCCGCCCACCTGGGCTTGCGGACCGTGCTGCCATTGGCAGCGACTGAAGGCGTCTGAGCTTCGACACCAACTGGTAACAACAGAACCATCGCGCACAGACCGGCCCTGGCGACGTTCACGAGCACGGACCCGAGCCTAACTCGTCCCCGTCACCCCGAAGAAGAAATGACCGGGGAGCGGTTCTTCCGGCAACTCAAGAGACTGCGGGTGCGACCACCCGGTCACGAGAGAGACTAGCCCCCTGAGACCACGACGGTTTTGCGCTCGAAAGAGTGCACAACCGTGTACCCTCTGATAGGACCACGCAACCGTTTGACAGGAGCACCTCCACCTCATGGCCTCGCAGCTGGTGATGTACGAAGAGGAGTTCCACCGGATCAACGCGGTGTGCGACCGACTCACGAAGGACGCCAACGCTAAGGTGGTTTTTCTCGTCGATAAGAACGGTCAGCTGATCTCTGCGGCTGGCCAGACGCACAACATCGATACGACTTCGCTCGCATCGCTCACCGCCGGCAACGTGGCGGCGATGGGCGGCCTGGCGAAGCTCATCGGTGAGAACGAGTTCCCCAACCAGTTCCATGAGGGCGCGAAAGACTCGCTCTACATGACGCTGGTCGGCGGCCGAGTCGTGCTGGTCGTCATCTTCGACAACCGCACCTCGCTCGGCCTCGTGCGCTTGCGCATCAAGAAGGCTTCCGACGAGCTCGAGAAAGTCTTCGCCGCGCTCGCCGCCCGCGCCGCGGTCCCCGGAGCCGGCTCGCCGTTCGCCGAGATCTCCGACGCCGACATCGATAACCTCTTCAGCGAGTAATCAGCGCAAGGCACCCCGCCGACATGTCCTTCATCAACTACTCAAGTCGCGAGATTAACTGCAAGATCGTCTACTACGGCCCGGGTCTGTGCGGGAAGACGACGAATCTTCAGTACATCTACAACAAGACCAACCCCGAGACGAAGGGCAAGCTGATCTCGCTCTCCACCGAGACCGACCGCACCCTGTTCTTCGACTTCCTCCCGCTGTCGCTCGGTGAGATCCGCGGCTTCAAGACGCGCTTCCACCTCTACACGGTGCCCGGTCAGGTCTTCTACGACGCCAGCCGCAAGCTGATCCTCAAGGGCGTCGACGGCGTGGTGTTCGTCGCCGACTCGCAGGTCGAGCGCATGGAGGCGAACATCGAGTCGCTCGACAACCTGCGCATCAACTTGAAGGAGCAGGGCTACGACCTCGACAAGGTCCCCTTCGTCATGCAGTACAACAAGCGCGATCTTCCCAACGCCGTTCCGGTGGAAGAGCTGCGCAAGGTGCTCAACCCGCGCAACGTCACCGAGCGCCAGGCTGTCGCGCCCACCGGCGTCGGCGTGTTCGACACCTTGAAGGACGTCGCGAAGCTCGTGCTCACTGAGCTCAAGAAGGGCGGTCAGTGAGATGAACCGCTGGGGGGCGTTGGTCCTTTTCGCCGTTGCGGGCAGCCAGATGGCTTTCGCTCAAGACGGCGGTACGCCAGCGCCTGCCACCGCTCCGGCCGAGTCCGCTCAAACGGCGGACGAAGCGTTCACCACCCGCGTCAAGACGCTCGAAGAGCAGGTCGTCGATCTCAAAGAGAAGATCTTCCGCACCAAGGCGCGCCTGCTCCTGTTGCAGGAAACGGTGCTGGGCGGCGATCTCTCCAGCGGCGCTCGCGCCGTCATCTTCCACCGCAACGAGATGGGCGCCCAGTTCGTCCTCGAGTCGGTCGCGTACGCTCTCGATGGCGCGCCGATCTACACGAAGGTCGACACCGGCGGTGACCTCGACAAGCGCGAAGAGTTCGAGATCTTCAACGGCCGCATCGTGCCCGGGAATCACCAGATCGCCGTCCGAATGGTGTACCGCGGCCACGGCTACGGAATCTTCAGCTACCTCGAGGGGTACAAGTTCAAGTTGCAGTCGAACCAGACGTTCAACGCTGAGGCAGGCAAGGTCACCACGGTGAAGGTGGTCGGCTACGAGAAGGGCGGGATCACCGCCGACATCAAGGACAAGCCTGCGATCCGCTACGACATCTCGTCGACTAAAGATCAGGCCGTGAAAAACCAGGCGGGAGACCAGGCCGGTTCTCCCCCCGCGAGCGAGACGACTGAAACGAAGTGACGTCGTCACTTCTGCCCCGCCATGAGCCACCTCAGGGCAAGAACACTGGCCTTCGCGACCCTGTTGATCTTGTGCACGGCTCTCTCCGCGCACGCTCAACGAGGGAAAGTGTCTGCTGCTGAGCTCCAGCAGCAGGTCGAAGAAGTCGCGCGTCAGGTCGAGGTCGCTCGCAACAACATCGAGCTGGTCGAGAAGCAATACACGCTGCGCGAAGAGACCTCGGAAGAAGCCGCGCGCCTGCAGCGCTTCTCCGACGGCGAAATTCAGTACCTGCTCAACGACTACGCCACCGCCGCGGTGCTCTTCTACGACCTCGTCGCGAACAAGGACTTCCAGAAGGGCCCGCGCTACGCCGACGCCCTCTTCTATCTGGCCGACTCGCTGTACCAGCAGAAGAACTACCTCGGCTCTCGCCTCTACCTGCGCCAGCTGCTCGCCTTGCGCGCGGGTCACTACAAGGAGGCCCTCGCGCGTTACCTCGAGATCGCCGGCCGCCTGAACGAGTTCACCGGCATCGACGACTACATCAAGCAGGCGCGCGGGCTCTCGGGTGGCGCGCTCCCGCCCGAGCTCACCTACGTCTACGCGAAGTGGATGTTCCGCCGGCAGGATCTCGAGCTCGAGGATCGCATCAACCGCAGCCGCACCATCTTCCAGACGCTCGCGGGCGATCAGAGCGGCCCCTTCCACGTGCAGTCGGCGTACTTCATCGGCGTCGGCTACGTGCGCCTGAAGCAGTGGGACCAGGCCCTCGCGCAGTTCCTCGCGGTCACCCAGTCACAAGCGCGTGACGAGAAGGAGCGCGCCGTGAAGGAGCTCGCCGAGCTCTCCATGGGCCGTGTGTACTTCGAGGTCGGCAAGTACGACGACGCGATCGATCGCTACGCGCGCATCGCCCAGCAGTCAGACAGCTTCCCCGACTCGCTCTACGAGATCGCGTGGTGCTACGTGCGCAAGGGCGAGCTCGAGCGCGCGAAGAACGCGACCGAAGTGCTGCTGCTCGTCGCCGAAGATTCCGTGCTCGCGCCCGAGGCGAAGATCCTCCAGGGCACCCTGCTCCAGAAGCTGCAGAAGTACGACGACGCCATCGACACCTACAACCAGGTCATCAACACGTACTCCCCGGTGCGCGATGAGATCGATGCGCTGCTGACCGTCAACAAAGACCCCGTGCAGTACTTCGACGAGCTCCTCGCGCGGAACGAGAAGACCCTCGACGTCACCCGTCTGCTCCCGCCCGTCGCGCTCAAGTGGGCGAGCACCCGGCAGGAAGTGGCGGAGGCCGTGGAGATCACCTCGGCGCTCGACGCCTCTCGCAAGGGCATCGAAGAGTCCGGCGCGATCGCCGATCGCATCCTCCGCTCGCTCGATGAGCGCGGCGTGGAGAGCTTCCCGATCCTCCAGGAGGGCTACACGCGCGCCGACGCGGTCGACACCTCGCTCACCCGCGCCGAGGCCTCGCTCACCCGCATCGAAGAGCTGTTGGTCGACGACCTGATGAGCCCCGAGCAGAAGCGCCAGCTCGGTGAGCTCCAGCAGAAGCAGCAGGACCTGAAGCGCCGCATCGAGACCCTCCCCACGACTTCGGAGCAGGTGCGCGCGCGCAAGGAGCGAATCCAGGCGGCGATCGACGCGCTCGACAAGACCGCCTTCCAGCTCGGCGTCGACATTCAGTCGCAGCAGGCCCAGCTCACCGCGATCCGGAAGTACGTGGACGACACCAAGGCGCAGCGCAAGGACAAGCCGGAAGACGAGAAGGCGTTCCTCGAGAAGGTGACCCTCGAGCAGCGCGGGCTCGACGGCATGACGACGCAGCTGGAAGAGCTGCGCGCGCAGCTGCTCTCCGAGCGCAACAACGCCGACAAGGCGGTCGGTGGCGAAGGCCTGCTCAAGCAGGAGTACGCGCAGCTGCTCGAGCAAGAGCGGCAGCTCCTCGGTCAGGGCCGCGCTTCCGCCGCTTCCGATGCCCAGAAGGTCCTCCTCCGCGCCGACGTGGTGCGCGCTGATACGCAGGCCATTCGTGAGCGCGTCACCCGCAGCAAGACCATCGTGCGCGAGCGCGTGGCGCAGAAGGCCCAGAAGCTCCGTGAGCAGGTGCTCCTCGAGCAGCGTTTGATCGAGGGCTACCGCACCGAGACGGCCGCGGTGACCGGCGAGACCCGAAACCTGGTGGGTCGCATCGCGTTCGACTCGTTCAAGCGCGTGCGCCAGAGCTTCTACGATCTCGTGCTCAAGGCTGACGTCGGCGTGGTCGACGTGTCCTTCCAGCGCAAGCAGGACAAGACCAGCTCCATCCAGAAGCTCGCCTCCCAGAAGGACAGGGAACTGAAGCAGCTGGATGACGAGTTCAAGGAAGTCCTCAAGGACGTGGACTGATGCGCGCCCTCACCTTCTGCATGGTGGTGATGTCCTCGCTTGCGTTCGCGCAGGCTGGGAAAGGTGCGAAGGCGCCTGCTCCCAAGGGCAAGGCCGACGCTGGAGTTTCGGTCGACGCAGGCGTGGGCTTCGTGAGCGACGGCGGAATCAATCCGCAGATGCCGTCGACCGACACCAAGACCGACGCTGCTCCCGTCGCGAAGCCCAAGACCAAGTACTTCGAGGGCATGGGCACCACGCCCGAGCAGAAGGAACAGCTCGAAGAGCTCACCCGCGCACTCGAGCTGTACGAGTCCGAGTCGAAGGAGTTCAAGCGCGAGGTGCAGCTCCTCGTGGAGAAGAAGTACGAGGAAAAGCGGAACACCCTGGCCAACAGCTACGAGAAGGCGATCCGCGATCTCGAAGTGCTGGAGCGCCGTGAGCGCCTCGACGCCATCGCCGCGTTCGAAGAGTTCCTCACCCGCTACCCGAACGATCCCCGCTACACGCCCGACGTGATGTTCCGGCTCGCTGAGCTCTATTACGAGCGCAGCTCCGATGATCACGCGGTGGCGATGCGCGACTACGAGGAAGAGCTCAAGAAGCTCGACCCCGAGAAGAACATCGCGCCGCCGCCCGAGCCGAAGATCGACTTCAACAAGTCGATCGCGCTCTACACCCGGCTGCTCACCGACTTCCCCACGTACAAGCTCAACGACGCGAGCTGGTACCTGCTCGGCTACTGCCAGGAGAAGCAGGAAGACTTCGAGAAGGCCCGCGGCTCGTACGAGCAGCTGATCGCCCGCTACCCGAAGTCGCGCTTCACCACGGAAGCCTGGGTGCGCATCGGCGAGTACTACTTCGACGCGTACGACGTGGCCGACGCACTCTCGCAGGCGGCGAACGCGTACGAGCACGCCGTCGCCGACACCAAGCACCCGCTCTACGACAAGGCGATGTACAAGTTGGGCTGGGTTTATTACCGCATGGACCGCTTCGACGACGCGGTCGCGCGGTTCCTCGCCCTGGTCGACTTCTACGAGGGCGAAGCGAAGAAGAAGGGCGAAGAAGAAGTCGGCGGCGACTTGCGCAACGAGGCGCTGCAGTACACCGCGATCAGCTTCGTCGACGAGAAGTGGGGCTCGCTCGCCAAGGCGCAGGAGACCTTCGCTCGCATGGGCGGCCGCCGCTACGAGGGCGAGGTCTACCGCCGCATGGCCGACGTCTACTTCGATCAGACCAAGCACCCCGAGGCGATCGAGGCGTACCGGCTGGTGCTCCAGAAGGATCCGCTCAACAAGGACGCGCCCAAGATCCAGCAGCGCATCGTGCAGGCCTACGAGCGCGATCGCCGCCTCGAGGACGCGTTCGCGGAGAGCTCGAAGCTCGCGAACATGTTCGTCGCGGGCACTCCGTGGCACGAGAAGTGGAAACGTGATCCCGAGGTCGTGCAGGCCGCCGGCGAGCTCGCCGAGAAGAGCCTGTACTCGACGGCGATTTACCATCACCAGCAGGCGCTCGTTTACAAGCAGGAGGGCAAGTTCGATCAGGCCAAGGCCGCGTTCGAGACCGCCGCCAAGGCGTACGACGGTTACCTCGGCCGCTTCCCCCGCTCGAAGAACGCGTACGAGATGGAGTTCTATCTCGCCGACTGTCTCTACAACTCGTTCCAGTTCGCCGCGGCCGCCAAGCACTACGCCGCGGTGCGCGACTCCAGCCAGGACGTGAAGTACCAGCTCGACGCGGCGTACTCGGCGGTGCTCTCGAACCAGAAGGCGTTCGATCTCGAGGTGAAGGCCGGCACCGCCAAGCAGTACCCGGTGCTCAAGTCGACCGATCGGCCCGAGGGCGAGAAGGTCACGCCCATCGAGTTCACCCCGCTCGAGAAGCAGCTGATCGATTCCTCCGACAAGTACCTCGCGAAGGCCAAGCCCGGCGACGACAAGTCACCCGCCATCGCCTACCGCGCGGCGGAGCTGTTCTACACGCACAACCAGCTCGACGAGGCGCGCAAGCGCTTCGAGAACATCATCACCCTGTACCCGAAGGCCGAGGTCGCGAAGTTCGCCACCAACCTCATCGTCGAGAGCCACCTCATCGACAAGTGCTGGCAGTGCGTCGAGGACGTCTCCAAGCGCCTGCGTGAGAACAAGGACGTCATCGATCCGAACTCCGACCTCTACAAGGAGCTCACCAAGTTCGAGCTCGGCGGAAAGTTCAAGAACGCCGAAGAGCTGATGGCGAAGGGCAACTTCGACGAAGCCGCCAAGAAGTACATCGAGCTCGTCGCCGCCGAGCCCAAGCACGAGTTCGCCGACAAGGCACTGAACAACGCCGCCGTTTGTTACGAGAGCGTGCAGCGCTTCGACTCGGCGCTGAAGATGTACGAGCGCATCTTCAACGAGTATCCGAAGTCGAAGCTCGCCGACGTCGCCCTCCTGCGCGTCGGCATCAACGCCGAGAAGTCGTACGACTTCGACAAGGCGATCGAGAAGTACCAGAAGCTCGTGAAGGACTATCCGACCTCGGCTGATCGAGAGAAGGCGCTCTTCAACACCGCGCGCCTGCTCGAGGGTCTCGGGCGCTACAACGAGTCCGCCGCTGCGTACCTGCGCTACGCCGACCTCTACCCGAACAGCGAGGACGCCCCGAAGAACCAGTTCCGCGCGGCGCTCGTCTACGAAAAACAGGGAGACAGCGCGAAGGAGGTCTCCGCGCTCAACGAGTTCGTCCAGAAGTTCTCGAGCAAGCCCGCTCAAGCGGAGTTGGTCATCGACGCCAAGAAGCGCATCGGCGACGCCTTCAAGAAGCAGAAGAACGAGGCGGGCGCGAAGAAAGCCTACGAGGCCGCGGCCGACGAGTTCGATCGCCGCAACCTCAAGAGCGAGAGCTCGCCCATCGCCGCCGAGGCCGCCGCGTACTCGCGCTTCGAGCTGGCCGAGCTCGTCTTTGCGGACTTCGACAAGATCAAGATCGGCGGCACGGGCAAAGCGCTCACGAACAGCTTCACCGCCAAGAAGAACGCGGTGAAGAAGGTGAACGACGCCTACGACCAGGTCATGAAGTACAAGCGCGCCGAGTGGACCCTCGCGGCGTTCTACCGCAAGGGGAACGCGCTGGAGCGCTTCGCCCAGACCGTTCTCGAGACGCCCGTGCCCGCTGAGCTCAAGCGGTTCGGCGAAGAGGCCGTGGTCACCTACCAGGATCAGCTCTCGCAGCAGACCGTCGCCCTCGAAGACAAGGCCGTCGAGATCTACTCAGCCGCGTGGGCCGAGGCGAAGAAGTACCGCGTCAGCAACGAGTGGACGAAGAAGACCCTCGAGGCTCTCAACCGCTTCCGTCCCAAGGAGTACCCGATGCTCAAGGAGACCAAGTCGATGCTCTCCCAGGAGCTCGTGTTCCCCGACGGAGCGGTCGGGTCGGTCACCGGTAACGAGAAGGCCGTCAATGCCCCGCAGAAGCTCGGTGGTGGGGAGGGCGACAAGTGAACCCTCGAATTCGCGAAACTTTCTCGCTCTCCCTTCGGGACGGAGTGGAGCCGTACCAGCGGAACGCTGGGCCACGCGCTGGAGCGAAGCGAACGCGCGATGAGGCGGAACGACCAGCGAAGAGGGTCGGGGTGAGGGCGAGTTTCCTCGTCATCCTCCTCGCATCTGCGTGCGCAACGACTCCAGAGACGAAAAAGGAAGAGACCACCGCCGCCGCGGAGACGCCTGAGGTCCCGCAGCAGCCGAAGACGGAGACCACTCCGAGCGAGCCGACCAAGGCGGCAACGGATCCCAACGCCGCGGTCGTGCCCGCAGCTGGAGCACAGACTCCCGAAGCCGCGCCCGCCCCTGCGGCGCCTCAATTCGATCCGAGCACGCAGGCCCGCTTCAAGGAGGGCGTGAGCGCGCTGGGCAACAACGACAACGCTCAAGCCGAAGCCGCGTTCCGCGACGTGCTCTCGCGCAACGACAAGGCCGCCTACGCGTGGACCAACCTGGGCGTGGTGGAGGAGCGGAAGAACGACTTCGCCGCCGCCGAGCGCAACTACCGCCGCGCGATCGAGATCGATCCCAACCAGGACACCGCGTGGGACTACCTCGCCCGCCTCTCCTGCCGTCAGCGCAAGTGCGCGCAGATGGACACCGAGCTCCGCGCGGCGATCGCGAAGAACCCCGCTGCCATCGCTCCGCGCAACGCGCTCGTCTACACCCTCCTCGCGCAGAACAAGCTCGAGCCCGCGTCCGCCGAAGCGAAGAAGGTGCTCAAGGCCGACGAGCGCAACGTGCGCGCCATGCAGCTGCTCGCGCAGGTGTACTTCAAGGAATCGAAGGTCGAGCTCGCCCGCCTCGTGCTCGAGAACGCGCGCACCATCGACGCGAACGACGCGGCCACGCACAACGCGCTCGGCCTCGTGCTCCTCGCGCTCAAGCAGCGCCCGCAGGCGCTGGAGTCCTTCCGTCAGGCCACCCTGCTCAAGCCGGACTTCGCCGAAGCGCGGAACAACTTCGGCGCGCTCTTGAACGACGCCTCCGACTTCGAGTCCGCCGCGAAGGAGCTCGAGGCCGCCGTGGCCGCCGCGCCCGAGTTCACGCTCGCGCACTTGAATCTGGGCAACGCGTACCGCGGGCTCCAGCAGGCGCCCAAGGCCATCGCCGAATACCAGCTGGTGCAGAAGAGCCGCCCCGATCTCACCGACGTGCAGTTCAACCTCGGCGTGACCTATCTCGACATGGAGATCGCTGGCGTCGACACCGTCGAGCGCTACAAGACCGCGATCAGCTACTTCAACACGTACAAGGACAAGGGCGGGAAGGACGACCGCGTCGATCAGTACGTGAAGGACGCCAACAAGGGCATCGAGAAGGAAGAGCGCCGCAAGGAGCGCGAGAAGAAGGACGCCCTCAAGAAGGTCGAGAACGAGAAGAAGGCCGCCGAAGAAGCGAAGCGCAAGGCCGCCGAAGAAGAGCAGGCGCGCATCGACGCTGAGAAGAAGGCCAAGGACGACGCGCTGGCTGCTGAAGCGAAGGCCAAGGCCGATGCGGAAGCCAAGGCGAAGTCCGATCAGCTCGCCGCAGAGAAGAAGGCCAAGGAAGACGCGATCGCCGCCGAGAAGGCCGCGAAGGCGGACGCGGCTGCGAAGGCCAAGGCCGATGCGGAGGCCGCGCGCCTCGCGAAGATGTCCGAGGCCCAGCGGAAGAAGGAAGAGGCCGCTGCCGCGAAGAAGGCCGCCGCAGAAGAAGCCGCCGCTGCCAAGAAGGCTGCTGCCGAAGCGGCTGCCCAGGCCAAGGCTGACGCACTCGCGGCCGAGAAGAAGCGCAAGGAAGACGCGGCGGCCGCAAAGTTGGCGGCGGAGCAGGCCAAGAAGAAGCCGGCCTCCAAACTCGGGGAGGATGACGGTCCGTCTCCCGCCCCACAGCCCCCTGCCCCTCCCGCTAAGAATCCTCCTGCGGGTAAGCTCGGAGACGACGACAAATGAACCGCCTGATCCTGATCGCCTCCGTGCTCCTCGCTTCGACCACCTTCGCCCAGGATCCCGGCGCGGCGGCCAAGAAGAAGAAGGTCATTCGCCTCGACGCCATCACGGTCGAAGGCCGAATCCAGAAGCCGCAGGCGTTCTACATCCTGCAGCGCAGCACCCTGAACTTCGACGAGCTCAACCGGGCCGAGACGTTCGTTCCAAAGGTCGAAAAGAGCGTCGAAAAAGACGCCTTTTAGCCTCCCAATCTGGATTCTTGAGTGCGGCGTCGCTGACGACTAAGTGTTCGGAGTCCTTCCGCTTT
>CBIHPJ010000004.1:0-40973 GCA_966211295.1 uncultured Myxococcales bacterium | reverse complement strand
CAGCTGGTGCGTGGTGAAGTTCGCGCCGCCCGGTTTGAGCGGAGTCCAATCGGTCTTCGCCGCCAGCGGATCGTTGACGTCGAAGTACTGACTCACTTCACGTCCCACACCTTGCAGTTGATCAAGGTGCTCAGGATCTGCGCGTCGGCGCGGATCTCTTCGAGACCGATGTGGTCGACCACGTTGATCCGCTCGCCGCTCTGGAGCACCAGGTTGAGCTCGTAGCTGTGAAAGTCGGGGGCATCACTGCCGTTCACCGTCTCCTTCACGATCTGCAAGGCGTGGATGGAACTGAACGGCACCACCTGCTTCTTCTTGCTCACGTAGTGACGCGCGGGTCCGTCGAACACGCTGGTGCGATGCGCGAGCACCGCGATGCCCACTCCGACGAAGGGCAGCCCGAACACGATCATGAAGGGAACGTGGCTGAGCGGCCCCGCGATGATGCAGCCCAGCCCGACGAGCAGAAACGCCAGGCCGAAGAGCCTCAGGCTGGTGGTGGGTCTGAACGCGAACCGCGAGGGCGCCTCCTCGAACAGGTGGTCGGTGATGAAGTTCGCGCCGCCCGGTACGAGGGGCGTCCACTGCGTCTTGGCGGCGATGGGGTCTTCGGGGTGACTCATTGCGGGCGCACGATACCTTGATGGCGGCTTGATGCAGTGGCCTGCACATTTGAGGAGCGTTTGAGCCCGGCTGCTGCACGGTCTGGACGTGGAGATCAACATGCGCCTCACCGTCCTCGCCCTCGCTGCTTGCTTCGTCGCAGCTTGCTCTCAGCCACCCGCACTCATCACCGACAAGCGAAAGACGGAGATCGTGCGCGAGCTCCAGCGCGAGTTCGCGCGCAGCGTCGACAGCGAGAAGAGCGCCGTGCTGGCGAGCACTGACGAAGAGTCCGCCCGTTTCGTGGCCGAGTCGCGCGAGGCGAGCGCCCGAGTCGACACGCTCCGCGCGGAGCTGCGGGGGCTGATCAGCTCCCACGAACGCGAGAACCTCGACGAGTTCGATCGAACGTGGGCCCAGCTCGAGGCGGTCGACGCGAAGCTGCTCCCCCTGGCCGCGGCGAACACCAACCTGAAGGCGGCTCGTCTCTCGAAGCAAGACGCGGCCGCGGCGCTCGACCGGGTGCTCACGGCGATCAGCACCGCTGAAGCCGCCACGAAGGATCCTTCACGTTTGCGAGAATTGTCGGCCGCCTCCGTGGCAGCCCTGCGCATTCAGACCCTGCACGCTCCGCACATCGCGTCACCCGACGAGCGCGAGATGACCGCGATCGAGACGCGCGTGGCCGAGCTCGAGAAGCAGGTCGCTCCCGCCACCACCGCACCGGGAGTGAGCGAGCCGTGGACCGAGTACCAGCGCCTCACGCAGGAGATCTTCAAGCTCTCGCGGCAGAACACCAACGTCCTCAGCTTCGACATGTCCATTCACGAGAAGCGCGACGCGTCGAAGGCGGTGGAGGTCGCGCTCAAGGCGCTGATCGACAAGGTGCACGACGTGCCCCGGCCGAGTCGCTGAAACCCATCAAGATTTCATCAAAGAAGCGGAAGGTGAGGGCGCCCCGGCGCGCTGTGCCGTAGGACTGCGCGAATGGCTCGCTTCCTCTTGTTGGTCGCGTTCATGCCCCTCGCTGCCCGCGCGCAGGACGCGGGCGTCGATCTCGACGCGGTCTTGCAGCGGCTGAGCGCGCTGGAAGCGGAGGTCGCGCAGCTGAAGGCGACTCCGGTGGTCGACGCAGGGACGACGCCAGAGCCAGTGCCACTCGACGTCGCGCAACCGCCGTTCTCGGTGCACGACTGGACGTGGCTGAACGGCTCGAACTACCAACCCGCGTCCCTCCTGCGCATCGGCCCGGTGACGCCGACGTTCTTCATCGACGCCGACTATGCGTGGCAGTTCAGCAACCCCGTCGACCACACCATCTTCCCCACCACCTCCGCCGCGCGGCACAGCGAGTTCAGCCTGAACCTCGCGTACCTCGGCTTCGAGCTGAACGGCATCGACACGAAGTACGGCGGACCGATCGGCCGCCTCGAGCTGCAGATGGGCAGCTACATCGCCACCATTCACGGGCAGGACTCCACGCTCGCGCGCGGCTTCTTCTTGAGCAACCCCACGCTCAGCTACGTGAAGCAGGCGGGCGCGGGGTGGCACTTCCACTGGCGTCACGGGCTCAACGTCGAGCTGGGCATCTTCCCCTCGTACATCGCGCTCGAGAGCTTCGTGCCGCAGGAGAACTGGAACTACACGCACCCGTTCGTCTCGGACTTCACCCCGTATTACTTCTCGGGGCTGCGCACGCAGCTGTTCATCACCGAGAACACCAAGCTCGAGCTGTGGCTGGTCAACGGCTGGCAGTCGTTCGGGCGTTGGCACGACGCGCTCACCGGCGGCTATCTCTTCAACTGGCGGCCCAATCGATGGTTGTCATTGACGCACACGCTCTACGCCGGCCAGGAGCAGACGCGCGCGTCCGACCCCAAGAGCCAATCGTTTCGCCTCTACACGGACAACTACGCGCAGGTGTTGTTGTTCGAGGGGCTGGAGCGCGACTTCTTCCAGCGGCTGGCGCTCTGCCTGGTGGCGGACTTCGGGTACGAGTTTCGTGGGCCGAGCGCAGGGCTGATGGTGGACGGCAAGCCCACTCCGCCCAACGGGCCGATGGCGGGCGCCTCGCTCACCATGCGCGTGGAGTGGACGCGCTGGCTGATGAGCACCCTGCGCGGAGACTTCTTCTACGATCGCAGCTCGGCGGTGGTGTACCCGCTGCCGCTCGGCAGTCCCTACTCGTTGCCCGGTAACGGGAGCGCCTTCAACCCGTTCGAGTTCCTCGGCGGAGGCTTCGCGGCCACGGTCGATTTCCGGCCGAGCCCGTGGCTGTTGTTGCGCGTGGAGTACGCGCACCGCGCCGCGAACCAGCCGTACTTCTCGGGCGGCGGTGGCATCACGGGGCCCAACGGGCTGCCTCCCGTCGACGACGCGGCGCGCGCAGCGTTCACGCCCGACCTGCGCACCACCGATGACCGGCTGGTCGCCAACGTCACCCTGCGGCTGTGAAACTCAGCGAGGGAGCGCGCGGAACCACTCCACGAGGAACTTGATGACCGTCCTGGCGTTGGCCGAGCGCGCGCGCGCCTGGGTGGTGAGGGCGCGAATGGTGGGTCCCGCGGACGAGTAGGGACCGAGCACCTCGACCACCCGCCCTTCCTGCTCGGGCCCCTCGGCCATGAAGTCGAGGACCTGGCAGAGCCCCAGGCCCGCCTCCGCCGCGGCGAGCAGGTGGACCCCGTGGTCGATCAGCAGGTTGCCCGTCACGTGGCGTTCGGAGGTGCGGCTTCCTTCGCGAAATACAAAGTCCCTGGCGCGGCCGTTCGGCCCCACGAAGCGCAGGCAGTTGCGCGTCTCGAGGTCGGCCGGCTCGCGAGGCACCCCGTGGCGCGCGAGGTAGCTGGGAGCGGCCACCGTCACCCAGCGCGTCTTGCGCAACACGCGTGAGACGAAGCTCGAGTCGCCGAGCTCTCCCATGCGAATCGCCACGTCGTAGCTCTCGTCGCCGAGCCGGACCAGGCGATCGCTCATGTTGAGGCGAAACGAGAGCCGCGGGAACTGGGCCGCCATGAGCGGCAGGTTGGGCACCACGAACGGAGCGAGGATGAACGGCATCGAGACCGAGACGTCGCCTTGACGCGCCTTTAATGGGCGTCGGCCCCTCTTGACGCTGGTCTGATCTGGCTCTCGGTACACCTCCGCGCCACTGGAGGTCGTACCCGTGCGCGCACTCGTCCTGTCCTCAGCCTGTCTCTTCGCTTCGCTCGCTCTTGCCCAGGAGGCCGCGAAACCCGAGGAGCTTCCCCCGAAGGAAGCAGTTCCGGCGAAGCTCGAGACGTCCCCAACAAAGCCCGAGGTCGCTGAGCCCTTCGCCTTCGCCGACTTCTCCTGGGTGCCGGGCAACTACGCGGCCGCCGAGAAGCCGCTCAAGTGGGGCCCCTTCACCGGCGAGCTGCGCCTCGACACCGTCTACCACCACAGCTTCGCCAACCCGGTGGACAACACCATCTCGGGCTCGAGCGAGGTGTTCCGGCACGGCGAGGTGCAGCTCACCCAGCTCGGGCTCGGCGGCGACTTCTTCTACAAGGGCGTGCACGCCCGGCTGATGACCCAGTTCGGCATGTACTCGCAGACCACCCCGCGCAACGACGCCAGCCCCGCGCGCGGCCAGTGGAACCTCGCCGACGCGTACCGCTACATCTCCGAGGCGTACGCCGGGTACCACATCGATGCGCTCAATGGCATCAACATCCAGGCCGGCATTTTCATGTCTTACATTGGCCTGTGGAGTTATTACAACTTCGACAACTGGACCTATCAGCCGTCGTACGTGTCTTCGAACACGCCGTGGTTCTTCAATGGCGTGCGCGCGCAGATCTACACCTCGGACAAGCTGAAGATCGAGCCGTGGCTGGTGAACGGCTGGCAGTCGTACGGCCGCTTCAACAACGGCCTCGGCGGCGGTGGGCAGATCCTCTGGCGGCCGACCGGTTGGCTGTCCCTCGTGTCGAACAACTACTTCGGCACCGACACCCTGAACAACCCGCAGCGCTACCGCATCCACACCGACGACAGCGTGATGGTGAAGTACTTCGAGAACAAGGGCGCGTTCTTGAGCAAGGCGGCCGCTTCGCTCACCGTCGACGCCGGCTGTGAGTTCGGCGGCGGAGTGAGCTGCGACTCCCAGTTCTTCATCGGCTTCATGGCCTACAACCGGCTCTGGTTCTGGCAGGACCGGCTCGCCCTCACCGTGGGCGGCGGCGCCATCAACAATCCCGGCCGCTACCTGGTGCTCATGCCCCCCATCAACGGGGCGAGCGCCTTCTCGGGCACCCCGTACTTCACCGCGAACCCCGGCGATCAGTTCAAGGCGTGGGACATGCAAGTCGCGCTCGACGTGATGCCCCTGCCCTTCGGCACCGTGCACCTCGAATACAACCACCGCGCCGCGAGCGTGCCGTACTTCGCCGGGCACGGAGGGGTGACGCCGCCGGGCGGAAATCAGGGAGACCCGGGCTCGCAAGTCGACGGCTGGGCCCCTGACCTGGTGAACACCGAGGACCGGCTCTCGGTGGCGTTGATGGTGAAGCTGTGACTCCGAGGCGTTCACCCGAGGATCTCGGGTCGGCGCTCGACCCGGCGCTGCCTCGCCCGCGGAGCAGGTTGAGACTCCTCGCGGGAATCGTGCTGCCGGTGTTGGTGCTGCTCGGTGCGCTCACGGTGATCTTCGCGCCTGGCGCGAGGAGCTCGCTCGAGCTCGCGGCGGCGGTCGTGCTGGGGACCGTCGCGGTCGTGGCCATGCTGCTGGAGGTGAGGACCCCATGAACGACGTCGCCGCGGTCGTCACCCTGGTCGTTCTGTACGCGCTCACGCGCGGCTTCATCGCGCTGTGCAAGCGCGTCTGAGTTCGGAGGCACACCAAGATGTCTGCTCTTGTCTGGCTGGGAGGTGGCGTGGCGCTCGCGCTCCTCGGCTACCTGTTCTTCGCGCTGCTCTTCCCGGAGCGGCTGTCATGAGCGCGCACGATTTGCTGGAGCTGCTCGCCTTCCTGGTGCTGTTGCTCCTTCTCGCCGTTCCGCTCGGAGAGTTGCTGGCGCGGGTGCTCGGCGAGTCGCGGGGGCCCACCGCGTTCGAGCGCGGCCTCTACCGAGTTGCTGGAGTCGACCCCACCGAGGAGATGCCCTGGTGGCGGTACGCCGGCGCGGTGGTGCTCTTCAACTTGCTGGGAGCGTTCGCGGTCTACGCGCTCCAGCGGCTGCAGCACGTGCTCCCGCTCAACCCCGCGCACCTCGGGCCGGTGAACCCCGACGTGTCGTTCAACACCGCGGTGAGCTTCGCCACCAACACCAACTGGCAGGCCTACGGCGGCGAGTCGACCATGAGCCACTTCACCCAGCTGGCGGCGCTCACCACGCAGAACTTCGTGTCCGCCGCCACGGGCATCGCGGTGTTCCTCGCGTTGGTGCGCGGCCTGACGCGCTCGCACACCGAGGGCGTGGGCAACTTCTGGGTCGATCTCACCCGCACCACGCTGGTGCTGATCCCCCTCACGCTGCTGGTGGGACTGACGCTGATGGCCTCGGGTGTTCCGCAGACGCTGAGCGCGGTGAGTGACGGGGCGGCGACGGGACCGGTGGCGTGGCAGGTGGCGATCAAGCAGCTGGGCACCAATGGCGGCGGCTTCTTCAACGTGAACTCCGCGCACCCGCTGGAGAACCCGTCACCGTTCACCAACCTGGTGGAGTGCATTTCGATTCTCCTCATCCCCGCGGCGCTCTGCTTCACCTTCGGGCGGCTGGTGAAGGATCGCCGCCAGGGCGTGGCGTTGATCGCCGCGATGTTGGTGCTCTTCATTCCTCCGACGCTCCTGGGCCTGTGGGCCGAGGAGCGCGGCGTGCCCGCGCTCACGGCGATGGGCGTCGATCCTTCAGCGGGTCACCTCGAAGGGAAAGAGGTGCGCTTCGGCGTGGCCAGTTCGGTGATCTGGTCCACCGCGACCACCGCGGCGTCGAACGGCTCCGTCAATTCCATGCATGACAGCTTCACTCCGCTCGGCGGCGTGGGCCCGATGGTGTTGATGCAATTGGGCGAGATCGTCTTCGGCGGAGTGGGCTCGGGCCTCTACGGCATGTTGCTCTACGTCATCATCGCGGTCTTCATCTCGGGGCTGATGGTGGGGCGCACGCCCGAGTACCTCGGCAAGAAGATCGAGGCGAAGGAGATGAAGATGGCCGTCCTGGGCATCGTGCTCCCCTCGGCCTGCGTGCTGGTGGGCACCGGGATCGCCTCGCAGGTGGGCACGGCGGCGCTGGCCAACCCGGGCGCGCACGGCTTCTCTGAATTTCTGTATGCCTTCAGCTCGGGCTCCAACAACAACGGCTCGGCCTTCGGCGGGCTCACCGTCAACGGCACGTTCTTCACCACCGCCATCGGCGTGGTGATGTGGATCGGACGCTTCTGGGTGATCGTCCCCGTGCTGGCGATCGCGGGCTCGCTCGCCCAACGGAAGAAGGTTCCGCCCTCGGCCGGCACCCTGCCCACCCACACCCCGCTCTTCGTGGCGTTGCTGGTGGGCGCCATCGCGCTGGTCGGCGCGCTCACCTTCGTGCCGGCGTTGGCCTTAGGCCCCATCGTCGAGCACCTGCAAATGATCGGAGCCGCGTCATGAGCCGCCCCCTCTTCGAAGGCCCCATCGTGCGGCGCGCGCTCAAAGACGCGGTGCTCAAGCTCGACCCGCGGAGGATGGCGAAGAACCCGGTGATGTTCGTGGTGGAGGTGGGCAGCTTCTTCACGCTGCTGCTCTTCATCCACGCGGCGGTGACCGGACGCGGAGACGCGAGCTGGGGCTTCGTGCTCGCCACCTCCATCTGGCTCTGGTTCACCGTGCTCTTCGCGAACTTCGCCGAGGCGATGGCCGAGGGGCGCGGCAAGGCGCAGGCCGACACGCTGAGGAAGGCGCGCAAGGACGTGCACGCCAGGCGGCTCGAGGCTCCCGAGCGTTCCGCGAAGGCGACCACGGTCTCTTCGTCGCAGCTTCGCAAGGGCGACTTCGTGCTGCTCGAGCCGGGAGATCAGGTCCCCGGTGACGGCGAGGTGGTGCAGGGCGTGGCCTCGGTCGACGAGAGCGCCATCACCGGAGAGAGCGCGCCCGTGATTCGTGAGAGCGGTGGAGATCGCTCGGCGGTGACCGGCGGCACGCGCGTGCTCTCGGACTGGCTGGTGGTGCGCATCACCGCGGAGCCGGGACAGACCTTCCTCGATCGAATGATCTCCATGGTGGAGGGCGCCAAGCGGCAGAAGACGCCCAACGAGATCGCCCTCGACATCTTGCTCGCGGCCCTCACCGTCATCTTCCTGCTGGTGACGGTGACCCTGCGCCCGTACTCCGAGTACGCGGTGGGAGCGAATCACGCGGGCACGCCGGTGCCGCTCACCATCCTCGTCGCGCTGCTGGTGTGCCTGATTCCAACCACCATCGGCGGCTTGTTGTCTGCGATTGGCATCGCGGGCATGGATCGACTCATTCAGGCCAACGTGATCGCCACCTCTGGCCGCGCGGTGGAGGCGGCGGGTGACGTCGACGTGCTGCTGCTCGACAAGACCGGCACCATCACCCTCGGCAACCGGCAGGCCTCCGAGTTCATCCCCGCGAAGGGCGTGGACGTGAAGGTGCTCGCCGACGCCGCGCAGCTCGCCAGCCTCGCCGACGAGACGCCCGAGGGCCGCAGCATCGTGGTGCTCGCCAAGCAGCATGGCCTGCGCGGCCGCGAGCTGGGGGAGCTGAGCGCGAAGTTCATTCCCTTCACCGCGCAGACGCGCATGAGCGGGGTGGACCTGAGAGATCGAGAGGTGCGCAAGGGCGCGGCGGACGCGATCGCGAAGTTCGTGGAGTCGCACGGCCAACAACTCCCTGCCGACGTGCGCGAGGTGGTGACCGAGGTGGCGAAGCAGGGCGCCACTCCGCTGGTGGTGGCGGATCGCGGCCAGGTGCTCGGAGTGGTGAAGCTGAAGGACGTGGTGAAGGGCGGCATCAAGGAGAAGTTCGCCGAGCTGCGCCGCATGGGCATTCGCACCGTGATGATCACCGGTGACAACCCGCTCACCGCCGCCGCCATCGCCGCGGAGGCCGGAGTGGACGACTTCCTCGCGGAGGCCACGCCCGAGCAGAAGCTGGCGAAGATCCGCGAATTCCAGACGCGCGGTCACCTGGTGGCGATGACCGGCGATGGCACCAACGACGCGCCCGCGCTCGCGCAGGCCGACGTGGCGGTGGCGATGAACACCGGCACCCAGGCGGCGAAGGAGGCGGGGAACATGGTCGACCTCGACTCCAACCCCACCAAGCTCATTCGCATCGTGGAGATCGGCAAGCAGATGCTGATGACCCGCGGCGCGCTCACCACCTTCAGCATCGCCAACGACGTGGCGAAGTACTTCGCGATCATCCCCGCGGCGTTCGCCACCACCTACCCGGTGCTGCGCGTGCTCGACGTGATGCGGCTGCACTCGCCGATGAGCGCGGTGATGTCGGCGGTGATCTTCAACGCGCTGATCATCGTGGTGCTCATTCCCCTCGCGCTGAAGGGCATCAGCTACCGGCCCGCCGCGGCCAGCCAGGTGCTCTCGCGCAACCTGCTCATCTACGGGGTGGGAGGCGTGCTCTTGCCCTTCCCGTGCATCAAGGTGATCGACCTCGTGATCTCCAACCTGGGGTGGGTGTCATGATTCGCCCGGCGCTCGTGCTCCTCGTCTTCTTCACCGCGCTCACGGGGCTGGCGTTTCCGCTCACGCTCACACTCTTGGGGAGCGGCACGCTGGAGCCCGGCGCGGTGGGCCAGGTGTTCGACGCGCCTGACGTGTTCTGGAGCCGGCCGACCGCGGGCACTGCGCTCGCCAGCAGCGGCTCCAACCTGGGCCCCACCAACCCCGCGTTCCTGGAGACCGTGCGCGGAAGAGTGGAGGCGATTCGCAAGGCCCACCCCGGACACCAAGAGCCGGTGCCCGCCGACCTCGTCACCGCGAGCGCGAGCGGAATCGATCCTCATCTCTCGGTGGCGGGCGCGAAGTACCAGGTCGAGCGCGTCGCCCTCGCACGCCACGTGGATCCCGCGCAGCTGAGCGCGCTCATCGACAAGCTCACCGAGCCGCGATTGTTCGGCATCTTCGGCGAGCCGCGCGTCAACGTGGTACGGCTGAACCAGGCCCTCCCTCCGAGCACCAGTCCGAGCACGAGCAGATGAGCGTCGAACCCTTCGATGGCCGGCCGGATCCCGACGCCCTGCTGCGCCGGGTGATGGCCGACGATCGCAAGCGCACGCGGCTCAAGCTCTTCTTCGGCTTCGCGCCGGGGGTGGGGAAGACGTACTCGATGCTGGAGTCGGCCAGGCGCCTGAAGGAACAGGGCGTCGACGTGGTGGTGGGCATCGTCGAGACGCACGGCCGCGCCGAGACCGCCGCGTTGCTCCAGGGCCTCGAGGTGCTCCCGCGCAAGAAGCTGGAGTACCGCGGCCGCGTGCTCGAGGAGCTCGATCTCGAGGGCGCGCTCACGCGGAAGCCGGCCGTGCTGCTGGTCGACGAGCTCGCGCACACCAACGTCGAGGGCTCCCGGCACGCGCGCCGCTGGCAAGACGTGCAGGAGCTGCTCGACGCGGGCATCGAGGTGCACACCACGCTCAACGTGCAGCACCTCGAGAGCCTCAATGACGTGGTGGCGCAGATCACCCACGTGCAGGTGCGGGAGACGGTGCCCGACGCGGTGCTGGAGCGCGCCGACGGTATCGAGCTGATCGATCTCCCTCCCGAAGAGTTGCTCAAGCGGCTCGCCGAGGGGCGCGTCTACGTTCCCGAGCAGGCGCGCCAGGCGAGCGAGCACTTCTTCCGGCACGGCAACCTGCTCGCGCTCCGGGAGCTCGCGCTGCGGCGCACGGCCGAGCGGGTGGACTCCGAGGTGCAGGCGTACCGCAAGCTCCACGAGATCCAGGCCACCTGGCCGGTGGGCGAGCGGATCCTCGTGTGCGTGGGTCCCGCTCCCGCCTCGGGCCGGCTGGTGCGAGCTGCGAAGAGAATGGCCGCGGGCCTGCGCGCGCCGTGGCACGCGGTGTGGGTCTCGAACCCGGTGCAGCCGCTCGGTGAAGAAGACGAAGCGCGGTTGGAATCACACCTCGAGCTGGCGGAGTCGCTGGGGGCCGAGGTGGTGCGCCTGAGTGGAACGGAGATCGCCGACGAGCTGCTCGCGTGGGCCCGCACTCACAACGTCACCCGCATCGTGCTGGGCAAGCCCACCCACACCTGGTGGCGAGATCGCCTGCGCGGCTCGTTGCTCGACGCGGTGGTGCGCGGCAGCGGCGACATCGACGTGCTCGCGCTCTCGGGCGACGAAGACGCGCCTCCTCCCCGCTCGCGCAGCGTGACGGCGCCCTTGCACAGCCCGTGGTGGCACTGGGCGGCGAGCGTCGCGCTGGTGGCCGCCACCGCGGGAGCGGCTTTCGTGGTGCAGCGCATGCTGCAGATCCCCGACCCCGAGATCCTCTTCCTCCTCGCCATCATGGTGACCGCCGCCGCCTTCGGCCGGGGACCCTCGCTGCTGGCTGCCGCGCTCTCGGTGGCCGCCTACGACTTCTTCTTCGTGCCTCCGTCCTTCACTTTCGCGGTGAGCGACACCCGGTACGTGCTCACCTTCGCGATGATGTTTGGCATTGGCGTGTTGATCTCCGAGCTCGCCAGCCGGCTCCGCCAGCAAGAGCAGGCCGCACGCCAACGCGAGGCGGACACGCGCGCCCTCCTCACGCTCACGCGCGACCTCGCGCAAGCCGTCAGCGTGCAAGCCCTCGCCACCGCGCTCGCGCAGCACACGGTCGATGCCACGGGTGGTGCCGCGGTGGTGCTCCTCCCGGAGCACGGGAAGCTCGCACCCGTTGTTGCCTCGCCGGCGATCATGAAGCTCGAGTCGAACGATCTCGGCGTGGCGCAGTGGGCACAGGAGCACGATCGCGAGGCGGGGCTGGGCACCGACACCCTGGCGGGCGCGAGGCTGGTGGCGATGCCGCTCGGCAAGGGCACCGGCGTGCTGGCGTGGATTCCCTCGGGGCGCATCGATCCCACCCGGCGCGCGCTGCTCGACGCCTTCGTTCGGCAGGCCGGCGTCGCGATCGATCGTTTCCAGTTCTCCGAGCAGGCGAAGACCGCGGCGCTCAAGGCGCGCACCGAAGAGCTGCGCAGCTCGCTCCTCTCCACGGTGTCGCACGATCTCCGCACGCCGCTCGCGGTGGTGACGGGCGCCGCGCAGACGCTGCGGGATGATCACCAGCTCGACTCCTCCACCCAGGCCCAGCTGCTCGACACCATCTGCGACGAGGCCGAGCGGCTGGAGCGGCTGGTGAGAAACCTCCTCGACATGACGCGCGTGCAGGCGGGGGCGCTCTCGGTGAAGAAGGAATGGGTGCCCGTCGACGAGCTGGTGGGCAGCGCGCGAGCGCGCCTCGACAAGGTGCTCCAGGGCCGCGAGGTGACGATGCGCGCCGCTCCCGAAGTCCCCTTCCTCCAGGTGGACCCGGTGCTCTTCGAGCAGGTGCTCTTCAACCTCCTCGACAACGCCGCCAAGTACACGCCCGCGGGGAGCCCTCTGGAGATCGAGGTCTCACGCGGCGCGTTCGGCGCGCAGGTGAGCGTGATGGATCGCGGCAACGGCATTCGGCCCGAAGACGCCGAGCGGCTCTTCGACAAGTTCGTGCGCGGCGAGCAGCACGGTGTCGCGGGCGCTGGGTTGGGGTTGGCGATCTGCCGTGGCATCGTGGCCGCCCATGGAGGGCTCATTCACGCGGAAGAACGGCCCGGCGGCGGAGCGAGCTTCATCATCGATCTCCCGCTCAAGGGTGAGCCGCCCACGGTGCCGACGGAGTCCGCCGCATGAGTGACGGACCGCTGGTGCTGCTGGTGGAAGACGAAGCGCAGATGCGCCGCTTCCTGCGCGCCGCGCTCACCAGTCACGGCTACCGCCTGGTGGAAGCGGAGAAGGGCTCCGAGGTGGTGGGGCTCGCCACCAGCCACAACCCCGAGCTGGTGCTGCTCGACCTCGGGCTCCCCGACGTCGACGGCTTCGAGGTGACCAGGCGCCTGCGCGAGTTCAGCCAGATGCCGATCATCGTGCTCTCCGCGCGCGGGCGCGAAGACGACAAGGTGGCCGCGCTGGATGCGGGCGCAGACGACTACGTGACCAAGCCCTTCGGGATGAACGAGCTGCTCGCGCGCATTCGGGTGGCGCTGCGGCATCGCCAGGGGCTGGCGAAGGAAGAGCCGGTGCTCGAGCTCGAGGGGCTGCGCATCGACTTCGCGCGGCGCGAGGTCTCGCGCGAGGGAGAGCAGATCAAGCTCACCCCGCTCGAGTTCAAGCTGCTGGGCTACCTCGCGCGGCACGCGGGCAAGGTGCTCACCCACCGCCAGCTCCTGAAAGAAGTGTGGGGTCCGTCTCACGGCGACGACACCCACTACCTGCGTGTCTACATGGCGAGCCTGCGCAAGAAGCTGGAGCGCGACCCCGCCGCCCCCCGGTACCTGCTGACCGAGCCGGGAGTCGGATACCGCCTGAAGGACTGACCCTCTCCCCGCGGGGCTGACAGGCTTTGATGCGCGCTTGATGCGGGGCGGGGCACTTCTGATGCCGACGTGAGGACGGGCGCGTTTTCCTTCGTCTTCGAAAGGAAACGCAGATGACCCGACACACCAACCTGAAGGCCCTCCACTTCCTCGACTCGAAGAGCTTGAGCGAGGCGAGGCGCCACGCGACCAGGGTGCTCTCTGACGCGCTCCGCTGCCCGCGCTGTCAGAAGCTCCTGGGGCACGTGTTCGACAACCTCGGCTCCACCCTGTTCCTCGACGACGACCCGCAGCAGCTGGCGTGCGCGTTCGACGATAGCGAGCGGGACGAGTCCTCTGCGCGCGTGCTCGCGGCCTGCATCGTGCTGTCAGGGCGCACGCGCGTGGAAGCGTTCGGCTGAGCGTCATGAACATCGCTCTCTTCCTCACGCCCAAGAGCGAAGTGGTCTGGCTGCCCGAGTCGATCACCGTGCGGCAGGCGATGGAGCGCCTCGAGGCCACCCGCTTCGCGGCCGTGCCGGTGCTCGACGCGCACGGCCACTACGCGAGCACGCTCACCGAGGGCGATCTGCTCTGGGCGCTGTGGCGCACCAGCGGGCCCACCCGTGAGGCGGCGCAGCACCTCTCGCTCGGGCTGGTGCCTCGCCAGGTGAAGTACCTGGCGGTGAGCATCGACGCTCAGGTCGAGGAGTTGCTCTCGCTCGCGGTGCACCAGAACTTCGTGCCGGTGGTGGACAGCCGCGGGGTCTTCACCGGCATCGTGCGCCGCAAGCGCATCATCGAGCACTGCGCCAGGCTGATGGAGCTGGCCAGCTCGATGGCTCAGAAGTCGCGCGGTTCCCCGTGAGGGTCGATTGCCGATCCTGAAGGAGCTGCCATGAGTGGACGTGTCCGAGAGGGCCGAGCGGACCGCCTGGCTGAAGATCTCGGGCACGCACAATCGAAGTCGGTGCGCTGCCTCCCCATCATCTGACACGCCGCATCGAGCGGGCTCCTGTATCTGGAGCGCCCTCTCGTGACTGACGCATTCAACACTGGCCGGTCCGCGGTGCTGGAACTGCTCTCGGAGCAGGCCGCGATCTCGCGCGAGCTCGCCGACCTCACGGCGACGGAGCGGCGCAGCGAGTCTCGGTTCCGCAGGGTCTTCGAGTCGAACATGATCGGGCTGTTCTTCGGCGATCTGCGCGGCGGCATCGTGCAGGCCAATGACTACCTGCTCGACATGCTCGGCTTCACCCGCGACGACCTCGAGGCCGGGCGCCTGCGGTGGACGGACCTCACGCCGCCGGAATGGCAGCCGGCGAGCGCGGCGGCGGTCGAGGAGCTCCGTGCGTTCGGGCGCTGCCGGCCCTTCGAGAAGGAGTACTTCCGCAAAGACGGGACCCGGGTGCCGGCGCTGGTGGGCTCATCGATCTTCTCGCTCGAGAAGGAGCAGCAGATCTCGTTCATCCTGGATCTCACCGAGCGAAAGCGGGCCGAGGCGGCGCTTCATCGGAGCGAAGAGAACCTTCGCCAGGCGCAGAAGATGGAGGCGATCGGCAACCTCGCGGGCGGCATCGCCCACGACTTCAACAACCTGCTCTCTCTGATCCTCGGCTACAGCAGCCTGCTCGAGAACGATCTCACCACCATCGATCCGAAACGAATGTACGCCGCGGAGATCTCGGCGGCCGCCATGCGTGCAGGCGGGCTCACCAGGCAGTTGCTCGCCTTCAGTCGCAAGCAGGTGCTGCAGCCGAAGGTCGTCGACCTGAACGCCATCCTCACGGGGGTCGAGGGCATGCTCCGCCGCCTCATCGGCGAGGACCTCGAGCTGAACGTGATCGCCGATCCCTCTCTCGGCACCACGAGGGTGGACCCGGGCCAGGTCGAACAGATCGTGATCAACCTCGCCGTGAACGGCCGCGACGCCATGCCCCATGGCGGCAAGCTCACGCTGGAGACCGCGAACGTGGAGCTCGACGCGCAGTACGCCGCTGAGAACGGCGGCGTGGCGGGGCCGCACGTGATGCTGTCGGTGACCGACACCGGCGTCGGAATGGATCAGGCGACCCAGGCCCGGATGTTCGAGCCGTTCTTCACCACCAAGGAGGTGGGGAAGGGCACCGGGCTGGGGCTGGCCACGGTCTTCGGCATCGTGCAGCAGAGCGAGGGAAGTATCTGGGTCTCGAGCTCGCCCGGGAAAGGAACGTGCTTCAAGATCTACTTCCCTCGCACAGGCGAGCCGGCGGCGGACCTGCACGAGTCACCCGCGCCAGAGCGCACTCCACGGGCCGGCTCGGAGACCATTCTGCTCGTCGAAGACGACGAGAGCGTGCGCACCCTGGCTCGCACCCTCTTGCAGCGATGCGGGTACGACGTCGTCGAGGCGCAGAGCGGCGGTGACGCCCTCTTGATCTGTGAAGACCCGGGGCTGACCATTCACCTGCTCCTCACCGACGTGATCATGCCGCGCATGAACGGGGCCCAGCTCGCAGAGCGGCTCTGCCCGCTGCGGCCGTGGATGAAGGTGCTCTTCATGTCGGGCTACGCGGACGACTCGATCGTCCACCACGGGATCCTCGACCCCGGCGTCGCCCTGCTCGAGAAACCGATCACGCTGGAGACGCTGACGCGCAAGGTGCGCGAGGTGCTCGACGGCGCCTGATCGATTCGAGCGGTGGCAGGTGCTGCGACGCGAGCGTCATCGCGCGCCGTGCAGGGGTGAGGTCTCAGGCTCGGCGCCGCGGGCCCGTGAAGCGAGCTCGACCGACGCCATCGCCGGGCCGTCGAGCACCTCTCGCACCGTGCGCAGCAGCAGCTCGGGGACGATGGGCTTGGGGAGGAGGTGAATGCCGGGCTCGAGCACCCCGTGGTGCACGATGGCGTCCTCGGCATAACCAGACATGAAGAGCACCTTCATCCACGGCCGCAGCGCCTCGAGGCGCTCCGCGAGCTGGCGGCCGCTCATGTGAGGCATCACCACGTCGGTGATCATCAAGTGAATGTTCCCCGCGAACTGCTCGCAGAGCAGCAGCGCCTCGCCGCCGTTCTGGGCCTCGAGCACCTGGTAGCCATGCTTGCGCAGCGCGAGCCGCACCACGTCGCGCACCTGCTCCTGGTCTTCGACCAGCAAGATGGTCTCGGAGCCGCGCAGCGAGCTCGGCAGCGCGGGCGCCACGACCGAAGACAAGGGGAGATCGGTGCGAGGGAGGTAGATCTTGAACGTGGTACCCGCGCCGGGCTCGCTCTCGACCGAGATGTAACCGCCGCTTCACGATGCCGTACGCCGTGGAGAGCCCGAGCCCGGTGCCCTTGGTCTTGTCCTTGGTGGTGAAGAACGGCTCGAAGATGCGGTCTCGCGTCGCGCGGTCCATGCCGATGCCGGTGTCCGACACCGAGAGCATCACGTACTGGCCCGGAGCCACCCCCACGTGCTCGGCCGCCCACTCTTCGCCCAGGGTGACGTTGGCGGTCTCGATGGTCAGGCTGCCGCCCTTCGGCATCGCGTCGCGCGCGTTCACCACCAGGTTGACGAGCACCTGCTCGAGCTGGCCTGCGTCGGCGCTCACGTTGCCCGCTTCGGCCGAGAGCACCAGCGAGAGCTTGATGTTCTCGGTGAGGAGGCGCCGGAGCATCTTCTGCACGCCGAAGATGATCGCGTTCGGCTGGAGCACCTCGGGGCGGAGGATCTGCTTGCGGCTGAAGGCGAGCAGCTGGCGGGTGAGCTCGGCCGCGCGTTCGCCGGCGCTGCTGATGCCGGCCACCTCGTCCCGCATCGGATCATGGGGCTTCAGGCGCTCGAGCAGGAAGCTGGCGTAGCTGAGGATCACCGTGAGGAGATTGTTGAAGTCGTGCGCGACGCCGCCCGCGAGGCTGCCAATTGCTTCCAGCTTCTGGCTCTGAAGCAGCTGGAGCTCGAGCTTCTTGTGGCGCTCCTCGGCGAGCTTCTCGGGCGTGATGTCCTGCATCGAGCCGTCGACCTGCGTGATGGTGCCGTCTGGATTGCGCGCGGCCGTGCCCAGCACCCGCACCCACAGCTGCGTCCCGCGCGCGGTGACCAGCTCCGCCCGCAGGTCGAAGGGCGTGCCGTGCTCGAGGCAGCGCTCGATGGCGTCCTTCACGCGCTCGCGCGAACCCGGGGTGTAGAAGAGCAGCGCCTCGTCGAGCGGGGGGGTTCGAGCACGCCGGCAGCTCGTGGAGCTCGCACACCTCGTCGGACCAGAAGAGCGCCCGGTCTCCCGCGCGCACCTGCCAGCCGCCGATCCGCGCGGTGCGCCCGGCGATGCGCAGGAGCGCGCGCCCCTCGCGCAGCGAGACGTTCGAGCGATCGAGCGCGTCGACGACGACGCCGAAGGCGAGCACCAGGCTCAGGTTCACAGGGCGAAGTTGGCGGTGACGAGGGACCAGTTGCTGAGGCTCATCACCCAGGGCGGCTCGACCATCTCGGGCGAGCTGATGCCCACGAAGCCGATGGTCAACATGGTGCCGACGTTGACCGCGACGCTCGCGAGGCCCCACCGCAGCCCGAGCAGCAGCGTGGAGAGGAGCGAGAACCCGAAGAGGAAGATCTGGCTGATCGACCCGACGATGATCATCAGTCCCGCGCCGAGCACGTAGAAGACGATCGAGGTGCAGCCGGCCCTCAGCCTGGTGGGAATGCGCTCCGCCAGTCCGAGGGTGATCACCGAGGCCAGCACGGCGGTGTCGAGCACGAAGAGCGAGACCATTCCCAGCTTGATGGCCAGCCAGGTGCTGGGAACCCAGGTGCAGGTGCCGAGCACCGCCGTGACCCGCAGCACGACGCGGAGCAGATCCTTTCGCCAGAACTCTGGGCGCAGGCTCAGCCAGCTCGGGGTCCGGGGCGCCTGGTCGGCTCTCATGCATCGCTCCTGTGGACTCGACGCAACGGATAGAGGCGAGCGCGCCCTGCGCGCTGGGATCTCGCTGGCGAGGTGCAGCCTGATCGAGGGGGCGAGTTCGCGAGGTGCTCGACGGGTGAGGTCAGCGCGCTGCGTGAGCCAACGCGTGCAATCGCGCGTTCACCACGTGGCGGGCGATTTCCTCGACGCCCACACCCTTCGTCACCTGCGCGAAGATCACTGGGCCTTCCCCGCGCATCTTCTTCGCGTCGCGTGCCATCACCTCGAGGCTGGCGCCGACGTGGGGCGCGAGATCGGTCTTGTTGATAATCAACAAATCGGACTGGGTGATGCCGGGACCGCCTTTCCGGGGCACCTTGTCGCCGCCGGAGACGTCGATGACGTACAGGGTGTAGTCGACGAGCTCGCGGCTGTACTGCGCGGCGAGGTTGTCACCCCCGCTCTCCACCAGGAGCAGCTCCGGGCGCACCGTCTTCATCAGGTCTTCCAGCGCGAGCAGGTTGGGGGTGATGTCTTCGCGAATCGCCGCGTGCGGGCAGCCGCCGGTCTCCACCGCGCGAATGCGCTCCAGCGGCAGCGCCTCATGACGCATCAGAAACTCGGCGTCCTCCCTGGTGAAGATGTCGTTGGTCACCGCGCCCAGCGAGATCGAGTCACGGAGCGCGCGGCACAGCGCCAGCATCAGCGCCGTCTTGCCGCTGCCGACGGGCCCGCCGATGCCGACCGTGAACGCGCGCTTGCCGTAGTCGCGGGCCAGTGGTTTGTCGCGCTCGTGGAAGAACCCGGGGTGCACCCATTGCTCGTGCGTGTGGCCTTGCTCCCCGTGGTGATGTTCGCCGTGTTCGTGTTCGCCCAGTCCGTCGTGATCGTGTCGGGTCGTCATGGTGCGCAGAATAGACATGTCGATCTTGCTGGTGAAAGCCCCGCATGACCGCGCTCCAATTGCAGTACATCTCGAGATCGACGCTCGTGGTGGAGCGAGTCCGCGGCCGGAGCGTGGTGGTCGGCTCGAGCGCGCAGAGCCCCTTGCAGCTGCTCAACCCGGCCAACGAAGGTGACGGGGCGTGGGTGTACCTGGCCAGCCTCGGCGGCGGGTTCGTCGGCGAAGACGCCCTCGGTCTCGACGTGGAGGTGCGGCCGGGCGCCACCCTCTTTCTCTCGTCACAGGCCTCGAGCAAGGCGTACCGCGCCTCGCGCTCGTCCTTCACCCTGCGTGCGCGCCTCGGGGAAGGCGCGACCTTCGTGCTCTGGCCCCTGCCGGTGACCTGCTTCGCCGGAGCGTGCCTCGATCAACTCCAGGAAGTGACGATGGCGCCCGACGCCTCGGTGCTGCTGGTCGACGCGTTCACCGCGGGTCGCATCGCGCGGGGCGAGCGGTGGGCGTTCGAATCGTTGCGCTCCCGCCTCCACGTCGACGTGGGTGAAGAGCCGTGGCTGCGCGAGGCCGTGTGGCTCCACCGCAGGCACGGGAAGCTGGAGGAGCGCATGCACGGGCTCGACGCGTTCGCCACGGTGGTGATGCGCGGGCCGAAGTTCGAAGCGCTCGCGCGGCAGCTCCATGCGTCCAACGCACACGTCGCGCCCCAGCAGGTGCTGGTCACCACCAGCCCCCGCGGCGACGGCACCGTGCTGCGAATCGCCGCGCCCTCGGTGGCCGGGTTGTTGTCGCGGCTGCAGGACTCCTTGAAGACCGCGGTCGACTCCATCCTGGGCGATCGCCTCAGATGACCACTCACCCGCGAGACTGAAAATGCGACTCTCACCCGCCGAAGTCGACAAGTTGGTGCTGCATCAAGCTGGCGTGCTCGCGCAGAAGCGGCTCGCGCGCGGGCTGCGCCTCAATCATCCCGAGGCGGTGGCCCTCATCGCCACGCAGCTCCTCGAGTTCATCCGCGAAGGGAAGCCGGTCTCGGAGGTGATGTCGCTGGGCAAGCGGCTGCTCGGCCGTTGCCAGGTGATGGATGGCATCGCCGAGCTCATCGACGAGGTGCAGGTGGAAGGCACCTTTCCCGACGGGAGCAAGCTGGTCACCGTGCACCAGCCCATCGCGGCCGAGCATGGCGAGCTCGCGCTCGCGTTGTACGGCAGCTTCCTGCCCGTGCCTGACAAGGCCGTGTTCGCTCCCACTCCGCAGGCCTTCGTTCCGGGCGAGGTGGTCACCTCCGCGGGGGAGCTGGAGCTGAACGCCGGCCGGCGCACGCTCGCGCTCGAGGTCACCAACACCGGAGACCGGCCGGTGCAGGTCGGGAGCCACTATCCCTTCACCGAGACGAACCGCGCGCTCGTCTTCGACCGGGTGGCGTCGGCCGGGTTCCGTCTCGACATTCCCGCGGGCACCGCGGTGCGCTTCGAGCCGGGCGAGACGAAGCAGGTCCCGCTGGTCGAGCTGGCCGGCGCGCGCGTGGTGCGCGGAGGCAACGGGCTGATCGACGGCCCGGTCGACTCCGCGAAGGACCTCGGAAAGAGAACGCGGGAGCGTGGCTTCGGAGGTGCGCCATGAGCCATCGCATGAAGCGCGCGCACTACGCGAACATGTTCGGGCCCACCACGGGCGACACCGTGCGCCTCGGAGACACCGCGCTCCTCGCCCGCATCGAGCGCGATGCCACCGTGTACGGCGACGAGTGCAAGTTCGGAGGGGGCAAGGTGCTGCGCGACGGCCAGGGCCAGCAGAGCGGCGCCCCCGCGCACCTGGCGCTCGACCTGGTGATCACCAACGCGGTGATCGTCGACTGGACCGGAATTTTCAAAGCAGACATCGGCATCAAGCACGGCCGCATCGTCGGGCTGGGAAAAGCGGGTAACCCAGACATCATGGCCGGCGTGACGCCCGGCATGGTGATTGGCGTTACGACCGAGGTGATCGCCGGCGAGGGCCTGATCGCCACCGCGGGAGCCATCGACAGCCACATTCATTTCATCGCGCCCCAGCAAGTGCCCGCCGCGCTCGCCAGCGGCGTCACCACCTTCATCGGCGGTGGCACCGGCCCGGCCACCGGCACCAAGGCCACCACCTGTACCCCGGCGCCCGATTTCCTCCGGCTGATGTTGCAGGCCGTCGACGGGCTTCCCATGAACTTCGGCTTCACCGGCAAGGGCAACAGCTCGCGCCCCGAGGGCCTGGTGGAGCAGCTGGAGGCCGGCGCGCTGGGGCTCAAGCTTCACGAGGACTGGGGCACCACCCCGGCCACCATCGAGACTGCGCTGGGGATCGCGGAGCAGCACGACGTGCAGGTGACCATTCACACCGACACGCTCAACGAGTCCGGCTTCGTCGACGACTCCATTGCAGCCTTCGCCGGCCGCACCATTCACACCTACCACTCTGAAGGCGCGGGAGGCGGCCACGCGCCCGACATCATCCGGGTGTGCGGCCTGCCCAACGTGCTCCCCAGCAGCACGAATCCCACGCGGCCCTTCACGGTCAACACGCTCGACGAGCACCTCGACATGTTGATGGTGTGCCACCACCTCGACCCCTCGCTCCCCGAGGACGTGGCGTTCGCGGAGAGCCGCATTCGCGGCGAGACCATCGCGGCTGAAGACATCCTCCATGACCTCGGCGCGATCAGCATGATGTCGAGCGACAGCCAGGCGATGGGGCGGGTGGGCGAGGTGGTGCTGCGCACCTGGCAGACCGCGCACAAGATGAAGGTGCAGCGCGGGGCGCTCGCGGGGGATGGCGCCGACGACAACCAGCGCATTCGCCGCTACGTGGCGAAGTACACCATCAACCCGGCCATCGCCCACGGCGTGGCCCACGAGGTGGGCTCGCTCGAGCCTGGGAAGCTGGCCGACCTCGTGCTGTGGAAGCCCGCCTTCTTCGGGGTGAAGCCCGAGCTGGTGCTCAAGGGTGGCTTCATCGCCTGGGCCCAGATGGGAGACGCCAATGCGTCCATTCCCACTCCCGAGCCGGTGCTGATGCGGCCGATGTTCGGCGCGCTGGGTCAGGCCGCGGCGAAGACCAGCCTCGCCTTCGTGTCGAAGGCCGCCGCGCAGCTCGAGGTGGGCGAACGTTACGGGCTCGCGCGGAGAGTGGTGGCGGTGTCGGGTTGCCGCGCCATCGGGAAGAGGGACATGAAGTTGAACGACGCGCTCCCCCACCTCGAGGTGGATCCCGAGACCTACGAGGTGCGCGCTGACGGCGTGCACCTCACCTGCGCGCCCGCCCGCGAGTTGCCGCTCGCCCAGCGGTACTTCTTGTTCTGATGCGAATGCTCCTCTTCCAGCTGGCCGACTCGGGCTTCCCCGCCGGTGCCTTCGCGCACTCCGGTGGGCTCGAGGCGCTCCACCAGCTCGGGCTGCTGGGCGGAGAGGCGCAGCTGCGCGGACGCCTGGTCGAGCTGATCTGGCACACCGCGCATTCGTCGCTCCCTTTCCTCAATGACTCACATCAGCGCTCCGCGGTGCGAGCGGACGCCGCCGCTGACGTCTTTCTTTCCAATCACGTGGCCAGGCGCGCGAGCCAGGCCCAGGGCAAGGCCTTCCTGCTGGCGGCCGAGGCGACCTTCGAAGCCAGGAGCGTCAGTGCGCTGCGCGACGAGCTGCCTCACGCGCACTTCGCGGTGGCGTTTGGAGCCGTGCTGGCGAGCCAGGCCGTGCCGCTCGAGGAAGCTCGCCAGGTGTTTCTGTTCGGCTCGCTCCGCTCTGCGCTCTCAGGGGCGGTGCGGCTCGGAGTGCTGGGTCCGCTGCGGGCGCAGGCCCTGCTGCACGGTCTCCACGCCGAGCTCGACGAGGCCCTCGCTCACACGAGCTCGTCGAGCGCGGACGACGCCATCAGCGTCTCGCCCTGGGTGGAGACGGCCCAGTGCGCGCACGATCGGCTCTATTCGCGGCTGTTTCAGTCCTGACGACAGGTCGAGCTGTGCCGGCCAGCGCCACCGTGGCGGCGCGTTGGGCAGCATGGAGATTGGCCTCGCTTCACTGCGGAATGAGGATTCGCCCAGGTGCGCCGTTCAGCCCCGCCGTGGTGTGACAGGTATTGCAGTCACCCTCGGTCTGCGCGCCGGCCATCGCGTTGGTCTTGCCGCCTGCGCGCACGCGCGCGGTGTAGGGCACCGGGAATCCCGCCGTGGTGCTCTGCGAGCGGAAGTTGCCGGCCGCGTTGATCGCGAGGGCGAGCTGCACTCCGCCGTCGGCGCCGAGGATCTCCACCACTGCGTCGCTCGGCACCGAATCGGCCGCGCAGAGATCGGCCTCGTGCGGCGCGGTGTACGCAGTGCCCATGAAGAAGAAGGCCTTCGAGGGTTCCTTGTCGCCTCCCGGGTTCTGCCCCTGGAAGTTCTGGCCGAGGTGACAGGAGCGACAGGCGAAGCCCGGGTTCATCAGCTCGCTCTCTTCGTTTCCTCCCGCCCAGCGTTGTCCGCTGGCGCAGGTCGCAGTCGGGGTCTCGGAGACGTACCCCGCGCCCAGAGACGAAGCCTGACCGCAGGAGAAGAGAAGGAACACCGGCAACACGAAACGCACGCCTGGAGGACTCGAGATCATCCCTTTCGGCCACCTCGTGTCCCGATGATCGAAAGAGCGATCACCGGCAACGAAGGTTCTGCATGGATGAGCCGATCGACGCCGCGGCGCTGGGCCTGAAGCGTGGTCCTCGCGGCGCGGTCTGCGTAGCGCTGCTGTTGGTCGCCACTCCGCTCGCCCTCGTGGGCCTGCGCTCGAAAGATGAGGGCGTCGCACCTACCTCGGAGCAAGCGGAGCCGGTCCTCGACGAGCTGACGCCGCTCGCTCCGGTGCCTGCGCAACCGAAGCGCTCGCGCACGAAACGAATCGTGCAACCGAAGAGCGTCGCTGCGAGGCAGGTGCCAGCGCCAGTTCCCGCCGTCGTGGAGTCGGCACCGAAGCAGAGCGAACGAGTCGCTCCGCGTGAGCCTGAGCTGGTCGCTGTCGTCGAGAAGCAGGAGTCAGTCATCGACGAGCACCTCGTTCCTCCTCCTCCTCCCCCACCCGAGTCGGTGGCGAAGCTCGAAGAAGAGGAAGAAGTTCCCGAGCGCGACGGCAACGGAGAGGCCATCGCGCGCGCCATCGCCGCCGAGAAGCGAGCCGCCGTTCGTGCGTGCTTCGAGAGCGAGCTGAAGGCGTCGCCGAAGCTCCACGGCACGGTGATCGTCGAGCTCGAGCTCGCTCCGCCCAATCGGGTGAATGGCGTGCGCGTGAATGATGATCTCGAGCGCGCGGCGTTCACTTCGTGCGTGGCGGCCACGATGCGCGACGTGAAATTTGGTGCGCTCGACGAGGAGATTTCAGTGAGCGTGCCCTACGTGCTCACTCCGGCTGCGAAGTAGGCCCCTCACCCCGACCCTCTCCCCGCTCCGCAGGGAGAGGGAGCTCAGAGCTCGACCTGCGCGCCCAGCTCCACGATGCGGTTGGGCGGCAGCTGGAAGTAGGAGGTCGCCGGCCGCGCGTTCTTCGACATCCACCCGAAGAGCGCCTTGCGCCAGAACGGCATGCCGGGCCGATTCGTGGGAAGCAACGTCTCGCGGCCGAGGAAGTACGAGGTGTCGCGCTCGCGCAGCTCCAGACCCTGCTTCGAGAGATGAGGCATCAGCGCGGGGATCCCCGGGCTCTCCATGAAGCCGAAGCGCGCGCGCACCCGGTAGAAACCCGACTCCAGCTGGTTCACCGTCACGCGCTCCTTGTCGCTCACGTGCGGCTCGTCGGCGGTCTGCACCGTGAGCAACACCACGCGCTCGTGCACCACCTTGTTGTGTTTGAAGTTGTGCAGCAGCGCGGGCGGCGTGCCGTCGGCGTTGCCCGTCATGAACACCGCGGTGCCCGGCACGCGGATCACCTTCGTCAGCGCGAGCGACTCGAGGAACGACTCCAGCGGCAGCGAGGCCTCGGTGAGCCGTTCCTGGAGCACGCTGCGCCCGCGGCTCCAGGTGGTCATCAGCGCGAAGATGCCCACCGCGAGCAGCAGCGGGAACCAACCACCGTCGAGGAACTTCATCGCGTTCGCCACGAGGAAGGCGCCATCGATGAGCACGAACGAGCCGAAGACCAGCAGGGCCACCGGCGCGCTCCACTGCCAGAGATCTCGCGCGGTGAGGTACGCGAGCAGCGCGGTGATCACCATCGTGCTCGCCACCGCGATGCCGTACGCCGCGGCCAGGTTGCCCGAGGTGCGGAACCCGAGCACCAGGCCGATGACCGCGAGCATCAGGGCCCAGTTCACGCCGGGCACGTAGATCTGGCCGATCTCGTGAGCCGAGGTGTGGACGATCTCCAGGCGGGGGCTGAAGCCGAGCTGCACCGCCTGCCGGGTGAGTGAGAAGGCGCCGGAGATCACCGCCTGCGAAGCGATGCACGCCGCCGCCGTGGAGAGCGCCACCAACGGCAGCACCGCCCACGAGGGCGCGAGGAGGAAGAAGGGGTTGCTCACCGCCTCGGGGTGCGCCAGCACCAGCGCGCCCTGGCCGAGGTAGTTGAGCATCAGCGCGGGCAGCACCCCGATGAACCAGGTCAGCCGAATCGGGCGCGCGCCGAAGTGACCCATGTCTGCGTAGAGCGCCTCGCTGCCCGTCACCACCAGGAAGACGCCGCCGAGCACGAAGAACCCCAGCCACCCGTGCTCCAGGAAGAAGCGCACCGCGTAGACAGGGTTCAGCGCCGCCGCCACGTCCGGGTACATCATGATGCCGCGCACCCCCAGCACGGCCAGCACGACGAACCAGGCCACCATCACCGGGCCGAAGATGGCGCCCACCGCGCCAGTGCCGCGCCGCTGGAGGAGGAAGAGCGCCACCAGGGTCCCGATGGCGGACGGCACGATGAACGGGTGAAACGCCGGCTCGTAGATCGCGATGCCTTCCACCGCGCTGAGCACCGAGATGGCAGGGGTGATGATGCCGTCACCGTAGAGGAGCGCCGCGCCGAAGATGCCCAGCGCCAGCACGACGAGGCGGGTGCGAGGGCCCCGCTTCGCCACCCGCTGCACCAGGGCCATCAACGCGAGAATTCCGCCCTCGCCCTTGTTGTCCGCCCGCAACACCAGCGCGAGGTACTTCACCGTGACGATCACGATCAGCACCCAGAAGATCAGCGACAGCACGCCGAGCACGTTCGTCGGGTTCACCTGCAGCGGCTCGTGGCCCGCGAAGCACTCGCGCAGGGCGTAGAGCGGGCTGGTTCCGATGTCTCCGTAGACCACCCCGAGCGCGCCCAGGGCCATGGTGAGGAGGTACCTCGTCGAGGTCTTGTCGGCGTCGTTGCCGAGGTGATGCGAAGGCTCTTCAGCCGAGGGCGGGGCCTTCGGCTCGGCGGCTGGCTTGGCTGCGACGGCTTGCGTTTCGTCCTGCATGAGCACCGATTAGTGGGTGCCCTCTCAAGAGAATGTATGAACCGCCATTGGGGACATCAGGGAAACATCAAGACGCACCTGATCTTGAGGACTTCCTGATCTCCCCGGGCCTCCATTTGATCCGGGGTTGAGCCGCGAGCCGCTACACCACCGAGTCGTGAAGGTGCTTCATGCAGAGCAGCTCGAGCTGGCCCTCGAGCTGGAGGAAGCGCGAGCGGTGCGCACGTGGCGCGCTCACGTGACGGCGCTCCTCTCGATTCCCCTCGCGTGCGTGGCGTTCTGGCCAGATCTCTTCTCCGAGGTGGGGCGCCGGGCTGCGCTCACCTGCTGGTCCTTGAGCGCCGCGGGTGCGGTCTGGGCCCTGATCGTGGAGTGGCGTCTGCTCCGCCGCGCTGCTGTATGAGTGCCGCATGGCTCCGTTCAAGGCGGGACGCGCCGTTCTGGCGACGATCGGTTTGATCTCCCTGGCGACCGCGATCGGCGTGTTTGCGCGCGAGCATTTCGCCGCGCCCGACGTGGTGATGCTCTACCTGTTGGTGGTGGTGGTGGCGGCCACACGTTTTGGCCGGGGGCCCGCGCTGCTCGCCTCGGGGCTCTCGGTGATCGCGTACGACTTCTTCTTCGTCACTCCGAACTTCAGCTTTGGCGTGGAAGACGAGCGCCACCTGCTCACCTTCGCCACCCTGTTTATCGTGAGCATCTCCATCAGCGCGCTCTCCGAGACCGCGCGCTCGTCGGCGCTCAAGGCCGAGACCGAAGAGATGCGCAGCTCGTTGTTGAGCGCGGTGTCGCATGACTTGCGCACGCCACTGGCGGCGATCACCGGCGCGGCCACCACGCTGAAGACCCAGGCGGCCACGCTCTCCGCGGAGACGCGCGACGAACTGGTGGACGCGATCGTCGAGGAGGCGGAGCGGCTCGAGCGCCTGGTGGCGAACCTGCTCGACATGTCGCGCGTGCAGTCGGGCGTGCTCCCCGTGAAGCGCGAGTGGGTGCCGCTCGAAGAGGTGATCGGCGCCGCGCTCGGCTTCGTGGAGAGTCAGCTCGGCAAGCGCCCCGTGCGCGTGTCGCTGCCCCAGGACCTGCCGCTCGTCCCGGTGGATCCGGTGTTGCTCGAGCAGGTGTTCCGTAACCTCCTCGACAACGCCGCCAAGTACACCCCCGCGGGGAGCGCGCTCGAGCTGTCGGCGCGCGCCACGGAAGGTGGCGTGGAGGTGACCCTCGACGACGAAGGCCCAGGTCTTCCCCCGGGGAGTGAGGAGAAGATCTTCGAGAAGTTCCATCGCGGCGTGCACCCCGGAGTTCCGGGCGCGGGACTTGGCCTCGCGATCTGCCGCGGAGTGATCACCGCGCACGGAGGAAGGATCACCGCCTCGCGTTCGGCTCGCGGCGGCGCGCGCTTCACCATCATCTTGCCCGTCATCGGCGTCGCTCCCCCGGTGCCGCACGAGACGGAGGCGACGGCATGAGCGAGCAGGGTCCCACCGTGTTGCTCGTGGACGATGAGGTGCAGATGCGCAAGTTCCTGCGCGCGTCGTTGAGCGCGAGTGGTTTCAGGTTGATCGAAGCGGGCACCGCCGCCGAGGCAATTTCCCTCGCGGCCAGTCACAACCCCGAGCTGGTGTTGTTGGATCTGGGGCTGCCTGATGAAGACGGCGTGAGCGTGACGCGCAAGCTGCGCGAGTGGTCGCGGGTGCCGATCATCATCATCTCGGCGCGCGGGCGCGAGACGAGCAAGGTGGAAGCGCTCGACGCGGGCGCAGATGACTATTTGACCAAGCCCTTCGGAGTGAGCGAGTTGCTGGCGCGCATGCGCGTCGCGCTGAGACACGCGGCGCAGACAGGCGGAGCTCCTGCTCCGGTATTCGAAGTGGGAGATCTGCACCTCGATCTCGCGCGTCGTGAAGTGAAGCGCGGCGGAGTGGAGGTGCACCTCACTCCGATCGAGTACCGGCTCTTGAGTTTGCTCGCGCAGCACGCGGGCAAGGTGCTCACGCACAGTCACATCTTGAAAGAGGTGTGGGGCCCCGGGCACGCGGAGCAGACGCACTACCTCCGCGTGTACATGGCGCAGTTGCGCCGGAAGATCGAAGCGGATCCCGCGCGGCCGAAGCTGCTGATGACGGAGCCCGGAGTCGGTTACCGCCTCAAAGATTCAGCGTGACGTTCACTTCGCCGTCGAGCTCTCCGCGGCGTCGTGACTCTCTGCCGCACCCACAGGCAACTGAGGGGTGAGCAGCGCTCGGCCGAGGATCAGCGCCAGCACCGAGGCCACTCCGCTCGCGATCAACACGCCGCTCTTCGCCGCGCCGAGGAGCGAGGCGTCGCTGAACGCCAGCTGCGCGATGAAGAGCGCCATGGTGAAGCCCACGCCCGCGACCGCGCCCAGCACGCCAAGGTGCTTGAAGCCCAGGCCCGTGGGCAGCTTCGCCCAGCCCAGCCGCAGGGTAATCACGCACGCGAGGATCACGCCGATCGGTTTTCCGAGCACCAGACCCATGGCCGCGCCGATGGCCACGCTCCCCGACGGACCCTGAAGCGAGACCTCTGACAGCGACACCCCCGCGTTCGCGAGCGCGAAGAGCGGCATGATCCCGAACGCGACGTACGGGTGGAGCATCTCGATCAAGCTCTCCGCGGGAGACTGGGCCTCGCGTCGCACGTGCGAGAGCTGCGCGAGCCGCTCGTTCAGCTCGTGCGCGCTGAGCTCCTTGTCCGGTGCTGCCTCGAGGAGGTCGAGCTGCTGGTGCAGTCCTTCCACCAGCCCCGCGCGGCCGAGCCACGCGTCGACCGGAGTGAGCAACCCGAGGATCACGCCGGCGATGGTGGGGTGAATTCCGGCGGACAGAATGCCCGCCCACACCACGACTCCCGGGAGCACGTAGACGAGCTTCGCGCGCACGCCGAGCCAGCGCAGCAGCAGCACCGCTGCGATTCCTCCCGCGGCGATCAGCAGCCCGGAGAAGGCGAACGCGTGTGAATAGAAGAGGGCGATCACGATGATCGCGCCGAGGTCATCGATGATCGCCAACGCGAGGAGCAGCACGCGCAGCGCCGGCGGCACGCGTTTTCCCAGCAGCGTCAGAATGCCCACCGCGAACGCGATGTCGGTGGCCATGGGCACGCCCCAGCCCGAGCGCGTGGCCTCTCCTCCGGCGATCGCCAGGTAGATGGCCGCGGGAACCAACATTCCACCGAGCGCGGCGACGACGGGGAGCGCGGCACGCTTCACCTCGGACAGCTCTCCGTGGGCGAGCTCGCGGCGAATCTCGAGACCGACCACGAAGAAAAAGATGACCATCAGGCCGTCGTTCACCAGCCACTCGAGCGAGCGCTCGAAGCTCCAGTCACCAAAGCGCACCGCGATCGGCGTGTGCCAGAAGTGGGCGACGCTCTCGGCCCACGGAGAGTTGGCCAGCACGAGCGCCACCGCGGCCGCGACCAGCAGCACGATGCCGCTGGCTGCTTCGACGCGGAGAAATCGTTCGATGGGGCGCGCCGCGAGACGCACCGCGCGAACGAGTGGTTTCCACGCTTCGGGAGGATTCGACGTCGACATGGGCAACTCCAGCCGGATCACCGGCGGATGGCGGCCCGACCATCCCTTCAGCCCTGCAGCGTCACCGCTGCACCCAGGTCAATGTGAGGTGAATGATGCCAGCTGCGCGGCGAGGCCGCACGAAGATCCGCTCACTTCGCCAGGAGATTCGCGATCACCTGCCGCGCGATGGGATGCAACTTGTTCGAGTTGGCGTCGAACACGCGCCTGGCGAACGGCTTCGTCGCCTCGCGGCCGTGGAGCGCCGTGTAGATCGGCTTCAAGTACTTCATGCGGCCGACCTTCCCGAGGAACGCTTCAGTCTGAGGAAGCATCGCGTCTGATCCGCTCTGCAACGAGAGGAGCAGCCAACCGACGAACACCTCGGTGTTCTTCGCGCTGGAGAATTGGAAGCGGGCATCGAGTGCAGAGAGCTCATCCGCCTTCATCGTGCGCGGGCTCCACTCGAGAAAGAGCTGCCATTCCACGGCGGTCCACGACGCGACGTCGCTCTTCTCGGGCAACTTGCCCAGCTGCGCCTTCACCGCGTCCAACTTCTTCGACGTCGCGCGAGGAGCGTCGGAAGGAATCCCCGGCTCGTCGATCCACTTCATCGCGTTCACCTTCGCGAGCAGCCCGGGCGAGGTCTTCTCGCAGTGCGCGATGAAGTCGTCGGTGCTCGCGGAACCGAAGGCGTGCTTCTGCAGCCACGACTTGAGCAAGGCGTCGAACGAAGCGCGTCCCGCCGCGGCCTCGAGCGCGCGCAGCAGCAGGTACCCCTTCTCATACGGCACCACGCTGAACGCCTCGTCGGGATCCACGCCGCTCAACTTCGTGCGCAGCTTCGTGAGCTCGGGAGTGCCCGCCTTCTCGAAACGCTTCACCGCATCGTCGAGATCATTTCGTCCGAGCGCCGCGTGCAGCTCAGCGACCTCGGTGCCGTCGAGCGCCTCGAGAATTCTCCGCTCGGCGAACACGGTGAAGCCCTCGTTGAGCCAGAAGTGCTCGGCGTTCACGTTGGTGACGAGGTTTCCCGTCCACGAATGCGCGAGCTCGTGCGCGACCACGTTCACCATGCTGCGATCGCCCGCGAGCAGCGTCGGGGTGAGGAAGGTGAGCCGCGGATTCTCCATTCCGCCGTAGGGGAACGAGGGCGGCATCACGAGCAGATCGAAGCGCTCCCAGTCGTACGGACCGAAGAGTGACTCCGCCGCTTTGGTGTGGCGTTCGACGTCTTCGAATTCCCACGCGGCTTGCGCGAGCACTCCGGGCTCGGCCCACACGCGAGAGCGCGGCGAGAGATCCTTGCTCGCCAAATCGCCCACCGCGAACGCGAGCAGGTACGGAGGGATCGCCTGCGGCATCTCGAAGTGGAACGTGGTGTGTCCATCCTTCGCTTCGTTGCGCACGGGCGCGGCAGCCATCACCGCCACGAGTCCCGAGGGAACGGACAACGACGCGCGATACGAGACGCGACGCGCCGGAGTGTCCTGGCAGGGCAGCACCGAGCGCGCGTGAATCGCCTGACATTGGCTGAAGAGGTACGGCTGCTTCCCGCCGTGAGTCTGCGAAGGCTCGAGCCACTGCAGCGCGCTCGCCTCGGCGCTGGTGCGGTACGCGATGCGCACGCCCTTCGCACCCGCTGGAACGTGAATGCGGAGCGCGCTTCCCAGAATCGGATCAGCAGGAAGTTGATCCCACTTCAGCGAGGCTCCGGAGAGATCAGTGACCGTGCTCACCTCGAGCGCGCGCGCGTCGAGATCGAGGGGCGTGGCCGCGGTGGGCGCTTCACGGAAGTGCAGGGCGACCGTGGCGGTGAGTCGCTTGCTCGCGAAGTCGACGGTCGCGTCCCACTCGAAGTGGCGCGTGGTGGGCTGAGCATCGTCAGTGACTGAGTGCGGATCAGGTCGGGCCATGAGCGGTTCATGCCACGCCTTCGAGGGTCTTCGCGGAGAAGATCGAGGAGGACCTGCAACCACGTTTGGCGCTCGATCTACCGTCGAAAGCAATGTCCAAACGCCGGAGCCGGCTCACCACTGTCTCGGTTCCCCCGCAGTTCGAACCGCTCTTCTTGAAGGCGCAGGAAGCCGTCGAGCGCTACTTCGGCGATCGCGTCGAGGATCCCGAGCACAGCACGCTCTCGTACTCAGGCGAGCGCTACGTGCTGGTGCGCGCGGCATCGCTCTCGGTCGAGTTCTTCGACGTCGTCGCCAAGCTCTACGCCGACCGGCCCGACGAATCTCGAGAGGTCGCGCGAAACCTCCTCTACGACATCGCGCACTCGCTCGGAAAGTCAGACGCCGACGCCTTCGCGAAGCGAATGGACCTTCGCGACCCCAACGAGCGGCTCTCCGCGGGGCCGGTGCACTTCTCGTTCGCGGGCTGGGCCTTCGTCGACATTCACGTGGACTCGGTGCCGAGCCCCAATGACGACTTCTTCCTTCATTACGATCACCCGTTCTCCTTCGAGTCGGATGCGTGGCTGAAGAGCGGGAAGAAGGCCGACTTCCCGGTGTGCGTGATGAACGCGGGGTACTCCTCGGGCTGGTGCGCGAAGAGCTATGGGTTGCCGCTCGCCGCTGTCGAGGTGGAATGCATCGCGCGAGGCGACCCTCGCTGCCGGTTCCTCATGGCGCCGCCCAACCGACTCGCTGCGCACGTGGAGCGCGTGGTCGGTCCCAGCGGGAGCTCGACGCTGCGAGTCTCCACGACCATTCCCGAGTTCTTCCAGCGCAAGCGCGTCGATGAAGAACGCCAGGCGGCGCTGCAGGAGAGCGAAGCGAGGCTGCGCTTCATCACCGACAATTTGCCGAACGGAATGGTCTACCAGTTGGTGATGGATCCGTCCGGTCAGCGGCGCTTCACGTACCTGAGCGCGGGCGTGCTGCATGCGCACGGTCTCACGCGCGAACAGATCTACGCTGATCCCAACTCCCTCTACGGACAGCTCGTCGAGGAAGATCGCGCGCGCGTCTTCGCTCTCGAAGAAGAGTCGAGTCGCACGCTCTCCCTCTTCGCCGCGGAGGCGCGCTATCGACTTCCTTCCGGAACGCTGGGGTGGCGCATGTTGCGCTCAGCACCGCGACGCCAGCCCGACGGCTCGACGATCTGGGACGGCGTGGAGATCGACATCACCGAGCAGAAGCGCGCAGAGCTCGAGCACGCGAAGTTCGAAGAGCGCATGGGCCATCGTCAGCGCATGGAGTCGATCGGCCAGCTCGCCGGCGGCGTGGCGCACGACTTCAACAACCTGCTCACGGTGATCTCAGGCAACCTGGCGCTGGCGCTCGAGCAGCTCGTGCCTGGCACGGGGTTGCACGATGGTCTCACCGACGCCAGTGCGGCTGCCGCGGCTGCCGCGAATCTCACGCGGCAGTTGCTCGCGTTCTCACGCAAGCAGGCGATCGCTCCGCGCGTGCTGGATTTGAACGAGTCGATCGAGGGACTACAGACGATGTTGCGGCGACTGCTCAGAGAGGACGTCGCGTTGCGGCTCGATCTCGCGCGAACTCTCGGTGCCGTGCGCGGCGACCCGGGCATGGTGGAGCAGATCCTCGTGAACCTCGTGGTGAACGCGAGCGATGCGTTGCCTGAAGGAGGCACCGTCACCATCACCACTCGCAACCAGACCGTCGACGCGGCCTTCTGCCGTGAACGGCTCGACCTGGCGCCCGGTGAGCACGTGGTGCTCTCAGTCTCTGACGATGGAACGGGGATGACGGAGGAGGTGAAGGCGCACGCCTTCGAGCCGTTCTTCACCACCAAGCCGACGGGGAAGGGGACGGGCCTCGGCCTCGCGATGGTCTACGGCGCGGTGAAGCAGGCGGGCGGCGCCGTGGATCTCGAGTCTGAGCCGGCGAAGGGCACGACCATCACCATCTTCCTTCCGCGCGTCGACGAGGCGGTCGATCAGCTCCGCACGCAGCAGCCACTCGAGAGAGCGCGCGCCACCGAGAACCTCATCCTCGTGGAAGACGACGAGATGGTGCGCGCGTTCGCACTTCGCGTGTTGCGGCAGCGTGGGTACCACGTGCTCGATTATCCCGATGGGCCGACGGCGCTCACTGCGCTGCGCAACTCGAGTGAGCCGGTGCACCTGCTCGTCACCGACGTGGTGATGCCGGGGATGAATGGGCGAATTCTCGCCGAGCGGCTCATCGCGCTGCGGCCGGGCTTGAAGGTGCTCTTCACCTCGGGCTACCCGCGCGACGCGCTCACGCCCTCAGGTGTTCTCGACCCGGGAACGGACCTGCTCTCGAAGCCATACACGCCGGACGCGCTCGTCCGATACGTGCGCGAGTTGCTCGATCGCGACAAGACATGAAGCGGACTCACTCTCCCTTCGGGAGAGGGTCGGGGTGAGGGTTACCGTCTCGGGGCAGAAAGCGAACGAACCAAACTGCGCGTGGATCGAGGTCAGTGTCCGACTGGCGGATCGCACGGACAAGTTCGAGCGCTCGTTCGTGCCGCTCCAGATCAAAGTCCTCTTTCAATCGAGGTCTGCACTCGCCCACGACGTGATCTTCTCACCTTCAGCAACAGATCGGCCTACCCTCGACGCATGAGGACGCTCCTCCTGCTCTGCGTGATGTTGCTTGGCTGCGAGTCGGTGCCTGACGTGATCGCGAAGCACCGCAGTGGAGTGGAGAAGACCTTCACCGCCATCACCGCGCTCACACCGAAGGTCGCCGCGGTCGAGCCCGGCTCAGTCGCGAAGGTGAAGTCCGCGCCGGTCGTCCTTGAAGGCAATGGAGGCACTGAGTCCAACGCGATGTTCATCTACGCCGAGGATCTCCCGAAGCCGGGCGACGCCAGGCCAGTTCCGCTTCGCACCCTCGACACCGCGCCGCTGCTGCAGTGCGGATCACTCCTCACCAGGCAGCTCTACGTCGGAGACTCCGTCACCAAACCGTCGCCGAGCGTGACCGAGCAGTACCTCTCCGCGTGTGAGCGGCTCAAGTACGTGCTGGTCATCCGCAAGCTCGAGTTCACCGAGCCCGAGCTCTCGCTCGAGACCAGGCAGTTCAAGAGCGGCAAATACCGCGCAGAGATCCTCGCGTACGAGCTGCAGAGCGGAGAGCTCCTCGGCGGCTTCCCCATCTCAGCGAAGAACGAAGACAGCGTGATGCTGCTCGACGGCGATGCCAGTCACGTGAAGCGGCTGATCACCAATTTGGAATCGACCACCTTCAGCGCGATTCGCGATGGAGCACGCCAGGCATTCCCGGGCTCACTCCCCGCACCTCCGCCGAAATGATCAGCGCTCGGTGAACGCCTTCCACGTTCCGCGCTCACTCTCTTCGATCACCACGGTGCCTTCCCACCCGGTCCCGTAGAGCGCGGTGTTCAAGGTGAAGCCCTCGAACCGCCGCTGACCGAGCGCGACCTGCACGTCCCTCGGAGGCCGCGAGCAATTGAGCCCCGCCGTCACCGTCTGCACCGCGACCTTGCGCGGATGCCCGTACGCCCACGCGGTCCAATCTTCCTCGCGGCTCATGTCGCCCATCGACAACACCGCCATGCAGGGCGTGAGCGTCTTCACCAGTCCCATGGTGGTGCCGTTGTGCGAGCCGTGGTGTCCCACGAGGAACACGTCGCTGTTCAAGTTCGAGCCATGCGACGCGAGCAGCGAGTGAATCGCCTCGGTCTCGAGATCACCCGTCACCAGCACGGGATGACCTCCGACGTCGATCTTGATCACCAGCGAGTGATTGTTCGCGTTCGAGAAGACCTTCGGCTCCCAGCCCTCGGTGTTCTGCTTGAGGCCGCCCCAGTAGATCGAGATTTGAGGATCCACGTCGCCGCACTGCACGGGATCGATGTGCGCGTCGGTGACGCCCACGCCGCCTTCGATCTCCGCGCGGGCCACGGTGCGCAGCGCGCCCTTCTTCTTCATCTCCTTCTCGGCGTTCTCCTGCGTCTCGCCACCTGACTCGAGCACCAGCCCGTCCACGCCGCGTGGCTGTCCGTTCGTGACCAGGTGCTGCACCGTGAAGTCCTTCATCACCATCGGCAGGCCGCGCGTGTGATCGATGTGCGGGTGCGTGATGTAGACCGCGGCGAGCGTGCGATTGAGATCGGTGCGGCGCGCGAAGAAAGCCTCGAGGTACTCCTTGAGCGCGCGCGTGGAATCGAAGTTCGAGGTCTGCTCTCCACCGGTGTCGATCAGGATCGCCGCGCAGGGAAACTCGTAGAGCGACGCCGCGCCCTGCCCGATGTCGATCACGTGCATGCGCAGTCGCTCGGGCGGCTTCGCGTCAGCGCCGGGCAACCCGATGTGCGCGCGCGTGGTCTTCCTCTCCGGGCGAATGCGCTTCGGAGCAGGGCAGGCGGACAACACGATCAACGACAACACGCAGAGGCGGCGAAGACTCACCGCAGCTTCATACCACTCGCGCGCTCAGCGACGTGCGATGCGGATCAGCTTGTCCGTTCGGATGATGCGCAGCTCGTACTTTTGCCCCAGGTGGTACAGCGCGAGATCCCACGGCAGGCGCAGGTGCAGGGTGATGTTCGCCTGCACGTCGTCGTCCACCACGATCTCCGCCTTCGCGAACTCAGACATCGTGCGAGCGACGTCGCGGACTGGAACTTCGTCGAACCGCGCGGTGATTCGCTCACCCGTGAAGGTGGTCTCTGGAGCCGGCTCGCTCGCTTCGCTCGAGACCCAGAAACACGGGTTCTGCACACCGCTCACGTTCAGCTTCTCCAGGCGAAGGCGCCGATGCGCTGCGAGCTGCGCCAGCGCCTGCTCGCCAGAGCTCGCCGTGAGCCGCATCGTCACTGGTTCGAGTGCCTCGATGTCCGGTCCCGCGAACAGGTTGAGCTGCGTTTTCTTCGCGACGGTCCGCAGCGCCTCAATCACCGGAGTGTCCTTCAGCTCCAGCGCGACCCGCTCGCTCGCCGAGTCAGACGACGGAGGTCCGTGACTGCACGCGGCGATCAGCACCGCTGCGATGGTGAGCTGCGCTCTCAAAAGATGTTCCTCGAGGAGGCGTTCATGCCGGCGTCCACCTTACCCATCCCCTCCCCCCCTAGGGAGCGAGGATCGGCTGCAGCCACTCGGGAGCAGGCGGCGACTTCTCGTAGACCTGCGCGCCCCAGTCCTCGTCGGTCAACCTCTTGAAGTCTGAGGTCTGGAACTCGGCGTAGGTGGACACGAAGCCGCGGTAGGTCTGCGTGTTCTTCCCGCCGTCGTGCTGCAGGGTGACCACCATCATCCTCGGGCGCGCGGTGCCCACATGGAGCACGCGACCGACCATGTTGCCGATCTCATCGGTCGGCTGGGTATGCACATCAGCGATGACCGGCCGATGCCAGAGCGCGTCATCGCGATTCCAGAACAGATCCGCGAACCAGCCCTGCGCCTCGAGCACGGTGGTGCAGCCCGCGCTCTTTCCGTCGATGGAGACCATGTGGTTGATGAAGTCGAGATCGTCAGCGGTGAGCGGCTGATTGGCGCGCTCGCGCTCGGCCATCTTTCCGAGCCGCACCATCGTCGCGCGCATCTGCGTGAGCCAGGTGAGCAGGTGCGCCTTGCGTGGTGTCTCGTATTGCAGCGAGTCGATGGTGGATGAGGTGCGCACCGCGAGCTGCTCCATCGCCTTGAAGAAGCCGGGGTAGGGATCGACGTACGCGGAGGGGAACTCGCACATCGCCATCGCGGTGACGGACTGCTTTGCATAGAGCAGGTTGTCGTGGCGCAGCTCGGCCCATGACGCGAGCTGGCCGTTGAGCATGCGCAGGCCCCACGCCTTCGAGTTGAGCGGCGCGGGGAGATTCTGATCTCGCTTCGCATCGGGAGAGAGCTCGCGGAGCGCGTTGAGCCAGCCGTGGTACAGGCTGCCGGTCCACAAGCTCGGATCTTCGGAGTCGGTGGCCTTCCACTCCGTCTCGAGCGCCTTCTCGTATTCGGATCCGAAGCGCTTCACCTCGGGCTCCAGCAGCTCGCGGGCCTGCGGGTGGTGGAGCACCGAGTGCGCGACGTCGAGCGGCGTCGGCATCATGCGCTTGGTCGCGAGCGAGCCGTACACGAGGTGGCCGAGCACCTGCGAGTCGTAGACGAAGCGCTGGCCGAGCAGCACGAAGGCGATGTTCTTCTCTCCGCGATGCACCAGCTGTGTGTTGATGCGCTGCTGAGCGACTCCTTCGAAGGCAGCGACGACTCCCTCGTCGCTCGCGTTGGTGACCGAGTCGAGCTTGCCCAGGCCCTTCGTGAGTCCGGGCAGCGACATCGAGTCGGGCGGTCCGACGAAGGACGCGATGGTGGCGTCGATCGCGGTCCACTCCTTCTTCCACGCGGGAGTGAAGAGCGAGTTGAGGAACGCGGATCCAGCGACCACTCGACGATTCACGATCCACGGCTTCTCGGGATCCGGCCTGCTCGCGAGCCGAAGCTCCACGCGACCGAGGAAAGACATCGAGCGGAAGTAGCGCTGGAGCTCGATGCTGCGCGTGTAGTGGCCGCGCGGCTTCAGCATCGAGAAGTCGAACTTGTCGTGCGCGCCGAAGAGCTCGATCTCTCCCGCGCCTTCAGCCGTCTCACACTGAGCGAGGAGCTCGGCGGCCTTCGCCTGATCAGCTCCTGCAACCGGAGCGAGCGGGATGCCGGTGAGCAGCGAGTACGCGACGGAAAGATAGAGATCGACGTCGGCCGCGGAAGGATCGCTCGCGTGCTTGCTCAGCTCTTCGCGCAGACCCGCGAGCATTTTGGTGAGCGAGGGGATGAGCGCGTCGTGCTCGAGCTCCATCAAGATCGCGTCGTACGAGGAGTGCCACGCGTGCAGCAGCGAGTCGGCGGTGATGTAGACCGGCTGGTGCGCGTGGAAGAGCCCGACGTAGCCCACGTGGAAGCTGTTCGCGGTGTCCTGGCTGATGGCCACGCCCTGGCGCGAGAGCAGCGCTGACTCGGAGAGGTCGAGCTTTCGCTCACCCAACTCGAGCGCCTTCTTCGGAATGAGGCTTCGCTCCCTGGCGACTTGGTGCCCGCAAGCGACGAGAAGCACGAGGGAAGCGGCGAGAATTCTCTTCATGAGTTCGTTAGTCGCGCGAGCCTCCTCATGTGGGTAGATCGCGCCTGTTGGACATTCACGCCAGCAGGGTATGAGCGCGCGCCATGCGTCACCTGTTGGTTCTTTCCCTCGTTGTTTTCACCGCCTGCGTCGAGACCGCGCCCCAGCTTCAGAGCGAAGTGGCTCCCGTGCAGGTGCTCGGTCCTCTCTGCACTGATCACTGCGCCACCGCCGCTGAACGTTGTGCGCCCTTCGACCTCGCGCAGTGCAACGCGAACTGCAATTCGGAGTGTCTGGTCGCGGCCGGCAATGACTGTCTCGCGGCGCGCCGCTGCAGTCGTCCCACGCCGACGCACCCGTGGTCGAACGGACCGTACGGCACCAACGTGAAGGACCTCGCGGCGTCGATCACCTTCCCGACCACAGATGGTGATTGGTCACTCGATCTCGAGTGGACGGGCGAGGACAGCTACGTCGTGCTCACCAACTCGGGCGAAGAGGCGGCGGTGTTCTCGCAGCCGCTGCGGCCGCTGCTCCAGGCCTCGCCGCGGAACGTGCACTACTTCTTCGGCTTCATGACTGATCAGACCGGGTTCGAGTCAACGCGCGCGCGTTGGGAGACCGAGTTGCAGCTGCTCGCACCGGCCGACCGTGATCACTGGCTCACGCATGTCCACTTCGTGCGAACCCGCATGGATGGGATCACCGCGTGGGTCGGCACGTTCATGCGCAACAACCGCAGCACGTCGTTCGCGATCGATCGCCAGCAGCGCATCCGTGAGATCGGCATGCTCGGTCGGCTCGCGCAGGGCGGCACCGCTCCAGAGCTGCCGATGCTCGCGAACGAGGTCCGCGCGTACAACTTCGAGGCCGACCGTGAAACGCGGCTCGCAGCGCAGAACGTCCAGGTGGTGCAACTCGCCACCGCGCAGACCGCGCACGACACCATCGACGTCGACATGGTGATTCCGGATCCGTCGGGCTTCGACACGCTCGAGGTGGATCTCTCGATGGAGTGCCCGCAGCACCTGATCGCGAACTGCGGCGCGTGGGACTACCTCTCGCATCTGCGCCTGTGTGAGCCAGCGACGGGCGCGGATGGTGGCGCGACGTGGAACTGCAACCAGGAGCTCGCGCGGTGGATCACCACGTACTGGCGCGAGGGACGCTGGGTGACCGACATCTCGGCGCAGCTGGCGACGCTCGGTACGGGAGGCATGAAGCACTTCCGCTGGACCGCGAGTGGCCAGTTCGATCCGCGTCGCACGGACTACATCACCACGCTGTCGCTTCGCTTCATTCAGGGGAGCCGTGGCATGCGGCCGACCTCCGCGACTCCGCTGTGGACCGGTGGCAACTGGAACGCGATGTACGACTCCACGAAGTTGCCGCAGATGGTGAACGTGCCGGCGACTGCGAAGAAGGTCGAGCTGGTCACCCTCACCACGGGGCACGGCGGAGTGCAGCCGACGAACTGCGCCGAGTTCTGCAATCACCAGCACCTGTTCACGGTGAACGGAGTGCTCCACACGCAGGAGTTCCCCGAGGCGCAGCAGCCGAGCACCTGCATGGAGCGGGTGGACATCGGCGTGGTGCCGAATCAGCTGGGCACCTGGTACTACGGGCGCGGTGGTTGGTGCCCGGGCCAGGACGTCGCGCCGTGGGTGGTCGACGTGACTGCTGACGTGATGAAGGGCGCGGTGAACACCCTGACGTATCGTACGCAGTACGCGGGCTCGCCGGTCACCGCGGGGCTGGGCAACATCGTGTTGAGCAGTTGGCTCGTCGTCTGGGAGTGATCATCGATGCACGTGCTCGTCGCGGTGCCCTCGGCTGATCAGCGCGAGCGCATCGCGGCGTTGTTCGGTGAGCAGGGTCACACCACGCTCACCACGAGCACGCGGCAGGACACCCTCGAGACCGCGTCGTCACGAGTGCTCGACCTGCTCGTGCTCGATGGAAGCGATGCGGAGTTCGACGGTCACGGGTTGCTCGAGAAGATTCGGCTGAGCAAGCCGGCGCTGCCGATTCTGCTCCTCACTGCACCTGATGATGTCGACGCGCGCGTGCTCGGTCTGAGCCAGGGCGCGGACGATGCGCTCGCTGTTCCCTTCGCTCCT
>CBIHPJ010000003.1:0-48549 GCA_966211295.1 uncultured Myxococcales bacterium | reverse complement strand
TCGAAGGTCGACGTGGGCCCCTGGTGGAGCCCCGTCGAGCGCGCCGAGGTCTTCATTCAGGCCACGGCGTAACGCGGCCTGATCAGATCAGCTCCTGAACCGTCACGGTGACGGTGTCAGTGCTGAGCACCGGACCGCCAGGGCTCGCGCGCACCGTCAGGGTGATGACGTGCCGCTGACCAGTTGAGCCGTAGGGGCAGTAGATGCGCACGGTCCCGAGGTTGGCGCCGGTGCCCAACAGACCCGAGGCGGGGGCGCCGGGCTGCACGCGTCCACTGTCGGTGTTCCATTCGAAGATCAGCGTCGAGGGGTTGATCACCATGCCCGCCGCGTCGGTCGCTCGCCCCGTGAACGAGACCTCGAGGTACACGCCCACCGCGTCGGACGCCGTGCCGTACTGCTGAATGTTCGTCGCCGGCGTGAGGATCTCGGCCACCACCGTGCAGTTCACGAAGGTGACGCTCATGCTGTCCATGCCGCCAAACGCCGAAGCGGCGACCGTGTAGGTCCCCGCGGGCCGGCTGAGGCTGATGCTCAGCCCCGTGCTCGCCTGGGGAACGCCGTTCACGGTCCAGGTGATCGACGAGACCGCCTGGGTGCTGAACGGGTACGTGCCCTCCGCGCGGAACAGCGTGGGTCGATTCGCGCAGAGCGTCTGGCCGGGAGTGAGCACAGGCTCGGTGATGGTCACCGTCGGCGAGAGCGGGGCCGGGGTCGACACGGTGAGCTTGTAGGGCACGTCGCGGCCCGAGATGCCACTGACCCGCAAGCCGACCGTCGCACCCGAGGCGCGCACCAGTGAATAGTGGGCCACGTGCTCGTCGCCGCTCACCATCGTGCTGACCCGAGGCGGGATCGCTCCCGACGCGAAGAGCGTGGGCTCTTCGCCACCTACCCACCGCAGCTCGAGGTCGCTGCCGAACACGCGACCGCTCATCGTGGGCACGGAGAAGCGGAACCAGTCCTCGTCTGGCACGGAGCCATCGAAGTTGAACACCGTGCCCGCCATCGCCGTGTCGAAGGTGACGAGCTTTCCGCGCGCTTCGAGGTCGTCGTCGCCATCCGCCTCGGAGAAATTGAGACTGGTGTCGTACCCCAGCGCGGCGAGATCAGGCTGGTGGCCCTGGGCTGCCAGCAACACGGCAGCGAGCGGGTCCACCAGGTTGCGCCGGCGCGGGTCGTTGACGAAGCCGCGCGCGGCGAGCGTGGCGTTGGAGAGCGCGGTAGAGCTCAACATCGAGCGCACCCGGCTGACCGCCGTGGCCCGCTCCGCTGCATTCGCATGCGCCGGATGCAGGGTCGGGTTGACGGCCTGCATCGCGGCGATCACTCCAGAGACGTAGGGCGCAGCACCGCTGGTCGCGCCGACCGTATCGGTGAAGGTGGCGCCGGGCGTGGTCAGCGAAGGCGAGATGTACGAGCCACCGCTGGGGGCCCAGAGGTCGACCCGATCGCCGAAGAACTGCGAGTTGGCCAGGTTGACGCCTTCTGCCGCGCCGATCGCCAGCACGCCCGGGATCGACGCGGGGATCACCTGCCAGTCCTCGAGTCGGGCGTCTGAGAGACTCAGATAGTCACGCACCACCGGAGGGAAGGCCGAGGGATCGAGCTGGTTGCCTGCCGAGGCCACCACGGGCACGCCGGCCGCGAGCGCAACCGAGACCGCGCTGCTCATCGTCGAGCGCACGTTGCCCAGGCCAATGGTCGCCATGCACGCATCGGTGGCGACGACCGCGCCGGCCAGCAATCCGCCACACACCGCGGCACCGACGACCGGAATGGCTGCCAACGGGCTGGTGCAGAACGTGATCGCCGCCGTGTGCACGGCCAGCGTCACCACCGCGCAGATGCCCAGGCGCCCCGCTTCGCTGCAGACGTCGAAGTCGGGACCCACCGAGGTGACGATGGTGCACGGGTAACCCGCGCTGATGTTGATCACGTGCGCGCCCTGGCGCACCGCCTGCCGAATGCCCGCGCCCATGCCGAACGCGTACGAGTCGAGATCGAACTTGTAGAGCATCGGCACCGCGACCTGACCCGCGACGCCCGCGGAGCCGAAGTTGTTGTTCGGGATACCGCCGATGATGGTGGACACGCCGGTGCCGTGGAAGCTGAGGGCGCCGACCCCGCTCGCGCCCACCGTGGGCAGTCCCAGCGCCGTCCCCGCGCCGCAGCGCATGCGCTCGCCAGAGAAGTCACACTGATCGATGCCGCCATCCTCGTTCGTGCGGAAGTCAGCGTTGGGCGCGAAGCCCATGTCGAGGACGGCCACCTTCACGCGCTCACGATCGAGCTCCATCAGGTCGAGATAGGTCCACAGCGCGGGCACGTCAGTGGTGCACGGGCGCGTGGTGCTGCCCGGCAAGCAACTCGAGGTCTCGGTGACTCTGCCGCGCATCTGCATCGGGGAGTTCACGATGGTCGCCTCCGGCTCCACCAGGCGCTGCACCGAGTGGTACTGGAGCCGCGGGTTCACCGCGACCACGAAGCCGTCGAGGCGGAACGCGAGCGAGAGCCCATAGATCGCATGAGCAGCGGGCTGGCTGGCGACGAGCTCCCCTTCATCACCGGCGAGCATGCGGGCCAACGCGAGCCGCTCCGGAGTGATGGCCGACGCGTTCACCGAGACCAGCGACGAGAAGGGCAGCTCGCCCTCGACGTCCTCGGTGCTGATCAGCGTGCCGTGCGAGACCTCGAGGAAACGATTCAGCTCGGCCTGATCTTCGTGAAACACGATGAGCTCACTGGTGGCGAGCTGCAGCGGCGCGCCGGCGCCAGGCCCCGTGCCCTTGCGCAGAATGGTCCCGACCGGCCGGGCTCCGGCGATGGGCGTGCGCTCGTCGTCGCTCATCATCAACTCCGGCAGCACGCTCGAGGCAGGCGCTCCCGGGCGTACTCCGTCGAGCACGCCGAAGTCGCTCACGAAGGGGGTCTCCACGCCGGTGTAGCCAGGCTGCGCGAGGTCGAGCCCGAAGAACGCCACGAAGACGCCGCCCGCCGGCAGCGACAGCACGCCGTCCTGTGCGACGCCTGCGGCCGTCGACGACTTCACGGTGACCGCTTCGACTGACTCGAACGTTCCATCGGAGCGGGGACGCAGCGTGAGCTTCTCGACGTCGTGCGACTCCGAGGAGACGAGCACCACGTCGCTGAGCACCGCGGGCACCGGCAGTCCGCCGAGATCGACGATCACGCGCGCGGCGTCACCGTCTGCGTAGAAGAGCGAGTTGAGGCGTACGTGCACCTGCGCCTTCGCAGTCGCCTGCTTCGCAGGAGGCAGCACTTCCACCTTCACGCTCGCGGTCTGCTCGAGTCCTGAGGTGCTGGTGGCCTTGAGCTCCAACACGTGCGAGCCGGAGGGAGTGGACAGAGGAACGTCGACACGAACGCGCAGCTTCTCGACGCTCGTGGTCAGCTGAGCATCGACGCTCGCGGTGAGCGTCACGGCTTCAGCGAAGCCATCGGACGGCTCGAGGCTCACGTCGAGGAACGTCGAGCCACCAGGCGCCACGTTGATCGTCTCGGGCGTCTCGAGACTGAAGCTGGGCTTCGAGGGATCGGGGACGACGCCACCACAGGACACTGCGAAGACGAGGAATGAGAGGAGTGTTGTTCGCATGGCGACTCCCCTGTTCAAGCGGTGGGCCGATGCTCAACCCTGCACAACTCCTCTCTCACGCGAGCGCGAAGTGAACTGGCGGTTCACGATTGCTGTGAACTGAGAAGTCACTCAACGCGAGAACTCGAGCTCGGCGGCGATCAAGCGCCTGAGGAGTTCACGGAACTGAACCACGCGGCACCTGCTTCAGCTCTGCGCGTAGAGCCTCGGTCTCGTTGAGCAGGGTCTCGAGCTGCGCGAGCCGCTCTGTGGGCGTGAGCTTCAGGTTCTCGAGGATCAGCGACACGTCGATCCCCAGATCGACAGCCGCGTCCCAGCCTGGTCCATGGCTGGGAAAGGCAGCCCTGAGCTCGTAGGGAAACGCCATACCTCAACCTTAGCTCACGGGTGCATCGGTCGCCTGCCGATCAACCCCAGCGCGACATGAGCCGCTCGCGATCGAAGAGCCTCCGCGCGCTCAGCAGAATGCCGATATCCAGCAGCAGCACCACCGCGCCGATGAGCGCGTAGTACTCCGAGCCAGCCTTCAAGAGGCCGCCGAATTGCCCCGCGGCAAGCCCCACCAGCGGCAGCACGAACAGGCCCGCGAGCTGCTGCGCCAGGCGGCTGTCGCCCACCCGCGCGCTGATCAGCACCGCGATCCCATTTCCGAAGAACGCGAAGAGCGGCGCGATCACGAACACGCCGAACGTCCACATCTGGTTCGGCAAGATGAACGTGTGCGCGAGCGGCCACGCGACCGCGTCCACTCCGATGCAGAGGAAGGCGAACGCGAACAAACACACCGACACCGAAGGAATCAGCGACGCGAGGCTCTTGCCGATCACCAGCTCGAGCGGCGTCACCGGAGAGCTCAGCAACGGCTCCAGGGTGCGCTTTTCCTTCTCACCCGCCACTGCGTGCGAAGAGATCAGGATCGGCACGAAGATCGGCATCATCAGGTACAGCACGAACCAATCAGCCAGCACCTTGTCGACGAGGAACCGGGCGGCGTTCGCCGTGTCGACGGTGAAGTCGTAATAGAGCGCGATCGCCCGGAAGTTCGGATCGTCGGGGTTCCGCACGTACGTGCGCACGATGCCCAGCGGCACCAGCACGATCACCGTGGGGAGCGCGAGCATCGAATAGATCATCCCCTTGTTCTTCCGCAGCTCGAGCAGGTCCTTCCACAGCACCGCCTTCACTCGATTCCACGAGAAGTCGCTCACGGCCGATCCTCCTCGCGCACGAGCTCCAGGTACGCCTCCTCGAGCGGCCGCGCCGCGCGCGCCACCGAATGAATGCGCGCTCCCGCTGAAACCAACGCGGTCACCACTTCAGGAGCGTGCGCTTCTTCCGTGAGCATCACCTTCAGCTTCGAGCCCTCGTGCTGCGAGCCCGGAGCGAACGGCAGCTTCGCCAGCGCCGGCACCAACACACCCGCATCACCTTCCACGGTCACCTCGAGCGCGAGCCCTTCACGCCGCAGCTCGGTGAGCGAGGACACCGTGCGCAGGTGCGACTTCACCACCGCCACGCGCGTGCAGAGCCGCTCCACCTCGGCGAGGTTGTGACTGCAGAGCACCAGCGTGCGGCCTTCCTTCGCGAGCTCGGCCACCGCGTCTCGCACCGTGCGCGCGCTCTGTGGATCCAGCCCAGAAGTGGGCTCATCGAGGAAGATCACCTCGGGCTCGTGCACCAGCGTGCGCACGATCGCGAGCTTCTGCCGCATGCCCTTGCTGAAGCCGCCCACCGGTTCGTCTTCACGGCCCTTCAGCCCGAAGCGCTCCAGGTACCCTTCCGTGCGCTTCCACGTGGCCTGCTCATTCACCTCGTGGAGCCGCATGAAGAAGCTCAAATTCTCGCGCGCGGTGAGCCGCTCGTAGAGACCGGGTTGCTCCGTGAGCAGTCCGACCTTCTTCCGCAGCGTGGTGCCATCGACGTCGGGACCGAGCTCGATCCCGCACACGCGCCCCTTGCCGCTCGAAGGCGCGAGCAGGCCCGTGAGCATGCGCACGGTGGTGGTCTTCCCTGCTCCATTGGGGCCCAGCAGGCCGAAGACCTCACCCGCCTTCACTTCGAAGGTGAGCCCGGTGACGGCGACGCGCTCTCCGAAGCGCTTCTCCAGGCCCTCGACGACGATGCTCAAGATGACTCCGCGTACGGCGCGTCAGTGACGAAATGTCACTGCTCGCCCGGGAAACTGAAGCCGGGCACGAACCACTCAGCACGCCCCGTGCCGCGATTACGGATCGCCCGGCTCTCCGATGATCACGAGCACGAACTTGTTGTTGAGGTCCTTGTCGACCAGCGTGACCGGCTTGTCGCCCACCGCGCTCTTCAAGATGTTCAAGCGCGCGTGCTCGACCAGGCTCCACTGACGCCCGGGCTGATCGGCGTAGCTCTTCATGCCGACCTGCGGGTTGTCTTTGATCTGCTTCACGGTGTTGCGTGAATAGAAGGTCTCACCGCGCCAGTTCATCAGGAACGCCGCGATGGGCTCACCGGGCTTCCGCTGCGAGTAGTAGCGCCAGAACTGATCGCGCTGCGTCCAGTGATGCGAGAGCTGCACCCAGTGGCTCCAGTTGAACCAGAGCGCGAAGGACATCACGGCCGCGAGCCCCGCGGTGAACATCATCGCGCGCGAGCGCAGCAGCGCGAACAGGCCGATCACCAGCCCTGAGATCGCCATGCCGAGCCCCATCAGCTGCTTGATGTTGTTGCTCCCGAGCACCGGCGTCTCGGTGAGGAACGTGGGGTATGGGCGGTCGTAGTTGTAGACGAAGAGATCGGTGAAGTTCTTCGGAGTGGCGGCGAGGTCCTTGCCCACCAGCATGAAGAGCGGAATGCCGAACAGCAGCACCAGCGCGTGCGCGTCGATGCCCTCTTCCCAGAGCCTGTCGATGAACAGGCCCATCAGGATCGCCAGCGGCGGCAACATCGGCGCCGTGTAGTGGTGGAACTTGGTGGCCGAGCTGCCGATCAGCGCCCAGGTCACCACGAACCAGATCACCGCCACCGCGCCCACGCCGTCAGCCGTGCTCGGGCCACGGAGCTTGAGCCGGCCCGCCACCGCGAAAGCACCAGGCACGATCGCCACCCAGGGGAACATCGCGTAGCCGCCCTGGAGGATGAAGTAGGTGAAGTCGCCGCCCGGGGTCGTGGTGTGAACGCCGCTCCCCAACCGCGCAAAGTGGTCGTGAATGATGAAGCGGAACCAGAAGATCTTCGACTCGTCGTCGACCCTCCAGAACGTGAACATCTCGTAGTACCAGGGCAGGCACACCGCGAGGAACAGCAGGATCCCGGTGCCCAGGCGCATGTCGTACGCCATGGCGAAGACAGGCGGAGGCCGCTCAGCGGTCGCCTTCTTGTTCATGCCCAGCATGATGGTGGTGACCACCCAGAACGCGAGCGAGCCCCACATGATCGCCAGCCACGCGGGCGCCGAGATCACCGACACGTTGTCGATCACCGGCACCGCCATGAACGTGGTGTTCCACTTCTTGCCGAGCGTGTACGCGAGGCCGCCGAGCACCGCGCCCGCGCCGATGCCCGCGAGCATGGGCGACATCAGGTACTGCGCCACCCACTTGAAGTGCGGGCCGATCGACTTCCACGTCATCTCGCGCAGCGCGACGTAGAAGATGAACACCACCATCGGCACGCCGAAGCCGAGCAGGCCCTTGGCGAGCGTCGCGATCGCGAAGAGGACGTAGCTCGCGTACCACCACTCACTCTTGAACCGGGTCGCCTTGTCGAAGAGGGCCACCATCGCGCACGCGACGCCCGCGATCGTCGCGGAAATGATCGGCGTGTCGGTGACGGCCTGGCGCGAGAGCAGGAAGTAGAGCGGCATGGTGACCAGCACCACCGCCGTCGCCAAGGCCGCGCGCGCGTTCACCGCGATGGTGAGCGCGTAGGTGAGCAGACCGATCGCGAGGATCGAGAAGCCCGCGAACGGGAGTCGGAAGCCCCACTCGGTGAAGAGCGGCAGCGCGTCGGGACCCGCGGCCACCGTGGAGAACTTCCACGGCAGGTTCACAGTCTTCGCCCAGATGAAGAGCAGCAGGAAGAAGCCGCCGAAGATGAGGCCGAGCGAGCCCCAGTACTCCTTCACCGGCGAGGGCTCCTTCAGCTTCCCCGTGTAGAGCGCGAAGCCGAGACCACCGAGCAGCACCGCGAGCACCAGCGCGAGAATGGGCCCCGCGTCAGCCGCCTGCAGACCGAGCGCCTGCATCCACATCGTGAACGCCGGCTTGCTGAAGAACCACGCGTTCTCCCAGTACGGGTGCACGTAGTCGTTGCGCTGAATCATCTCGCGCGCGACTTCGCCGTAGTGCACTTCCCAGGGGTCCCAGAGGCCGACCGCGCCGAGGTACGGCAGCAGCACCGCCGAGGCGAGCAACACCGAGACGAGAGAGGCCCTCAGCTCCGCGGGCCACGCGCGCACCTTCGCGAAGATGGGCGCGGTCAGCAGCTCCTTGCCGAGGATCGCCTCGGCGAGGGTCGAGGGCTCGTTCGTCGCAGCCTGGGTGGTCAAAGCGGTACCTCCGTAGAAAGGACGGGGTACGTCGCACGCCGGAGCGACCGCGCAAAGCGGATTTTCAGCGCTCTTTGCTACCGAACCAGATGAGCAAGTCCTTGAGCGCGGTGACGGTGACCGGCTTGGGGAGATACGCATCCATCCCCGCGGACAGGCACATGATGTCGTCGCCCTTCATCGCGTTCGCGGTGAGGGCCACGATCGGCAAGTGCCGCTTGGTGCCTCTCTCTCGATCGCGAATCACCCCGGTCGCCTTGAGCCCGTCGAGCACCGGCATGTGCACGTCCATCAGGATCAGATCCGTCTGGTCCTGGCTGGAGACGTCCACGCATTCCTGCCCGTTGCCGACGACCTGCACGGCGTGACCGAGCTTGCGCAGGAGCGCCGCAGTCATCGAGGCGTTCACCGGATCGTCTTCGGCCAGCAGCACGCGCAGCGCCTTGGGCACCGGCGTCACGCGAGAGATCTGAGGCGCGGAGTGAGTGATCACCACCGAGGGGAGCGGCACCTCGAGCTCGAACGTCGCCCCCGCCTTGAGCGCGCTCGTGAGCGTGACCTCGCCGCCCATCAGGCGCGCGATGCGGCGGGTGATCGCGAGGCCGAGCCCCGTGCCGCCGAAACGCCGCTGCACGCCGACGTCGGCCTGCTCGAACGCCTCGAAGATGCGCTCGTGGTGCTCGGGCGCGATGCCGGGGCCGGAGTCCTTCACCACGATGCGCACCCGATCTCCGGCTTCCGAGCCGGCGAGGCGATCCACGGTGACGCGCACCCAGCCGGTGTCGGTGAACTTCACCGCGTTGCCGACGAGGTTGTTCACGATCTGCCGCACGCGCGAAGGATCGCCGCGCACCGGGCCACGCGCGCTGAGCGACACGTCGACCAGCAGCTCGAGCCCCTTGCGCTGCGCCACCACCAGGAAGCTGCGCGCGGTCTCGCTCACCACGCGCTCGAGATCGAACACGCGCGACTCGAGCTCCAGCCGGTTCGCTTCGATGCGCGAGAGATCGAGCACGTCGTCGACGATCGCGAGCAGTGACTCTCCGGCGCCCTGCAGCACCTCGACGTACTCGCTGATCTCCGCGGGCAAGGCGTGCTGCTTGAGCAGCTGCGTGACCCCGAGGATGCCGTTGAGCGGCGTGCGGATCTCGTGTGACACGTTCGCGAGGAACTGGGTCTTGAGGCGGCTGCGCTCGAGCGCCTCTTCACGCGCCGCCACCAGCTCGGCCTCGTTGCGCCGCGCCTCGGTCACGTCGCGCACCACCGAGAGCACGCCACCCGTCTTCAACGGGAGCAGGCGCGCCTCGAACGCGGTCGGCCCCGGAGGAACATCGAGCACGTAGTCGAGGCGCTGGGCCTGACCGGTCTCCAGGACCCGCTCGAGCGCGACGCGGAGTTGAGAGGCCACCGGCTCTGGCAGCACTTCCTCCAGCGCCTTTCCGAGGAACCGATCGGGCGTGACGTAAAGCAGCGTGGCGTCGGCCGCGCGGAACCCGATGTACACACCGGCGGGCGAGAACTCGAACAGGAGATCGGGAGAAGCCGCGAGGAACGCATCGGCGCGAGCTGCCATCCGCTCCGCGTCGTCGAGACGCAGCCGCGTCTCTTCATCGAGCTTCTCGGGAGTGGGCACCACCATCATCACTCCGGTGAGCAGCCCCTCTTCACGAGACCAGGCGGCGCACCTCAGCCAGAGCACGTTCTTCTTGATGCAGATGCACCTGACGTTGAAGTTGACCAACCCGCCCTGCTTGAGCGTGTCGGCGTTCTTCGAGAGGGCCTGCGCCAGGCCTTCGGCGTCGAGATGATGCAACCAGCCGTTGCCGAGCCCGTCGCTCACGGTCTGGCCGGTGAGCGCGGTCCAGAACGGCGAGAGGGAGCGCGCTTCGCCTGACGTGGTGCACTGAAACGCCACCGCAGGCAGGCCGTCCACCAGGGGACCCAATGGCTGCGCGTCGCTCACGCGCGAGGCTTATCACTCTTTGGCCTCGACCCTCACGGACCGGAAAAAGAGATCTGCTGCCCTTTCGGGGCAAGCCACACCGACTCGAGCAGATTTTTCGCGTTCTGGTCGTAGGCCGCGGCGTTCGGAGGGCCGCCAAACTTCGGGAGCACGGCGAGCGCGCCGAAGTGCGCCACGATCATCGCCACCAGAAGGAACGGTGCGGCTCCCAGCTTGCGGAAGCGGGTCAACAACCATCCGACGAGCGCGAGCAGCAGCAGCAGCAACAGCCCTCCCGAAACCGGGTTGGGAATCCACGCGGCCAACCACGACACGGGGAAGAACCCATCAGCCAACATCGGCAGCGCGAGCGCCCAGATCGACGAGGTCACGTCATCCGGCACGTAGATGATGAAGCCCGCCAACACCGCCGCCAGCACCGACGACACCGAGAGTCCCGCGAGCAGCGAGGCCTTCACCGGCGCCACGGTCTTGAACCGCTCGAAGGCGAGCGCGATGGGGAGCATCAAGAACGGGAGGATCCCCGTCAGGTGCCTCGGGCCCACCGTCCACCCCCACGACTCGTACGTGAAGGACGAGGTGAAATAGGTGTGCGTCAGCACCACCGCGAGCAACAACACGAAGAACGCGCGGTCCTTGTTGCGCACGTCCCTGGCACCGAAGAACCCCACGATGAGAAAGGGCGAGAGCGCGAAGAGCCCACGCAGCGGCGAGAAGAACGACAGCGCCAGCGCGCGCAAGTCGGGGAGCCGAATGCCCAGGAAGCCGCCCTGGTGCCAATGCTGGTAGCCCGCGTCGTTCAGGAATTTGTACCCCGACACGAAGGGGCTCCCGAAGATCGCCGCGTGGTTCCAGAGCAGCGCCCCCAGCATCGGCGTCGCTCCGAGGATCACCAGCCCGGCGGCCTGGAGCAACGCGCCCCATTTCTTCCACCGCGCAGCCACCGTGTACGCGGCCACGCAGAGCACGCCGAGGGCCGAGGTGTACTCGGTGGCGACCGCGGTCCCGGCGGCGAGTCCGGCGAGGGCGTAGCCCCACAGCTTCCACTCACCCCGCTCCACCTTCCACGCGCAGAAGAAGGCACTGAAGAGCAGCACCGCCGTCAGCTGATGGCTGATGAACAACTCGGCGTAACTGAACGCCATCGTCCCCGCCGCATAGACCACGGTGAAGAGGTCGGCCGTGGCGGCCTCGACGTACGCAGAGAGGAACCTGCGCACGAGAAACAACAATCCCAGCGCAGGAAAAATGGTCACGAAGAGCCGGCTCCAGAGCACCTGCGAGAGCTCCGAGACCTGGCCCTGCACGTTCTCGAGCACCCAGTACACGGGCGCGGCCAGGAACGAGATGAGCGGCGCCTTCGAGGGGTAATACCAGCGAGCCACCACGCCGAAGCGCGGCGCGTCGGGGCCCACGCACGGAGCCAAATGCTCGACACCATTCTCCTGCACCACCGCGGTGCACGAGAGGTCGCCCACCATGCCGCGCTGCTGCAGCACGCCGTTGATGTTGAGCGCCTTGAAGTCGACCAGCGCGCGCGCCTGCCAGAGCCGGCACAGCTCGTTGGGGGAGCGCAGACCCGGGTGATACGGAAATGACAGGAGGTAGATCCCCGCAACCAGCGCGAAACCGACCCGGGGTGACAGCCAGCGCTCCATATTCGGGCGGCTCTAGCATCAGCTTGAAATCAGTGAGTGAGTGATAGCGTTCTCACGGTCATCCCCATGTCTGCCCACGTCGTCGACGAAGCACTCCTCGCGTTCACGCTGGGGCAGCTCGAAGGAGAAGCCGCCAGCGCGGTCGAGAGCCACCTCGCGGGCTGCGAAGAGTGCCGTCACCGGCAGCAGAACATCTCGTCAGCGGCGTTCTCGAAGACCGCCATCGGCAGCTCGAAGGACGGAGTCCCCACGCGTGCCGAAGGCAGCGGGCTCGTCACCAACGCCACCGGAATGCCGCTCCAGCGTGGTGCGAACCTGGGCCGCTACGTGCTGCTCGAGAAGCTCGGCGCCGGCGGCATGGGCGAGGTCTTCGCCGCGTACGATCCACAGCTCGATCGCAAGGTAGCCCTGAAGCTGCTGCGGGGTGGCGCGCTCTCGGCTGAAGAGGGCAAGGCGCGTCTGCTTCGCGAGGCCCAGGCGATGGCGCGCCTGCAGCACCCCAACGTGATCGCCGTGCACGACGTGGGTCTCTTCGGAGATCGGGTGTTCGTCGCCATGGAGTACGTCGACGGCGAGACGCTCGGCGATTGGCTGCGGGGCCAGCATCCGTGGGAAGACGTGGTGCGGATCTTCCGCGGCGCCGCCGAGGGACTCTCCGCCGCTCATCGCGCGGGCCTGGTGCACCGCGACTTCAAGCCCGACAACGTGCTGCTCGGTCAAGACGAGCGGCCTCGGGTGCTCGACTTCGGCCTCGCACGCCAATCCATCTCCACTCCGTCGCCGTCGGCGGCGGCCGCGGAGAGAGACATTCCGCTCAGTGACAGCTCCCTCGCGGTGCCGCTCACGCGCGATGGCGCGGTGATGGGCACGCCCGGGTACATGGCGCCGGAGCAGATCGCCGGTCTCGCCACCGACGCGCGCACTGATCAGTTCAGTTTCTGCGTCGCACTCTGGGAAGGCCTGTTTGGCCGTCGTCCCTTCTCGGGAGCGACGCTGAAGCAGCACGCGCAGGAGATCGCCGCGGGTCGACTCACTCCGGTGCCCTCGGAGACGCAGGTGCCCGAGTGGGTGCAAGACGTGCTGCGCCGCGGACTGAAGGCCAACCCGGCCGAGCGTTGGCCGGAGATGGACTCGCTCATCAAGGCGCTCCGTCCCCGCGCAAAGCGCAATCCACGCCGCACGCTCTTCGTGGTGGGCCTCGTCCTCTTCTCCATCTTCGGCATCGGCTACGGCGCGTGGACTCGGCAGCGCTTGCTGGTCTGCGGAGGCACCGAGCGAAAGCTCGCCGGAGTGTGGGACGTCGCGCGCAAGGCGAAGCTCCGCGATGGCTTCAAGGCCACGGGGCTCTCGTACGCGGCCGAATCGTGGGCGAGCACCGAGCGCGCGCTCGACACCTGGGCCGCCGAGTGGGTGGTCGCCTCTCGCGAGGTCTGTGAAGCAGCGCGCGTTCGCAAGATCGACTCGCCCGAAGTGACCACGCTCAAGACCGCGTGCCTCGATGATCGCCTGCAACGGCTCACCGCGCTGGTCTCGCTCTTCGACGCGGCCGATCACGACGTGGTGAACAACGCCCCCACGGCCGCGAGAGAGATGGAGACCGCGGTCTCGTGCACCACGGGCGCCGGCATGCATCGCCACCTGGCCGCTGACGAAAAGGAGCAGGCGGCCGACAAGCAACTGCACGCCACGATGGCGGAAGCGCGCGTGCTCTTCACCGCGGGAAAGTACGCCTCGGGTGCGGACAAGCTGAAGCTCGGGCTCACTCCAGCGGCACCGCCTGCCACCCAGGCCGAAGCGTACCTGCTGCTCGCGCGGCTCGAGCTGAAGCGCGGTGAGAGCAAGCTCGCGCGCCAGGCGAACCTCGTGGCCACTGAGCAGGCGCTCAAGTCAGGTGAAGCGGGCCTCGCGGCGCGCGGCTTCTCGCGGCTCTACGCGAATGAAGGTTTCGATGACTCCGACGCCGACGCCGATACGTGGAGTCGGCTCGCCTCCGCCGCCGCCGCGCGTGTTCCCGGCGACTGGGAGGTGCAGGTCGAACTCGCGCGCAACGAGGGCTTTGTCGATCTGCGCCGCAAGCGCTTCAAGCCCGCGCTGGCTGACTTCGAGCGCGTGCTCACGCTCCAGCAGGAACACCTCGGCGCAGAGCACCCCGAGGTCGCCTCCACGCTGAACAACCTCGGCATCGTCCTCACTCGACTGACTCAGTACGAGGAGGCCGTCGCTCGATATCAACAGAGCCTCGCTCTCCACGAGAAGCTTGAAGGTGCTGAGCATCCCAACGTCGCCGTGGCTTCGCAGAATCTCGCGGTCGCGCTCAGGCGCATGGGCAAGACCGCCGAGGCCCGCGTCGCGTTTGAGCGCGCGCTCGAGATTCGCCGCAGGGCGCTCGGCTTCAAACACCCCGAGTGTCTGCACACGGCGCAGTCGCTGGTGCGGCTGCTGATCGCCGCGGGAGATCTGGAAGCCGCGCAGAAGCTCCTCGGCGAAGTGAAAGAGACACGCCTCACCCTCAAAGGGCCCGAGTCGAGCGAAATGCTCCCGGTGCTCGAGCTCGAGGCTGAGCTGTATCTCGCGGGCGAGTACTGGGGCGAGGCGTTGAGCACCGCGACGCATCACCTCGAGCTCGCGAGACAAAGCGGAAAGACCGGCGAGAAGGAGATCTCCACCGCGCTCCTCGAGCAGACGGCGGCGTGGATTCAGCTCGGGGCGTGGGCAGACGCGCGCAAGGCCGTGGCGGAAGTGCAGCGGCGCGTGGCCTCGGGAGACACCACCGTGGCGACGGATCTGGCCGACACCCAGGGACTGCTCGAGCTCGCGCAAGGCCACCCGGAGCTCGCGATTCCGCTCCTGCAGAAGGCGCTCGAACTGCGGCTGGAGAGTGGTGCCTCTGGCCTCGGAAAGACCGAGCTCGCGCTCGCCCGCGCGCTCGTGCAGACCGGCAAGCCGCTCGAAGCGATTCCCCTCGCGAAGAGCGCGGAGCAGCGCTTCACCGAAGGTCAGAACGTGCGGCTGCTCCTCGACGCGCAGGTGCTGGGAGCACAGTCAGCGTGGCTCGCTCAGCCTGAGCAACGTGGCCCGACCACCGAGCTCCTCGCCTCGCTGCTTCCGAGGCTCACGGACGCGCGACGCCAACCGCTGGCCGACTGGATCAAGAAGAACGCGGTCGCGCTGCCCGACGGCGGCGTCGACTAGAGGAAGTACAGCGGCGAGTCAGGGCGCGCGCACTTCGATCCACTCTTCGGCGCCACCGTCCCGAAAGACGTGGAAGCCGAACGCGCCGACGATCGAGCCGGCTGGGAGCCTGGCCCCCGCGATGCTCACTTCGTGAGTACCAGCGGGGAGCACCTCGATTTGCGAGCCGCCGCCCGCGGTGATCGCGAACCCGGACGTGCCTGCGTCCAGCCCTGGGTTGTCGATCAGACAGCGCGTGGTCCCGCGGTTGGTGAAGGTGACGCGGCCCTCCAGGCCCCCATCAGCGGCATCTCCCAGCACCAGCAGGGAAACGGGAGCGACCTCCATCGTGCACGGCTGCAGCACCTCGGCGATCGTCGAGATGGTGACCTCGATGGGTTCCACGAAGGAGGGCGAGGCAGCGATCAAGACGCGGTAGTTCTTCGGGCCGGGACTCGTCGGCCGCACGCGCAGCCTGACGTCCTCCCACGAGCCTTCGAAGAGAGTGCCACCGACATTCGCCGCGACGATGTCCACCTCGACAGGGTCGCTCGAGATGATCTGCGTGATCTCCAGACGTCTCAGGAAATCCCCCGACATGCCGACGTTGCCGATGCGGAAGGTACGCTCGGCGAATTCGCCCACTGGCACTCGCGGCACGTCGAGGACTCGAGGGCGAGCCTCGAGCTGAGGCGAGGACGGCACGTAGACGGCCAGCACGTTCAGCTCCTGCCCGGCGCCCGTGATGCGCAGCACAGCGTTCGTGGGATCCCAGGTCGTCGGCGACGCATCCACCTCGATCGTGAGGCCGCGACTCGCCGGCACCGTGAGCCCCTGCGGCGTTCCGTAAGTGAAGGGCGAGCCGTTCGTCACCCAGCGCAGGCTGATGGGGGTCGGCGTGCGGCGACTGCTCTCCACCCGCAGCTCCCGGGTCTGCCGCTCGCCCACTCCGAGCTTGAAGATGAGTTGCTGCGGCTGCGCGACCAGCACGCCGCTCCCCAGGCCGCGCATGGGCAGCGAGACGTTGCAGCTCCCGTCGCTCGAGGTGAGCTTGAGCGTCCCGAGGTGAAGCAGACCGTCCGTGGGACGGAAGGTGATCGGGATGTCCTTCGTCGAACCGGAGTTCAGCAAAAACTCGCGGGTCACTGGGGTGGCGAATGGCTCGGAGAGCGGCTCCCCGAAGCTGCACGCCGCGTTGAGAGCCGAGGAGTTCCTCAGGGTCACCAGCTTCGTCTGCCCACCGTCGATGCTCGGCTCCACGTCCCCGAAGTCGAGCTCGAGGGGATCGAACTCGAGCGCCCCAGGCTCGTTCTCTTCGCACGAGGAGAGCAACAGCAAGATGAGGATGGCGGGACGACTCACGGCCTCTCCGTCTTAGAAGAAGTCGTACCGAGCGCCCAACACGATGCGGTCATTTCGGTTGAAGTACCCGAACGGACTCCACGGAGTGCCCTCGTAGAACTCCGCCGACGCGTAGATCTTGAGTCCTTCGAAGCCCATCCACGTGACGCGCGGTGAGATCGAGAAGCTCAGCTGCACCGGCTCGAACGTGGCCCGCAGCGCGAGTTCGAGCCGATCATTGAGCAGCGACACGCCGACGAGCCCGATGAACAGATGGAAGAACGCGGTGTGCGGCGCGCCCATCGCAGTCGCAGGCTCGAGGATGATCAGCTGCTCCTTCGCGCCGATGTCGGGGATCGCCATCCCGAGGTAGCTCAGCGAGTAGATCACCGGAGAGTCCGACGCCTGGCTGTAGCTCGCGACCCACGTCACCGCGGCCTTGTCCACCGGGCGGAAGTCCTGATTGTAGAAGGTCTGGCGCGGCGTGTACGTGAGGTCGACGTCGAGCTGTCCGGGCCCCAGCAACGTCGACGCCTCTGCAGAGAAGAGGTGCTGCCGCCCGTAGAACCCTCGGTACAGCGTCTCTCCCGCCTGGAAACGATTGAGCACTGAGACGGCCGCGGCCTGATCGACCGGACGCCCCGCCGCGTTCGCCGCGAGCACCTGCGAAACTTCAGGATCCAGCGTCACGCGCGAGAGCTTCTCGTTCATCCACACCCAGCTCGCGCCCAGTTTCACGCGCCCGGTCGAGACCACTCTCAGCGCGACATCTCCCACGAAGGGCGGAGGCCGCTGCGTCTCGAGCACGCGATCCTGGATGTAGTCCTCGATCGACGGATCGATGCGCGTGTTGTCGAAGCTCGGCCCGAACGCAGGCTGCAAGAGTCCCTCGTCCTGACCGAAGACGAACACGCGGTGCGGCTGGAAGAACGGCACGTACGCCGCCAGCCACGACAGCTTCCCCACTTCACCCTGCGCCCGAATCGCGAACACCGGCAGCACCGAGTCTTCGATGTCGCCGGTCTCGCGCAGATCCTTCGGGTTCAGCGAATCAGCCGGAGCCAGCGCCGCGTTCGCGCCGAGCGGAATGCGCTGTTGACCAATCCGGATGTCGACCTTCTTCGTGTAGATGTCGATGAACGCGTCTCCGAGCATCGGCTCGAAGAAGCCCTTCGCGCGATCGAAGTCGCGCTGGAACGCGCCACGAACTTGCGCGCGTCCCTCGAGCACCATGCGCAGGTGCTCGTTGATCTTCACATCCACGCCGAGCACTGCACGCAGCCGACCTTCCCAGACGTTCTCGGCGAGCGGCACCCCGCGGGGTGAATCGAAGCGCGTGTCGAGCGAGGTGTAGCCGGAGGTCCAACCGTAGAAGCGCACCGTCGGCGCGGACGTCTCGGTCTTGAACGACTCGATCGCCGGCCCGGCATCGGCGACCTCGACCAGCGCCTTGCTCAGCTCGCCCGCGTCGACCTCCTCGAACGTCTCGATCTGCATCCCGCCAGAGCTCGCGGGAGCCGGATTCTCGAAGCTCTCGATCATCATGGCTCCGCCGTCGTCCTCCGCGAACGCGGGAACGGCGGCGAGCAGCACGAGCAACGGAACGAAACGCTTCAAGCGATCAGCCGCGCTCGAGCGCGCGATCAGTGAAGGCCTCATCACCCAGCGTGGACTCTTCCAGCTTGAGCACGGTCATCTGGGTCCTGGTGTTGGCCTGCAGGTTCTCCATCACCGACTCCGCGGCCAGCACGCGATCCTTGAACTGCTTCAGCTTCAGCGTGCGGTAGCGCTTGAGCGGCTTGCCCGCCTTGTCGGAGTACTCGACCTGCATCGGCACCGACGTCTGCTTGTCGATGAACATCTTCACTTCGCCGTAGGGAGAGCTCTCGTCGCCCTTGCCGGTGAGCACGTAGCAGTCGCGCCCCTCGATCTTCGCGTCTTCGATGCGCTTGGTGTCTTCGTCACGCGTGCCGTTGGAGCCGATGTCCGCGTACGAGAAATCCGTGTCCATGAACGACTTGCCGCGATCGCTCTTCGCCACCTTGCGCACGCGCTTGAGCTTCGGGAGGTAGAGCGAGACGTCGTCACCTTCTCCCTGCGCCCCGGCCACGGTGAGCACCGCGACGCCAGCCACGCCCGCGGGAGCAGAGAAGCGTGCGAGCGCGTGACTCTTGCCGTTGATGTCGCGCGAGCTCGAGGTGAGCACCTGCTCCTTGCTCTTCCCGTCGGCACCAGTGGAGACGAGCTTCATCTCGGCGGTGAGTCCGACGAGGTTCAGCGCACCACGCTCGCGCGACTTCTTCGCGATCTCCGCGGCGGTCTCCTCGGCATGGGCCACCGAGGCGCACAAGACGAGCACGCTCATCCACAGCGACGTTTTCATGGTCCCTCTCTCCTGATGCGCTCGCTTAAACCGCCCTCCGGCCTGCGCCGTCGGTCGTCGCTCGCTGTAGCTACCTGAACTCAGGCAGCGTGGCGCGCAACTTCGACTCGGCGGCTTTGAGCCGTTCATCACTCGGAGCAGCCGCCCTGGCCTGTCCGAGCCGTTCGAGCGCACGACGAGGGTGTCCACGAGCCAATTCACAACGAGCATCGGCCTCGAGCGCCTGCGGGTCCTCGGGGCCATAGAGCAGCGCGGCCACGCTCGCTTCACAGGCGCGCTCGACCTCTCCAGAGACGAGGTACGCCCGAGCGAGCGCCACACGGTACGGAACGATCGCCGGAGCACCTCGCACCGCCGCACTCAGCGCCTCGGCCGCGGCAGGACCTTCTCCCTGCTCCAACAACGCGAGGCCCAGGCGAGCCTGCGCATCGGGTGAATTGGGAAAGAGGAGCGCCTCACCCCGCACCAACCGCAGCGCGCGCGGCTCGGTGAAACGAAGTCCCGCGACCATCCACTGCGCCACCTGCGCGTACCGAGGGAAGCCCTGCGGAGACTCCGCGACCAATTGGTACACGAGCGTTCCGCGCGGCACGAAGAACACCATCAGCCTTCGCAGCCCACCCGTCTCCTTGATGGTCACTTTCACGCGCAGCCCGTCGCGATCCGCCACGCGCCACGTCTCGGGCGGCTCCGCGTGTACGTCGAGCACTTCGTCCCCGAGGTCGCGAGGACGGAGCCGCTCTTCCACGAACTTCCGCGCGGCCTCGTTCACATCCGCGCCCTCGGGCATCTCCAGCGCCTCGGCGGCGAAGCTCGCGCGCCCTGCTCCAGAGAGTCCGTTGAACCACGCGACAGAACCGAGCGGATCAGCGCCGCTCGACCAACCCGACGGCACCGGCATGGTGAGCCCGAACGCCTCGGAGCGTTCCGTGCGCATGCGCGGCAGCACTTGCCCGAAGAAGAGCGGTTCCCCGAGGAAGACCACCGCGAGCACCGCGAGTGAAGGCGCCGCGCGCAACGCGGGCTCCCACCACAGCCTGCGCGAATCAGCGAGCAGCCGAGGCCGCATCACCGCGCCCGTGGCGATCCCCGCGAGCAAGCCGCCCACGTGCGCCCAGTTGTCCACGCCCTGCGAAGTGATGCCGATCAACAAGAGGCCGAGCACCGTCGGAATCGCCGCGTCTCCCAGGAGCGTGCGGTACCAGGTCGGCAGAAGACTCCGATAGCGGAGGCCGAACGCGAGCACGCCGCCGAGGCAACCGAACACCATGCCCGACGCGCCCACCGTGATCGCCTCGTTCAAGAAGAGCGAGGTGGTCATGGTGGCGATGCCGGTGAAGACCAGCAGCCACAGGTAATCGAGCGTGCGGTACGTGTTCTCGAGCACGCCTCCGACGTTGAACAACACGAACATGTTGAGGCCGATGTGGAGCGCGTCGTGGTGCAGGAAGTTGGCGGTGAAGAGCCGCCACACCTCGCCCAGATCGAAGATCAGCGGGCCGACCTTCGCCCCGTGCCGCACCATCGCGTCGAGCCCGAGCTGGCCGTTCTCGGCTGTCGCCAAAAAGACAGCGACGTTCAACAAGATGAGCCCCGAGGTCAGCCACGGGAACCGATCCACGGAGAAGCGGCGTCGGAAGTAGGCCCGGCGGGGTTTATGGAGCCGCTGGTAGAGGTCGAGCTCACATGCCGCGACGAACTGGTCACCCGTCACTGCCGGCAGGCGCACGTAGCACTGGGGAGAGATTTCTCCCTGCTGCAGACGAGCCTCGAATTCAGCAAGATCGAGGTCTTCGTCGCCTGCGTCGGTGCGGAGGGTGACAGGTCCGGCCATTCGTCCGATGGAACTGTACCCTCAAGGCCCTGCCATGATCAGGGTGCAGATCACCAGAACGATGTGTAAACGTTCGGGTTTCGCTCTCCATAACTGGTGTTGTGATCCATACAGTGATGGTAGAAAGGTCCGGCGTGTTGAAGCTGATCATCGAAGACGACGAGGGCCGGAAGACCGTCGTCCCCTTTGTGAGGGACGAGATCACCATCGGTCGTCAAGAGGGCAATACCATCCGCCTCACGGAGCGGAACGTGTCACGTCGCCATGCGCGACTGATGCGGAACAACGGTCACGTGTTGATCGAGGATCTCGGCAGCTACAACGGGATCAGGATCAACGGTGACCGTATCTCCGGACAGGTGCAGGTGGCCGATGGCGATCTGATTCAGATCGGGGACTACGACCTGGCGCTCCAGGCTGAGGAGGGCAAGCAGGTCGCCGCTCCCACGGTGCCGCTCGAGTCTCCGACCCGAAAGCTGCCTGATCCCAGTGCGACCATGCCGGCACTCCCGGCCGTGGAATCGCCGCAGGAAGCCAACGACGAAGACGTTCGTGACGCGGACGAAGGAGAGGTCGGCAGCGACGCTCCCGTCGCAGTGCCCAAGCATCAGGCGACTGCGGTCATCCGCATCGATCAGATCGAGGGCAGCTCGAACCGCAAGCGCGCGGTCGCCGAGATCGAAGCGGCCGACGCTCCCCGGCTGGTGATCATGAACACCGACCTCTCGGGTCGAGAGTTCGCCTGCAACAAGACCGAGCTGAAGATCGGTCGCACCGACGACAACGACATCGTCATCGATCACCGCTCGCTGTCCCGCACCCACTGCAAAGTGGTGCGCGAGGAGAGCGGTGAGTGGCGCGTGGTCGACATGCAGTCCGCCAACGGCCTCATGGTCAACGGCGAGTCCTACGCGCAGGTCACGCTCCGCTCCGGCGACGTGATCGAGCTGGGCCACGTGAAGATCAAGTTCGTGGGCCCCGGCGAAGAGGTCACCGTTCCCAAGTCGCCGCCGCGGGGAGCCGCTGCTGCGAAGGCGTCCGCGAGCGAAGACACCGAAGGAGCAGGTGAAGACTCCGCTGCCGCTTCGAAGGCCCCGCTGATCGCGGTGGGTGTCACCCTGCTGGTCGTGATCCTCGGCGGCGGTGGCTACATCGTCTGGAAGAGCAGCCAGCCCGATGCGGTCGCGCCCCCGAAGGACAAGCCCATCAAGGATCCTGTCGCGGCGGTGAAGAAGGATCCGCCGCCTCCCGATCCGGTGAAGGCGCCCGATCTCGATGAGCTCAAGCGTGAGGCGTACGCCAAGCTGGCCGATGCGAAGGAAGGCGCGGCCGAGCTCGACTGGAACAAGGCCGAGGCTCTCGCGAAGGAAGCGAGCGTCGAGGGCACGTTGATCCCCGAGGCGAAGACGTTCCTCCAGCAGCTGGAGAGCGAGAAGCCCAACCGCAACGCGCTCGAGAACGCGGCCAAGCTCCTCGATAGCGGTTCACTGGAGAAGGCGAAGAACCAGCTCGACTCCGCCTCTGGTACCAAGTTGCTCAAGGTGAAGTACGACGAGCTCGAGTCGCGTCGCTCCGAGCTGGTCGCCCAGAAGATCGCGAAGGCCGATCCTCCGAAGAACGATCCTCCGCCCAAGGCCGATCCTCCTCCCAGGGTTGACCCGGTGGTGAAGGTCGATCCTCCGAAGGTCGATCCAGTGAAGACCCCGGCCGTGAACCCGAAGACACAAGAGGCCGAAGCCCTCTTCAAGGAAGCGTCTGACGAGAAGAAGGCGAAGAACTACGAGCGCGCGGTGGTGCGTCTCGAGAAGTGCATCAAGATCGCTCCGCAGCACCACCCCTGCTACCGCCTGCTGGGCAGTGTGTACGCCAGCATCGCGACTCGCGATCAGAGCGCCGGCGACATGGAGAAGGCTCGCAAGTTCTACGAGCGCTTCCTCGATGTGGCTCCGGCTGACGACGAATACGTGCCGAAGGTGAAGGCCATCCTCGACGCGGCGAAGCAGTAAACACCTTCCCCAGGGACTGAACGTGCGCGGCTCACAACAGATCCGAATCCTCGTTGTCGATGACGAGTCCGACAACGCTGAACTTTTCAAGGCTCTCTTGATCAAGGAGGGCTACCTCGTCACCGCCCTGCTCGATCCCACCAAGGTGATCTCCACCCTCAAGGAGGGGAACTTCCACCTGGTGATCCTCGACATGATGATGCCCAAGCTGTCGGGCACCGAAGTGCTCGAGCAGATCCGCGAGCTCGATGACGACATCGCGGTGATCGTCGCCACCGGCTTCCCCACGGTCGAGACCGCCGTCGCCAGCTTGAAGCTCGCGGCGAGCGATTACGTGAAGAAGCCGATCGACCCGGTGACCTTCATCGACACCGTGAAGCGCGTGCTCGAGAAGAAGGGCATCACGCGCGATCCCGAGGCCGAGCTGCACCGCACCATCGGCCGCTTCATTCGTGAGGGACGTACGCGTCAGAACCTCACCCTGAAGCAGCTGGCGCGCCGCACCGGCCTCTCGGTCTCGTTGCTCTCGCAGATCGAGCGCGCCGAGTCGTCGGCGTCGATCTCGTCGCTGTACCGCATCGCCACCGCGCTTCGCGTGCGGATGAGCGAGCTGTTCGCCGACGTCTGACCTGTTCTCCCTCTCCCTGTGAAACGGGGAGCGCGAGCCGTCTCGCGGCGCCGCGAAGCGGTGCCGAGGCAGCAGCGTCCCAAAGAAAAAGGGTCGGGGTGAGGGGCGAGCGGTTACTCGCCTTTGAAGACCGGAGCGCGCCGACTCATGAGCGCCTCCTTCCCCTCGCGAACGTCTGCGCTGTTGAACGAAGTCCGTCGCAGGACTTCGTACCCAGCGAGATCCGCTTCGCTGCTACCGGAGAGCAACTCGAAGCCCCGCTTCATGCCCTTCACGGCGAGCGGAGCATTGCGCGCCAACTCCTGACACAGCCCGAGCGCTTCACCCTCGGCCTGATCATCAGAGAGCACGTCGAGCAAACCGAGCTTCAGCGCTTCCTCCGCTGAGACGACTCGTCCGGTGAGGAACATTCTCCGCGCCGCCTGCTCACCTACTCGCGACGAGAGTCGACGAAGTCCCTTGAGCGCATAGACCACGCCCAACTTCGCGGGCGGCATCGAGAACCGCGCCGCCGAATTCCCCACGCGAAAATCACAAGCAGCCGCGAGCTCGCACCCCGCCCCCACCGCGAGACCCGTCACCAGCGCCACGCTCGGAGCCGGATGGTGCATCAGCCGATCGAACACGACGCCGAGCCGCTCATCAGGCAACGGAGTCCCTTCGGGAAAGCCATTCAACGCCGTGAGGTCGTAGCCCGCCGAGAACACATCACCGACGGATCGAACCAACCACGCGCGCACGCCCGCCGAATTGATCAGCGCCTGCTCGAGCGCGTCGAGGAAGCCAGCGTCGAGCGCGTTCTTCCGCTCGGGATGAGACAGGGTCAGCGCGCGGACACCATCGGCGACGTCGGCGATCTGCAGGGAGGCAGGCATGATGGATCACCCCGTAGCACCTCGCGAAATTGATCAGCAGATCCTCACCTGCGCGCCCGTGCTAAGCGGCGAATCACGATGTCGAAGCGCCGCGCTCTCAAGGTTGTCCAGGTGGCGGAGGTCGTCAATCTCCACGACGCGCGGCTCACGCGCCGCGTGGAGGAATACCGCGCGCGGCTCGACCGCGTGCTCAAGGCGAACAAGCGGGCCGTCACCCGCCTCTTCTCCACGGGGATGCTCTTCACCCGTCACGGTACGCGCGCAGGCCGAGATCTGCTGCTCGCGCACGAGCACCTGCTGCGCGTGATGACGCTGCTCGATCGCCTCGCGAATGAAGGCGACGTGCCGCCGCCGCGCCGCGAAGAAGAGGTCGACGCGATCTTCATCGAGCTCGACACCCTGCTCGATCGCACCGGAGAGCTGACCGAGCAGACCGCTCAGCTCCTCGAAGAGCTCGGCAAGGATTAGCTGCGCGCGATGGTGTGGATCAGATCGTAGAGCGTGCCGCTCACGATCGAGATCGGCCCGGAGAGCAGGAACCCGCCGCCCGCGATCACCGCGAAGAGCACGAAGGGGCCCACGCGCGAGAAGTTCTCCCACGTGTCGCGCCAGCTCAGCGGCACGAAGCGCTCGAGGATCCGGCTCCCATCGAGCGGAGGCAGCGGCAGCATGTTGAAGATCGCCAGGCCCACGTTCAGCTGAACTCCGTAGAGGAGCAGGAAGAAGATCCCCTGCTGGCGCGCCACCGTCTCAGGCGCGAAGCGCATCGACAGGCCGAGGGCCACCGCGCAGATCACCGCGAGGATCAGGTTGCTGATCGGCCCCGCCGCCGCGGTGATCGCCATGCCCGTCTTCATCGTCACCTTGCGATTGAAGCGCACCGGGTTCACGGGAACCGGCTTCGCCCAGCCGAACGGAATGCCGAGGAGCGGCAGCAGAATCGTCCCCAGGATGTCGATGTGCGCGATCGGGTTGAGCGTCAGACGCCCTTCCCGCGCGGCGGTGTCGTCGCCCAGCTTCCATGCGCTCCACGCGTGCGCCCACTCGTGCACGGACAAAGAGAGCAGCATGGGGATGATGAAGAGCGCGCGCAGGGCGAGCTCGTTGGGGCCTGGGATCATTCGCGTTCCGCCTCGGCGACGAGATCGAAATCGGGGATCTCTTCTCGCATGTACTTTCGCATGCGGTCCATCAGCGCGGCCTCGAGCTGGCGCGCGCGCTCACGCGACACGCCGTAATGCGCCCCGATGTCCTGCAGGGTCATCGGCTCGTCTGCGGTGAGGCGCTTCTCGAAGATGTAGCGGTCCTTCTCGTTGAGCGTGGCGCTGAACTTGGCCAACTTGGTGCGGAACAGCTCGCGCAGCTCCTTGTTCCCCAGCGCCTCGTCGGCATCGGGAGCAGAGGCGGGGAGCAGGCGATCGGCGCGCGTGGCCTTGTCGTCTTCGGAGCCGGGCAGCGGGGCGTCGATCGACACCTCGTCGTTGCCCAGGCGCTGATCCATCTCCACCACGTCTTGCTCGGTCACGTTGAGCCGCTCTGCCAGCAGCTTCGGGGTGACCTCAACTCCCTGCTTGAGGAGGCGCTCCTGCTCCTGGCGCAACTTGAAGAAGAGCTTCCGCTGGGCCTCGGTCGTGCCCAGCTTCACCATCTTCCAGTTGTCCATGATGTAGCGAAGGATGTACGCGCGAATCCACCAGGCGGCGTAGCTCGAGAGCTTCACGCCACGCTCGGGATCGAACTTCTTCACCGCCTGCATCAGGCCGATGTTTCCCTCCTGCACGAGGTCGAGCAGCGCGAGGGGATTGCGGTGGTACTCGTGCGCGAGCTTCACCACCAGGCGCAGGTTCGAGGCGACGAGCTTGTACGCCGCCTTCACGTCGCCGGTGTCGCGGTAGCGCTTGGCGAGCGCGACCTCTTCTTCGCGGGTGAGCAACGGGTGCTTGGTGACCTCCGCCATGTACGCGGCGAGCGGATCGGTCCTGGCCAGGCCCGTGCTGCGGGTGGGCTTCAGCTTCACCTCGACGTCAGCGGAGACGTCTTCGAGCTCTTCGGCGGCCGGCTCGACTTCTTCGGATTCTTCGGCAGGCTCCGCGCCTTCCTCGTCGTCTTTGACGACCTCGGCCTCGATTACTTTCCCTTCACGAGCGGGCTTGGCTGTCTTGGGAGCCTTCGCCTTCGCCGCGGGAGCCGGCGCAGCTGGAGTGGCTTCGACGAACTCGGCGTCGACCACGTCGTCCGGAGAAGTGGCCGACTTCGAGGTGCCCTTCTTACGCGCTGCCATCGCTTACCCATATTCCCAGTGACAGCAGAACGCACGCCCGTCGCTCACGGAGCGGAGCGGACGGGCCAGGAGCGCAGCGACTGGTCCAGCGGAGCGACCCAGAAGCACGGGAATGAGTCGTTGCTACGTGGGGAGGGCGCGGGTACATCCGAAGCAGAATGAGTCAGCCTCAAGTTGAACTTCCCACCGGAACGGATGATCGACCGGAGGAATACCGCGCGGAAGTGAGCTTCGACGACATGGGTCTCTCGCCCGAGCTGCGGCGAGCCATCTCCGAGCGCGGCTACACCCACCCGACACCCGTGCAGGCCAAGTCCTTCGCGCCGGCCTTCGCGGGAAAAGATCTGATCGTTCGCAGCAAGACCGGCACGGGCAAGACCGCGGCGTTCGGCATGCCGATCATCGACCGCATTCCCCTCGGCGCTCGCGGCGTTCGCGCGCTGATGATGTGCCCCACCCGCGAGCTGGCCATTCAGGTAGCGCAGGAGCTGACCGAGCTCGCGAAGTACCGCGACATCGAGATCGTCTGCATCTACGGCGGCTCGTCGATGTCGCAGCAGGAAGACGCGCTCCGGCGCGGCGCTGCGATCGTGGTGGGCACTCCGGGCCGCGTGCACGATCACATTCGCCGCGGGAACCTGAAGCTCGAGCAGTGCGTGCACGCGGTGCTCGACGAAGCCGACGAGATGCTGAACCAGGGCTTCTACGAAGAAGTCACGCGCATCCTCGACCAATTGCCGAAGCAGCGGCAGGTGCTGCTCTTCTCGGCCACGGTGCCGGAAGACATTCGCCGGTTGATCAGCAAGTACACGACCGACGCCGAGACGCTGCTGCTCTCGGGCGACGTGTACACCGTCGATCACATCACCCACGTTCGCTACGAGCTCTCGGACGCGTATCCGAAGCCGCGAAACCTCCTCTACATGCTCGAGATGGAGGACCCGGACAACGCGATCATCTTCTGCAACACGCGCTCTGACACTGAGCTCGTGACCGCGGTGCTCAATCGCAACGGGTTCGACGCCGAGCTGCTCAACGGTGACCTCGCGCAGAAGGAGCGTGAGCGCGTGATGGCTCGCGTGAAGCGCGGCGAGCTCGCGTTCATGGTCGCGACCGACATCGCGGCGCGCGGCATCGACATCAGCGATCTCGGGCACGTCATCAATTATTCGCTGCCCGAAGATCCCGCCGTGTACCTCCACCGTGTCGGCCGTACGGGCCGCATCGGGAAGAAGGGCACCGCGCTCAACCTGACCTCCGGCCGTGAGCTCGCGACGCTCACCTCGCTGGAGAAGAAGTTCAATGTGACGTTCGAGAGGAAGCCGATGCCTACCGCTGAAGAGGCCGCCAAGATGTGGACGGAGCGCCACGTTGGCGAGCTGAAGGAAGCCGCCAAGGGCTCCATCTACGAAGGGTTCCTCGCGTTGGCGGGTGACCTCAAGGGCCGCGCTGATGCTGATGAGTTGATCGCGTTCATGCTCCGCTACTTCTTCACGCACCGCCGCATGGAGAAGGCCCAGGCGCACCAGCCTGAGGGTGGCGAGGCTGTCGCTGCTGCTCCGACGAGCGGTCACTCGCGTGGTGAGCGCCCGAAGGAAGATCGTCCGCCGCGCCGTGAAGGGCGCGAAGGTGGTCGTGATCGTGATGGCCGCCGTGGCCGCGATCGTGGTGACCGAGCGGAACGTGGTGAGCGTCCGCCCCGCGAAGAGCGTCCGCCTCGCGAGGCTCGGCCCGCTGCTGAGGACAAGGCCGCGCAGGAAGCGAAGACTGTTCCGGATGGTACGCCGTCGGTCACCCCTGCAGAGACTGCTCCGGCCGCGCCGAAGCCGCCCCCCAAGAAGCGCCTGACAGATCGCGAGATGTTCGAGCTGATGCAGTCGGGTCAGCCGCTTCCTCCCATCGATGATCCGACCACCGAGAGCGCGTCTGACTCCGGTCCGTCTGAGCGTCGTCCGCGTCGTGAGCGTGGCGAGCGCAGTGATCGTGGCGAGCGCGGTGAGCGTCCTCGCCGGGAGCGCGCTCCGCGTGAAGAGGTGGAAGTCGCGCCGGGCAACGTGCGCATCTGGGTGAACCTGGGCAAGGCCGACGGCGTGGACGAGGCCGGGCTCGGTACGGCGCTCTCTGCGCTCGGTGCGCCGAGCGACAAGGTGACGAAGACCGAGCTGCGCGGGACGTACTCGTACGTGCACGTCGCCGAGGGTGACGCGCCTGCGTTCGAGTCGCTCGCCGGCAAGCAGCACGGCGAGAAGGCGCTCAAGGTCGAGCGCGCTCGTCGCTGAAGTTGCGAGTTGGCCTTGAGGTGAGTGGTGATGCTGGGTGCCTGTCGCGCGCCCAGCTCCCACGGGCCTCTCACTTCGAACTTTGTGTGACTGCGTGACTCAGCTTCGGACTGGGTTCCGCACGAAATGGGACCGGGGTCCCAATTCGTGTGTCAGCGAGGTCTCAGGGCGCGATCGAGGTGGCCGAGCCACCGTCCGTCTTTGAGTGTTCGCTTCATCACGATGAGTTGAGTCCACTTGAGGAGCGAGAGTTCGGAGCGTTGGGCCGCGTCACGCACCATCGCTTCTTCTGTGCCGTGCCACGCGACGCTGTCGCAGTGGAGCACCACCTTCCACTTGTCCCAGCCCAAGTCCCGTCGGATGACGTAGCGCTGTTGGTCGTCGAGGATCACGAGTCCCTTCGTCGGCCGAGGCAGGCCGGCTCGCTCGATCTCCTTGAGCACCTCGAGTTCGAGATCGCTATCGAGGCCACGCCGTCCCATGCGTCGAAGAAGCTGAGAGACACGATCCAGCCCGCTCCAGTCGGTGCGCTTCAGCTTTGCGAGCTCTTGATGAAGCCACGGGATGAACGTGTGCTTCTTCATCCTCCACGCGGCGTTGAGTAGCTTCTCGGTCGCATCCATCGAGAGCTGGTCGGCGAGGTCGATGATCGTGCGGGGGAGTGAGGTCGTCCTGATCAGCCCGCACTCGATGGCCTGAAACGTCTCGTCGGTCGTGTGCACCAGAACCCCTGGCGGCCTCGTTCTGACGCGCTCGTGCACGAGCAGTTCGATCGTCTCGGGCTGCTTGTAGCCTTCGATGCCGTGGAGGAATGCGGCAGACGAGTGCGAGATCGCGCTCCCCTTCTCCACGTACATCACTGCTGCGCGCGCGCGCAGGTGCCACGTCGCGGGTACTCCGCGGAATCGGTAGATCCCGCGCTGAACCGGAACCAGCGACTTGTCGAAAACGCGATACGCGATCTGCTCAGGGTCTATCTCTTCGTCGATCAGCTTCTTCCGAGAGACCAGCCCCTGCACGCCATAACTCTCGATGTCGTCCATCACCGCCACCGTCCACCTCCGTCCAATTCGGAGGTCATACTCGGAGGCACTGACACACGAATTGGGACCCTGGTCCCATTTGGTGCGCAACTCGACCGAAGCCGAGTCACTCAGTCCAAGAAAGCTCGAGATCGCGGGGCCTGTTCGGACTGAGCAAGCCCCAGATCAACGAACGCCCGCGTTCCCCAAAGCAGGACCTCAGAGCACCACGCGAAAGCCAATTCGCGAAAACTTCAGACGGTCGGCTGAGCCGCCGCGTCGACCTGCGGCGCCGCCTTGGCCTTGCCGCGGAACTCGAGCACCGAGTTGATGCCGACGTACAGGAAGCCCGACTGGAACAGCACGAGGAAGGGCAGCGACGTCCAGATCTCGTGCGTCCACGCGAACCACACCGCGCCCGTGAAGTAGATGCCGAACGCGAGCTCGATCACCGGCACCCAGCTGCGCTTGCCGCGGTACGCCTTCTTCACGGCCTTCACGGCCTTGCCCTCGGAGCCCGTCTTCGGCGTGCGCGTGAACTCGGACTGCTTGTCGAGCAGCGCCTCCACCACGGCCTTGGCCTGGTTCACCGCCATGCCGATACCGAGGCTCATCACGAACGGCAGGTACTTGATCCGGTTCCACCAGTTGAGGCCAAGCTCACGGCCCGTCGCCACGTAGAAGAAGCCAACCGACGCGGTCGACGCCACGAACACCGGCAGGTCGAGCCAGAGCGTCACGTAGAGCTCCTGCTTGAAGCGGAGCGCCATCGAGAGCGGCATCATCACCGAGAGCACCACCATCAGCAGGTAGGCCACGTTGTTCGAGAGGTGGAGGAACGCTTCCTTCTTCACCTCGTACGGCAGGTCGCTCTTGAGGATCGCGGGGAGGAGCTTCTTCGCGGTCTGAATCGAGCCCTTCGCCCAGCGGTGCTGCTGCGACTTGAAGGCATTCATGTCGACCGGCACTTCAGCCGGCGAGATGATCTCGGGCAGGAACACGAACTGCCAGCCCTTGAGCTGCGCGCGGTACGAGAGGTCGAGGTCCTCGGTGAGCGTGTCGTGCTGCCAGCCGCCCGCGTCCTTGATGGTGTCGCGGCGCCAGATGCCGGCGGTGCCGTTGAAGTTGAAGAAGCAGCCCGAGCGGTTGCGCGCGGTGTGCTCGATGAGGAAGTGACCGTCGAGCAGGATGCTCTGCGCCTGCGTGAGAATGCTGAACTCGCGGTTCAGGTGGCCCCAGCGCACCTGCACCATGCCGACCTTGTCATCCACGAAGAACGGAACGGTGCGGGTGAGGAAGTCGGGGCTCGGCACGAAGTCAGCGTCGAAGACCGCGACGAACTCGCCCTTCGCGAGGTGCAGGCCGTTCTCCAGCGCCCCGGCCTTGAAGCCCTGGCGGTTGGTGCGGTGGATGTAGACGATGTCGACGCCCTTCGCCTTCCACTGCTCGACGCGCGCGCGCGCGATGCCGCAGGTCTCGTCCGTCGAGTCGTCGAGCACCTGAACTTCGAGCAGCTCGCGCGGGTACTGGATGTTGCACACCGAGTCGACGAGCCGCTCGACGACGTACATCTCGTTGAAGATGGGGAGCTGAACCGTGACGCGCGGCAACTTCGCGAGAGGACCCTTCGGGGTCGGCAGCTTGTACTTGTGGCGGTAGTACAGGTACGCCATCCGGTAGCGGTGCGAGCCGTACACCGAGAGCACGGCGAGCACGCTGAAGTAGACGGCCAAAAATACAATCTCTGCGGGGCTCATTCGGCGCCGGCCTCTCCAAGTGCCCGGAACTCAAGGAGAATCCCCTCCCGGGCGAAGGACGAGACCTTCTAGGGAGGTTGGCCGCCTGTGTCAAACCCTTCGATCGATTGAGTTGACGCGGCGCGGCGTCATCCCAAACATTCGGGGAGCGAGTGTGAGGAGAGCAGACGATCAGCGATGCAGCAGCTCGCCGGCGTAGCCGTCAGCGATCAGCTGAGCCTTCTGCATCTCGCGCTCATCAGCGACGGAACCCTCGAGCACGATCGTCTGCCCGACCACCGAGGCGTACGCATTCTTCAAGCCCGCGCGCTGGAGAGCGGCGGTGATGTTCTGCGCCACGGCGGGGAACACGCGAGGATCGAGCCGCGCGAGGATCGTCACGTTCTCGTTCGCAGTGAGCTGACGCAGCCGCGCGAGCTCAGCGGGCGAGTCGAGCACGCCGTCGATCACCGTGGTGCCGCCGAATTCCTCGACGCGCAGGCTCGGGTTCACCATCTGCTTCACGATACGGCCAAGCTCGGTGGTCTTGCCGTCGTCGACGACGATCTGCCGCGTCTCCATCCCCTTCGCGGTCCAGAGGGTGAGCGTGGTGCGGCCGCGGCCGCGGGCCGTGACGAGGAGCTCGCCCTTGGAGGTCGGCGTCACGTCAGCGATCGCCGGATCGCCGAGCGCGACCTTGGTGAGGCCGTGCGTCTTCACCACCTCCTGCGCACCAGGCGCGAGGCGAATGGGCTCACCAGCACCAGCAAGGAGCAGCGTCACGAGCGCAGTGGAGATCATGGGAACAGTCTCGCGCGCTCGGACGCCTGAATGGAAGGTGGGTGAGGTCCCACCTCGTGCAGAACTTCAGCTGGCGTGACGCTCGGGAGCCGCGCGCTCGACGACCTGCGGCGCGGGCTGCACTTCGACCGACTCCAGCTGGGCGAGCGTGAGCAGCTTCTCGCAGAGGTCCTCGAAGCTCATCCCGCGCTGCTTGGCGATCTTCGGCAGCAGCGAGGTCGGCGTCATGCCCGGCAGGGTGTTGACCTCGAGCAGCACCTCGTTGCCGACGTCGGGACAAATGAAGTCGATGCGCGCGGCGCCCTTGCAACCGAGCGCGCGGTACGCGGTGAGCGCCATCGCCTCGATGTTCGCGATGCGCGTGGCCGAGAGCCGCGGAGGCAGGTGGTAGCGCGCCCCGCCCTCGTACTTGGTGGCGAAGTCGAAGGTGGCGCCCGGCGAGCTGATCTCGCAGCTGCCCAGCACTTCACCGCCGACGATCGCGACGGTGACTTCCTTGCCCTTCACGTAGCGCTCGACGAGCGCCTCACCGCCGTAGCGGCAGGCCAGCGCCACCGCGGGCGCCAGCTGCTCGCGGGTGTGCACCAGCGAGAGTCCCACCGAAGAGCCGCCCGACGCCGGCTTCACCACGCAGGGGAAACCGAGATCGCAGTGGAGCTCCTCGACGTTCGCCACCTGCGAGGCGCTCACGGTGTAGCCCGCGGGCGTCGCCAGGTTGTGCTGGCGGAAGAGCTTCTTGGCGAAGGTCTTGTTCATCGCGAGCGCCGAAGCGAGCACGCCCGAGCCGGTGTACGGCACGCCCATCACCTCGAGCAGGCCCTGCACCTTGCCGTCTTCACCCATGCGACCGTGGAGCGCGAGGAACGCGACGTCGATGGCGGCGCTGCGCACCGTCTGGTCCAGGCCCTGACCCGCGATGATGCGAGTCACCGCGTGGCCGCGCTTCTCGAGCGCCGTGGCGATGGCCTCACCGGTCTTCACCGAGATGTCCTTCTCCTCGCCCCAGCCACCCAGCAGCACTCCAACGCGTCGTTGATTCATGTGTCCTTGTGTCCCTTGAGCCGCGGTGTTGCGTCTCGAGCATGGTGAAAAGCAGGAGCCATGCCCGCTCGAATTCCTCAGACGCTACAGGTCTGTACCGGGCTGTCGATTATTTGACCGACTCACGCGGGAGCGAGGTTGAACTCGCTCCGCGGTCGGAAGACCACTGCCTGCTCCGCTGGGTTCAGTAGTTGCGCAGGTCGTCGTGGTCTTCGGTCTTCTTCTTCTTCTCGGCCTCTTCGCGCTTCTTGCGCTCTTCATCGGCCTTCTTCTTGGCCGCGGCGTCTTCTTCGGCCTTCTTCCGGGCCTCTTCTTCGGCCTTCGCTTTGGCAGCCGCCTCTTCCTCCTGCTTGCGGCGCTCCTCTTCTTCCTTCTGCTTCTTGGAGAGCTTTCCGTTCTGCTTCTCTTCGGCCTTCTTCGCGGCCTCCTCGTCGGCGAGGCGCTTCTTCTCTTCGGCCGCGGCGCGCTTCTCTTCTTCCCGCTTCTTGCGGTCGAACTCCGCGCGCTCCTTCTTGCTCATCTTCTTGTAGGCCTTCTCTTCGTCTTCCTTCTTCTTCGCCTCGTCGTCCTGGGCGCTCTTGGCCGCTTCTTCGTCGGCCTTCTTCTTCTCTTCGGCGGCTTTGGCGTCGGTGTCCTTCTGGTTGCGCCGATCCTCCTCGCGCTTCTTGTCGTCCTCGCGGCGGCGCTCGTCTTCCTTCGCGCGCTCCTCAGCTTCGCGGCGATCTTCGGCGGCCTTGCGGTCGCGCTCGAGGCGCCTGGCGTCGTCCGCGCTCTTCTTGCCGTCGTCGGCGCTGCTGGGTCCGCCGAGGAAGTTGGTGAGCAGCAAGGTGCCGCCGCCGGCCGCGGCGAGCAGCGCCACGATGTACGAGATGTCGGCCACCGCGGCGAAGGTGATGCCCTCGCTCTCGAGGTTCGAGGAGATGAAGGTCTGGGTCTGAGGCGTGACGCGCCATTCGGCCGCCCGGTTGTTGGCCGTCACGCCGAAGCCGATCCCCATCCCGAGGCCCACGACGGCGAGGCCGAGGAGTGAGACGCCGGCGATGGTCTTGATCGGCGCACCACCGCCGCCCTTGAAGTGATGCACGGGATCGCGGCCGTCGCGCTTCGCGTCCTTGCCGGTGAGCCCGTCGAAGAACGTGGCGAGCGCCTCCGGATCGCCGGGGTTCACGGTGCCCGTGCGGTACGAGGCGTTGTGGCCGTCCTTCACGTCGAGGCGAATGCCGATGAGGTCGAGCTGCTCACCCGCGGTGCTCTTCTTCGAGACCACGAGCAGCACCTGGTCGAGCTGCGCGGCCTTGCCCAACGTCTGCGCGGCGCTGTCGCGCGTGGGACCCTCGGGGTCCTTCTTGATTTCGCTGGTGGCCTTCTTCCAACCGGGACCGATCTCGCATGACGCGAGCGAGATCACCTCTTCGCCCGGAGCGGCCTGGCTCTGGCCCAGCGCGTAGCCACCCTCGGAGGCGGCGATGAAGTGTTTGGTGCCGGTGAGGCCCGCGACCGTGACCGGGCTCACGCCGCGATACACGCCGTCGACCCACACGCGCGCGCCCGGAGGCTCGGTGCGAACCAGCAGCTCACCCTTCGCGTTGGCGGCGAACTTCTTCTGCGCTTCGGCGAACTTGATCAGGTCGGGGGGGAAGAAGGTGGGCGAGAACTCCGCCCTGGGCGAGAGGCCGACCACCGACTCGATGTCCTTCTTCGCGGGGCCGTTCTCACCGCCGGTGGCGTGACCCGCGGCCTTCATCGTCCACGCCTCGAGCAGCGCGGGGAAGTTGCGGGAGAGGTCGCTCTCCTTGAGCGCGTCGACCGCCTGGGTGAACGCCTCGGTGGCCTTCACGTTGTCGAGATCGTCGAGCGCCTGCTTGCCCGTCTTCATCTTCTCGCGCGAGTCGTCGAGGCTCCCCTCCTGCTTCTTCGCAGCGGTGGGGTTGAACGCGTCGTGCACGGGGATGACGTTGAAGCGTGTGGCGCGATCGAGCGCGGCCTCGGCTGCGCCTTCGAGCGCACCCTGCTGCTGGGAGGCGCGAAGATCCTGCGAGACGACCACCACCGCGATGCGTGGACCGCTCGCGTTCAGGGTGATGTCAGCGAGGAGCTCACGGGGCGAAGGCGCGGCGGCGGCGGGCGGGACCCGAACCAGCGCGATTGAGAGCAACGCGATGAAGCACTGGAGGGCCAGGGAAGCGGGCCTGCTCGACGGGCGCATGGGCCCCATGGTCGCTCACTCGCGAGCCACACGCCACAGTTACAACCAGCCTCTTCAGGCCTCGTGATCGGGCTCGACGAAGCACCAACGGATCTCGGGCGCGCGATCGTGCACGGCCTGCTCGAAGCTGTTGATCGAGTCGACCACTTCCTTCGTGGTGAGGTTGGCCTTCACCTTCACCTTCATCGCCACCAGCACCTCTCCCGGCCCCTGCTGCACGGTGATGAGGCGCAGCACCTCTTCGATGTTCGGGTGCTGGGGCACGGTGGCCTTCACCGCTTCGCTGATGTGCTCGTCAGCCGCTTCGCCGATGAGGAGCGACTTCACCTCGGTGGCGAGGAACACCGCGACGGCGATCAGCACCAGGCCGATGAGGATCGAGCCGATGGAGTCGTACACGCCGTTGCCCGTCAGCCACGCCAGCAGCAGAGAGACGATCGCGATGCTCAGGCCGAGCACGGCCGCGGAGTTCTCTCCGAAGAGGATGATGAGGTCCGAGTCCTTCGTGCGCTTGAGGTACTGAAGCAAGCTCATCGAGCCGCGGCGCTTCTTCATCTCCTTCAAGTTGCCCCAGGTCGCCCAGCCCTCGAGCGCCATGGAGAACACGAGAATGCCCAGCGCGAGCGGCACGTTCTCCACCGCCTCCGGATGGAAGATCTTGTGAACGCCCTCGTAGATGCTGAACACGCCGCCGCCCGAGAAGAGCAGCAGGGCGACCACGAAGCTCCAGAAGTAGAGGTCGCGGCCGTAGCCCAGCGGGTGGGTCTGATCGGGGGCTTTGGCGGACTGTCTCACTCCGAGCAGCAGCAGGAGCTGGTTGCTGCAGTCAGCGGTGGAGTGAAGGGTCTCTGCGAGCATCGCTCCTGAGCCCGTGAAGACCGCCGCCACGCCTTTGGCGAGGGCGATGCACACGTTGACGCCGAGCGACGCGAGGATCTGTTTGGTGTTTCCGGCCACGGGCCGGGCACCATACTCCTCCGCTCCTGCGATTCGACTTAGTTCAGCGCTGCTGATCTTTCGGCGCGCGCGCGGTGGCCTTGCCCTCGGCGGCTCCGGCGATGCTGTTCAGATAGCTGAGCGCGATCTTCAACTGGTAGTCGGGGAGCTTGTCGCTCACGTCCCACGGCTTGAGGTTGTCGGGCAGCGAGATCTTCAGCGCGGAGAAGTCAGGCCCTTCGCTCTCGCCCTTGAAGTGGCGCTTCAGATCCTTCTCCCGGAGCTGGTCGGCCTTGGTGAGCTGGCCCCCTTCCGCCTCGGGCACCACGAAGTCAGGAAGGATTCCCTTCTCCTGAATGCTCTTGCCCGACGGCGTGTAGTACCGCGCGATGGTGAGCTTGAGGCCCGAACCGTCTTCCATCTCGATCACGGTCTGCACGCTGCCCTTGCCGAAGGTCGGAGTGCCCATCACCACCGCGCGCCGGTGATCCTGCAGCGCGCCCGCGACGATCTCGGAGGCCGAGGCGCTGCCCGCGTTCACCAGGACCACCACGGGGTAACCCTTCTCGGTGTCGCGATCCTTCGCGCGCTCTTCGGTGACCTGGGTGGAGGAGCGGCCGCGCGTGGAGACGATCGGCAAGCCACCCGCGAGGAAACGATCGCTCACCGCCACCGCTTGATCGAGGAGACCGCCGGGGTTGTTGCGGAGATCGAGCACCAGCCCCCGCAGCTCCTTGCCGCCGTTCAAGGTGCGCAGGCGCTCCAGTTCCTTGAAGAGCGAAGCATCGGTGCGCTCCTGGAAGTTCTTCACCTTGATGTGGCCGACGCCGCCGAAGATCGCGCCTTCCACCGAGGCGATGCGAATGTGATCGCGAATGATCGCGAACTCGCGCGGCTGGGTGAACCCCTCGCGCATGATGGTGAGCAGCACCTTCTTGCCGGCGGGGCCGCGCATCTTCTGAATCGCGCGCGCCAGTTCCATGTTGCGGGTGTTCTCGTCGTCGATCTTCAGCACCTGGTCGCCCGAGCGGATTCCCGCGCGCTGCGCCGGCGTGTCGTCGATCGGCGCCACCACCACGATGTTGTCGTTCTTCTTCGCGATCTCGATGCCCAGGCCGCCGAACTCGCCCGAGGTGTCGATCTTCATCTCCTTGAAGACGTCGGGCGGCATGAACTGGGTGTGCGGATCGAGCGTCTCGAGCATGCCCTTGATGGCACCGTGCATGAGCTGCTGCTCGTCGACCGGCTCGACGTAGTTGTTCTGCACGTACGAGAGCACGCGCGCGAAGAGCTCGAGCTGCCGGTACGTCGCCTCAGACTTGTTGAGGACCGGAGGCGGTGGAGGCGCACCCGCGAAGGCGATCGATGCTGAGCCAAAGACGACCACCAGGAGCGAAGCCGTCCAGCGGAACGCTGGGGTTGCGCCGCGAAGCGGTGCAGAGGCTGAGCGACGCATCGAAACGAGGAGACGAGCAACACCACCCACGCGCATGATTTCTCATCCTAAGAGGCACCAGCCCCTCCGCGCACGGCACCAAGCCGTCCTCCGTGTCCGCAGGTGTAGGCACGGCCCCATTCTTCGGGGCTTACCTTCAGGACTTGGAGGGGGCCTCAGGGGGCAGACAACGGGGCGGAATCACCAGAGGCGGAGGAACGGGGCAATTCGTACACGGTCCGCGAATGGGAACGTTCAAGGTGCGCCCGACGCGAAGGCTGGTGTTGGAGAGCCCGTTCGCCTTCTGGATCAGCTTCACGCTGCTGTTGTACCGGCCCGCGATGCCGCCCAGCGTGTCGCCCTTCTTCACCCGGTAGATGAGCACGTTCTGATCAGGCTGCTTCGCGAGGAGCGGCTGAATGCGGCGGCCGAGCTCCTGGCTGCGACCCGAGAAGAAGCGCACGTGGAAGTGATCGCGGTGACGGCGCGCGTGCTTCACCAGTGACGCGGGCCCGGCGTGGAAGAGCTTGTCGAGCCACGTCTTGTCTTCGCCCTTCGAGAGCGCGTACTCGTAGATCCGCGCCTGGATGCGCTTGTCGACGAGCACGAACTCGACGTCGGCGGTGGTGATCAGCGCCTTCAAGAGCGCCCAGTTCACCGCGAGATCCATCGCCAGCTCGCGCTTCTTCGAGAGGTGGCCCGGGTCTTCACCGTTTGGATAGAAGAAACCGAGGTCCACGTCGCGGCCGGCCTGGTGGCTCTGATGCGGGCGGAGGTAGCCGCCGTTCTTCCGGCCGATGTGATTGATGCGGAGCGGAGGCGCGTTGGGGAACTGCTCGTGCACGCTGTTCCCGGCGGCCATGAGGAAATCGACGGTCTCTTGGGTGCCCCAGGCGTTGTTCGCGTCGACGACCTTCCACGCTTCGCCGTCCGGCGGCACCGGCACTCCGTTCACGAGGCGGCCCGCTTCGGTGAGACCCACGCTGATCGATCCGAGCGTGTCAGGCGACTCCACCCAGCGCTTGGTGAGCTCTTCGTCGCTCAGATCCGAGGAGTAGCGAATGCCCGCGTCTGTGAGCGCTTCGTTGACGGCGGCCTCGACCTCGGCTTCGCCTTCTTCGTCTCTTTCGTCGCCACCCTCTTCGTCTGAGTCGTCAGCATCGAGCTGCTCGGCCCGCTGCGGCTCGGACACGGGCGCGGGCGACGCGACGGGCTCAGCGACAGGCATGAGCGCGTCGTCGGAGATCTCGAGATCAGCCCACACGGGCGCGGCGATCAGGATCGTGAGGAGCAGCGCGCGAGTCATGTGGGGCGGCCCTTTTCGCGTCAAACCCGAGGGAGCGTCAAGCAGCCTGGACCAGTCCGCGGCTCATCGCGAATTTCTGGATCCGCTCCACGAAGGCTTTCGGGTGCTCCATCTGCGGCATGTGCCCGAAGCCTTTCACTTCGTGAATCTCCGCGTGTGCGGGCAGGTGGGCGCGGAAAAAGTCGAGGCCCTCGTACGGGAGCAGCTTCTCGTTCTGTCCCCAGATCAGAATCGTCGGCATCGGGAGCGCCGCGAGCTGCGCGCCCTCCACCAGATCCGCTCGGGAAATGTTCGCCACGATGTTCTTCACGGTCTCGCTGCTCATCATCTTGCGTAGCTCGTCGGCGAAGAGGAGGAGCGAGAGCGGCGGCTTCGCGAAGAGCTTGTGGGCGAGCACGCGTGCGCCCGCGGCGTCTTGCACCTGGAAGCTCTGGAGCAGCTGCGCGAAACGCTCCTCGGTGATCTGCGCGCCCGCGGGAGAGACGAGCCCGAGCGCACGAATCACCTCGGGCTGCTGGAAGGCCATGTTGAGCGCCATGCCTCCGCCCAGCGAATTGCCCACGAGGAAGACGGGCTTGCCGATGATGCGTTGGCGGAACTCGAGGAGCAGATCGACCTGCTCGCGCACGTGCATCGGCCCCGCGCCTGGCACCGGAGAGAATCCATTCCCCGGAAGATCGATCGCGAACACCGAGCTGAAGCTCTTCGCGAGCGGCTGCAGGGTGCGGAAGAACGCGTTGGCCGAGCTGCCCAGCCCGTGCACCAGCATCAGCGGGGGTCCCTTGCCGCTCCCTTCCGCTCGGTAGAAATGCACGTCGGCGTCACGCAGCCGCACCACCTCGCTCGAGACACCGGTGGCGATCAGCGTGCGGCGAATGACTCGATTAGCGAGCGACAACCATTCCATTGCGGCGCGGAGTCTCGCCTACTCCTCGCTCTTGAGCCACGGCAGTGGATCGACCGCCTGCCCTTGTTTCCGGATCTCGAAGTAGAGGTAGCTGCCCTTGAGGCTGCCGGTGTCTCCCACCTGCCCGATGACCTCACCCTCCTCCACCGCGGTGCCGACCTCGACCTGGCTGTTGGAAAGGTGCGCGTAGAGCGAGTGGTAGTTGCTGCCGTGATCGATGATCACGAGGTTGCCGTAGCCCTTGAGCCAGCCGGAGTAGACGACCGAGCCGGTGCCGATGCTGTGCACCTCGGCTCCTTCGGCTGCGCGAATGTCGACGCCCTTCTGCACGGTGACGGTGTTGAAGCGCGGGTTCACCACTTTGCCGAAGCCGACCTCGACGATGCCCGGGGTCGGATACGGGAGCTGGCCCTTGCGCGCGCGGAAGGCGTTGCTCGCGACCTGGCTCTGCATCTCCGTCACCATGCCCGCGAGCTCCTTCTCGGTCTGCTCGAGCTCCGCGATCACGCGGCTCATGCGGTTCTGCTCGGCATTCACCGAGGCGAGGAGATCTTTGAAGCGAAGCAGGCGCGCCTGACTGACTGCCTGCTCGGATCTCAGCGCGCGAAGGTAGCGCTGACCCGTCGCTTCGAGCCGCTCGAGGCGCCTGGCCTGGCGACGCTGCATGGAAGCGAACATCGCGAGTTCCTCGAGCTCACGCACGTCGCTGGAGACGAGCGTCTGGTACGCCCGCTGCCGCTTGATCAGTGACGCGAAGTCACCCGCGGAGAGCAGCACTCCAAGCGAGTCCTGCTTCTGCAGCCGGTAGAGCGTGACCAGGCGAGGGGCGATGCGGCGCTGTTGCTCGAGGAGCTCGGCTTGCACCACCTCGGCCTCTTCGCGCGCATCAGCGACCTGCCTGGTGGCGCGGGCGACGTTGCGCTCCAGCACCACCGCGCGCTGCGCGGATTCGCGAGCGAGGCGCTCGAGCGTGTCGAGGAGGCTGAGGAGATCCTTCTTCTCGTTGCCGATGGCGTCGAACGCGGCCTTCTCGGCAGCGAGACGAGCTTCGAGCTGTTGATGCTCGTCTTCGACGTCTGCTCCGGCGTGGAGCAGCAGGGCGAGGAGCAACGCGCTCATACGCGCAGGAACCTCCGCACCGCGATGAAGCTGCCCGTGAGTCCGAGGGCGACTCCGAGACCGAGCTGCTCCAGCGCGAGCCGACCCCACGCGACCACGAAGTGGCCGTCGAGCATGAGGAAGCCGACCAGGTCACCGCCTTCTCTCTCGACCCAGCGGATGAGGGCGTAGACCGCTCCGAGGGCGATGGCGCCGGAGAAGACGCCCTGCAGTGCGCCTTCGATCAAGAAGGGCATGCGCACGAAACGATCGGTGCCGCCGACCAGCTTCTGAATTTCGATCTCCTCGCGCCGCGCGAAGATCGCGAGCTGCAGCGTCGCAGAGACGACGATCACCGTGGTGAGGAACACCAGCGCGAAGGCGATCAGTCCAGCGAGGCGCAGCGCGCGGGAGATCACTCCGAGCCGCTCGAGCGCTTCTTCGCCGTAGTCGACGCCGGTGACGAAGGGCAGCGCGCGCGTCTTTTCCGCGAGGGCCTTCAGCGCGTTCGGCTCACGCGAGGTCGGCGGGAGTTTGAGCTCGATGCTCCACGGGAGCGGATTGTCTCCGAGCTCGGTGAGCGACTTGCCCTGCTCTCCCAATTGCGAGGCGAGTCGGCCCAGCGCGTCTGCGGGAGAGACGCGCGTGATGGTGCCCTGCGTGCGGTTGACGAGCGCCTTCTCGAGCTCGCTGACTTGCTCATCGGGAGCATCGGTCGCGAGGTACACGGTGAACTCGACCTCGCCGCCGAGTGAAGCGAGCAGTGCATCGAGCTGATCGGCTGCGATGCGCGCCATGCCGAAGCCGACGAGCGAGAGCCCGAGCGCGGCGACGGCGATGACGTGGACGAATGGCGACCGGACCATGCTCCCGATGGCGGTGCGGACGAAATAGGCGAGCCGGGCGCTGGTGCTCACGTCGGCCGGGAGTCTCTCTCAATGATCCTCAGGAGCCCAATTGTCTCCCTCTCCCCCGGGAGAGGGTCGGGGTGAGGGCAGACATCTGAGTGATCACTTTCCACCCAACCGGCACCTGAGAGCACATGAACCGACTGGCAATCGCCGCTTTCGCAACCCTCGCTCTCTTCTCCTGCCGCAACGTGGACGGAGGCCCCGAAGTCTCCGAAACGCGCTCCGTCGACGCCTTCACGCGAGTGCGAATCGAGGACGGAATCCCCGCAAAGCTCAGTGTCGGAAAGCCCGCGGTGACGCTGAACACCCAGGAGAAGGTGGCCGCCAACCTCGAGACCAAGGTGGTCAGTGGCACGCTCATCGTGAGCATGAAGCCCAACGTGATCGTCGACTCGTTCGACTTCACCGAGGTCCTCATCAGCACCACGGGGCTGGTCTCCGCGGAAGCCTCGGGAGGCAGCACCGTCACCGTGACGGGGATCGACGCCAGCCCCTTCCGCGCCTCAGCGTCGGGCGGGAGCCAGCTCGAGCTCTCAGGCACCACGGGTGACGCGCGCCTCAACGCCTCGGGCGGCTCGGGCGTGAACGCCGAGAAGCTCCTCGCCGAAGTCGCGAGCATCGAGGCCACCGGCGGCTCGACGCTCCAGGTGAACGTGAGCAAGTCGGTGGAGGGCATTGCCTCGGGCGGCAGCCGGGTGACCATCAGCGGCACGGGCGACAGCACCAACGTGAGCGCGTCAGGCGGCTCGTTGGTCAGCGGCTCGAACTGAGCGCTGCGGCCACACCATCAACGCCACGCCGGCGAGGATCGCGACGTCGGCCACGTTGAAGATTCCCGTTCGCAGCGAGCCGATTCCAAGATTCAGAAAGTCCACGACCGCGCCGCCGTCCCGTGCGCGGTCGAGCCAATTCGAAGCACCACCACCGAGCACCATCGCGAGCCCGGCGACCTGAAGCAGCGACAACTTCTTCGACTTGAGAGTGAACGCGAGCAGGCCCGCGAGCAGCATGCCGACGGAAACCGTGAGCAGCCAGAAGCGCTGATCGTGCGGCAGGTTCGCGCCCATCGAGAGGAACGCACCTTCATTCCGAGCGAGTCCGAGCCTCAGCGTGTCTCCGAGCAAACACTTCGTGGGCTGACCTTCGAGCGCTGCGACGGCGACGCGCTTGGTGGCCTGGTCACAGCCGACACAACTTGCGAGCACCAGCACCACGAGGGCGAGCCGTTTCATGAGCCGGCGCAAACGCCTCTGAGGTCGCGAAGATTCCCACGGTATCTCGGAGTGAGGGGCGTACTACTGGTCGTTCACCATCAGGCGCGCTGCCTTCTCGCCGCGCTCATCCGCGACCAACGAGCCACGCTCGAGCCGCAGCGTGCGCTTCTCATACCGCTCGATCAGCGAAGCATCGTGAGTCGCGACGATCACCGTCGTCCCCCGAGCGTTCACGTCGCACAACAAATCCATGATCTCGACGGTGAGCGCGGGATCGAGATTTCCCGTGGGCTCGTCCGCCAGCAGCATCGCGGGATCGTTCACCAGCGCGCGCGCGAGTGACACGCGCTGCTGCTCGCCACCCGAGAGCTTCAGCGGAGAAACATCCGCCTTGTGCTCGAGCCCCACGCGCCGAAGCATCTTCACCGAGCGCTCGCGCACCTCTTCACGCGACACCCCGAGCACATCGAGCGTGAAGCCCACGTTCTCCGCGACGGTACGAGTAGGGAGCAGCTTGAAGTCCTGAAACACCACCCCGATGTTGCGCCGCAGGTACGGAATCGACGACTCGCGCACGCGCGCGATGTTCCGCCCCGCGATGAGGATCTGGCCCTTGGTGGGCCGCTCCGCGAGGAACATCAGCTTGAGCAGCGTCGACTTACCCGCGCCAGAAGGCCCGGTGAGGAAGACGAACTCGGCCTTCCCGATGTCCAGGTTCAAGTCGGTCAACACGGGAGGATCTCCCGGGTAGGCCTTCGTGACGTGGAACATCTGGATCACGTGAAAGAGGATCCCACGAGATCCAACGCGCGGCTATTTCAGGGTGACCACGAAGTCGTGCGCGAAGCACCCGGTGTCACCGGAGAAGACGATCACCTCGAAGGCGAGGTGCTGCGACTTCGCGTCGTAACCGGCCATGGTGTTCGCCACGCTGAACGTGGTGTCGCCCGTGCACGCGCCATCCTTCGCGGGCAGAGCGAGCTCGACGGGCTTGAGCTTCTTGTCTGCGCGCGTGCCTGTGATCGAAATCTTCCGGTTCGCGATCTTCAGCGTGAGGGACACGTCACCGCTCGAGAGATCGACGCTGTAGCCGCCGGCCTTGTCCGCCACCCCGCCCTTCGAGGCCATGCGTCCCATTCGCGCGTAGCCCCCATCGTCGAGGACCTTCACCACCTTCGCCGCATCAGCGGAAGCACGCGCCATGTCGACCGCCGGCGGCACCACTCCGAGTCGCTTCTCGAGCTTGCCGTTGCTCCCGAACACTGCGAGCGAGGACTTCGAGTCTCTCTCGTCACCAGGCGCGTCGCTGTAGACCGCGATGTGCTTACCGTCCGCGGAGATCGCGGGCGAGCGCATCATCACCATGGTGAGCGTCATACCGGGGTCATCAGCGAACGCGGGGGCAGCCAGGATCACAACGAGCGCAGCGAGTCTCATGCCGCGGCAGCGTAGCGAACGACGTCGCCTTCGTGCGCGGTGACCTTGCCTGCGTCTTCGAGCACTTCCACGTTCGCCAAGACTTCAGAGAGCATCAGCACCAGGCGATTGGTGTCGCGCCGAGGGAACAGCGTGGGGAGCAAGTCGAACACGGTCACCGGCTCCTGCTGAATGCGCGCCAGGAGCTTCGCCTGGCGCACGCCGTAGAACGCGAAGAGTCCATCGAGCAGCTCGCGGTGACCCTTGAACGCAGGTCCATGTCCCGGCAGCACGGCATCGAGCTCGAGATCGCGCACCCACTTCGCGCCCTCGAGATACCGCGAGAGCGCGCGGAACTTGGTCTTCCCCTCGCCCTGCGACAGATCGAGCACGGGATTTGGAGAGACGCGCGCGAGCACGTGATCGTCGGCGAAGAAGAGGCGCTGCCGCTCCGCGTACAGGCACACCAGGCCCGGCGTGTGACCAGGCAGATGCTTCACCACCACCTCGAAGTGCTTGAAGCGCAGCACCTCGCCGTCCTGCAGTGAACCAAGCCGCGAGCGCTCCACGTAGCGGATCGTGTTCGGCTGGCGATCGGCGTTCGCCTGCATCTGATCGAGCGTCTCGAGCGGAACCCCGATCTTCAGGAAGTACCCTCGGTGTTTGCGAAGCATCGCGGCGAAGCGTGCGTCACCGACGATCTTCTCCACGTCGGCGTCGTGAATGAACACGCGCGCCCCGCTCTCCTCGGACAACATCTGCGCGTTGCCGAAGTGATCGAGATGCCCGTGGCTCACCACGATGCGGGAGATCTTCTTGAGATCGAGCTTCCGCTCCGCTGCCTGCCCACGCAGCGCAGCGATGCCGTCGTTCGTCCCGATCCCCGTATCGAAGAGCGTGTACCGACCGTCACCGTCTTCGATGACGTAGACGTTCGCCGGCCCCCCGGCCTCGATGAACGGCACGGGGATGCTCAAGCGATGGATGCCCAGCGCGGTGAGCGCCGAGTCATCCAGGTCAACAGTCACTCCGTGCACTGAGTGTCTCTCTTCTTGGCGCTGCTGCCTCGGCACCGCTTCGCGGCGCCGCGAGACGGCTCGCGCTACTTCGCGGCCTTGATCGCGGCCTGCATCTCCGGGAGCGCCTTGAAGAGGTCAGCCACGAGGCCGTAGTCGGCGATCTGGAAGATGGGCGCGTCGGCGTCCTTGTTGATCGCGACGATGGTCTTGCTGCCCTTCATGCCGGCCACGTGCTGGATCGCGCCCGAGATACCGGCGGCGATGTAGAGCGCCGGAGCGACGACCTTGCCGGTCTGACCGACCTGCAGATCGTTCGGCTGCCAGCCCGCGTCGCACACCGCGCGCGAGGCACCGACGGCGGCGCCGAGCTCATCGGCGAGACCTTCGATCGGCTTGAAGTCACCCTTGGTGCCGCGGCCACCGGAGACGACGACCTTCGCCTCGGTGAGCGCGGGACGGGCGCTCTTCACTTCCTTGAAGCCGACGAACTTCGAGAACTGCTTCGAGTCGCCGCCCGCGAACGCCTTCACCTCGCCCGCGCCGCTCTTCTCGGCAGCGGCGAACTCGGTGGCGCGCACGGTGAAGCACTTCACCGAGCCGGTGAGCTTCACGGTGGCGATCACCGCGCCGGCCCACATCGGGCGGGTGAGCGCGACGTCTGCGCCCGAGCCCTCGACGGAGAGCACGTCGCTCGCCATCACGGCCTTCAGCTTGGCGGCCACGCGCGGGAGCACGTCACGGCCGATGGAGGTGGCGGCAGCGCCAACCCACTCCGCGTTGATCGACTGCGCAGCCGCGGCGATCGCGGGAGCCCAGCTCTCGGCGATGGCGTGATCGAACTGCGCACCGGAAGCGGCATGCACCACCTTCACGCCGTACTCCTTCACGGAGTTGGCGAGCGCATTCGCGTCCTTCGCGAGCGCGATGGCGTGCACTTCTCCACCGGTGGCCTTCGCGAGCTGCTGTCCGGCGGTGATGGCGTTGAGGGTGGCCTTGCGGAGCGACCCGTCAGTGTTGGCTTCGACGACGATGAGAACGTTGCCCATGATGATGTGTTCCTTGTTCCTTGGGATTCTTAGAGAGCGCTGTTGCTCAAAGCGCCTTGGCTTCGTTCTTCAGCTTCTCGACGAGCGTCGCCACGTCAGGCACCTTGATGCCGGCCTTGCGCGCAGGAGGAGGCGTGAGCTTGGTGACGGTGAGCTTGGGCGCCATGTCGACGCCGAGGCCCGCGGGAGTCTCCTCCTGGATGGGCTTGCTCTTGGCCTTCATGATGCCGGGCAGCGACGCGTAGCGCGGCTGGTTCAGGCGCAGCTCGGTGGTGGCCACGCACGGGAGCGGGCACTCGAGGGTCTGCAGACCGCCGTCGACCTCGCGGATCACGGTGATGCTCTTGCTGTCGGCGCCGAGCTTGATCGCGGGGGTCTTCGACTTCTCCGCTTCGGACTCGAGCGACTCTTCCTTCGAAGCAAAGGTGGCCTGCGACCAGCCGAGCCACTCGGCCATGTACTGACCGACCTGGTTCTGATCGTCGTCGATGGCCTGCTTGCCGAGGATCGCGAGGTCAGGCTTCTCCTTCTCGCAGACCTTTTGGAGGCACGCGGCGATGCCGAGCTGATCCATGGGGCCGGTGTGGTTCACCCAGATCGCCTTGGTGGCGCCCATCGCGAGCGCGTGGCGCAGCTGCTCGTGCACGTCCTTGGTGCCGACGGAGACGACGATCACTTCGCCGCCGTGCTTCGCGGTGAGGCGGAGCGCTTCCTCCACGCCGATCTCGTCGAACGGGTTGATCTTGTACTTGAGGCCTTCGCCGACGATGCCGGTGCCCGCGGGGTTCACCTTGATCTTCGACTCAGAGTCTTCAACCCGCTTTGCGGTGACGAGGATCTTCAACGGCATCTGGATGCTCCTTCGAGTGTGACGGATCAGTGGCGCTGATTGACGCGCCGCATTGTGTGCGGCTGATTTATGAATCAACAGTGGGTGGCGCAACCCCAAAAAGCGGCTGCGAAGTCCCAGAAAGTCAGATGCCCTTCAGTAGTTCTCGAGCGATCACGATGCGCTGCACCTGGCTGGTGCCCTCGTAGATCTGCACGAGCTTGGCGTCGCGCATCAGCTTCTCCACGGGGTACTCGCGGGAATAGCCGTAGCCTCCGAAGATCTGCACGGCGTCGGTGGCGGCCTTCATGCCCATGTCGGCGGCGAAGCGCTTGGCGTAGCTCGAGACGAGCGTGTTCTTCTGGCCGTCATCGAGCAGCCACGCGCTCTTGTAGGTGAGCAGGCGCGCCGCCTCGATGTCCGCGGCCATGTCCGCGATCATGAACTGGATCGCCTGGAAGTCGGCGATGGGCTTGCCGAACTGCGTGCGCTGCTTCGAGTAGTCGATCGCGTGCTCCATCGCGGCGCGCGCGATGCCGATGGCGAACATCGCGGTGAGCGGCCGGGAGTTGTCGAGCGTGGCCATGGCGATCATGAAGCCTTCGCCTTCCTGGCCGATGCGATTGGCGACCGGGACCTTCACGTCTTCGAAGGTGAGGGTCACCGTGTTGGAGGCGCGCTGGCCCATCTTGTTCTCGTGCTTGCCGACGGTGAGCCCCTTGGGGCGGCCTTCGACCGCGAGGCACATCAGGCCCTTGTGACGGAGCGAGGGGTCGGTGGTGCAGAAGAGCGTGTACTGATCGGCGTACTCGCCGTTGGTGATCCACTGCTTCTGGCCGTTCACCACGTAGTGATCGCCCTCCAGGCGCGCGGTGCAGCGGAGTCCGGCGACGTCGCTGCCGGCGCCCGGCTCGGTGAGCGCGAAGGAGCAGAGCTTGAAGCCGGTGGTGAAGGGGCGGAGCAACCGCTCCTTCTGCTCCTTGCTCGCGCCGATGATGATCGGGAGCAGCGCGAGATCGTTCGCGACCATCGAGGTCGCCATGCCGGCGCAGCCCCAGCTGGTCTC
>CBIHPJ010000002.1:0-51114 GCA_966211295.1 uncultured Myxococcales bacterium | reverse complement strand
GCCGCTCGCGCTTCATTGAGCTGATTGTTCGCGAGGAACGCATCACCGAGCGAGTCGTGCGCGTTCGGCTCCATGGGAGCGACCTGCGCGTAACGCTTGAGCGCGGCCACCGCCTGCGGATTCTTCCCGAGGCCTAAGTACGCGTAGCCGAGCTGATTCCATCCCGCGCCGCGGTCCGGCTGAAGCTCGGTCGTCTTCAGCGCCGCGGGCAACATCTCGGTCCAGCGACTGAGCGCTCCGGCACGCTGCGCGAGCATGAAGTTGAGCCGGTACGAGAGCGGGTCGTACATCAACGCCGAGCGAGTGAACGCGAGGGCCTGTTCGTGATCACCCTTCTGCTGCGCAGCCAGCGCGCGCACCTGCAGCCGTTCCTGCTCGGTGATACCGCGGCCGCCAGCGATCGCCCCCTCGAGAATGTGCTGTCCCTCTTCTCCTGGAGTGAGCGCGCCCAGATGCGCCCACGCGAGGGTGCACGTGGGATCGATCTCGAGCGTGGTGCGGAAGAGAGAGCGCGCCTCCTCGAGGTGAACGTTGGAGAGCGCATCCCACGCACGATTGAAGAAGGGCTTCGCCGCAGGCCGGCAGGAGAGCGTTTCTTCAGTCAGCTCGTCCTTCGATTCGGTGCGCGGCGAAGCAGTGGCCAGGCACAACACCACAAGCAGAGTGCTCATCAGTTTCCCCTGTTCCCAGAGTTCTGAGGCACCACTGATGTATTGCCGTGAGTCGCGCGGCGAAATGCCGGTACTGGTGGGTGGTCAGGGGACCCCGGCGTCCACTGCTACTGGGGCGGTCTTCATGACCCTGCAGCGTTCGCGCACCGGAGCAGGCACGCCCTCGAGCAGCGCAAGCGCTTCGCACGCCTGGGCATCGCGCAGCAACGTCACGTCATCCTTCGCGGTTGGATCAGCGAAGAGCAGGTCGTCCTTCGTCCAGAACAGACCTTCGGTGAAGGGATCTTCGTCGAAGTTCGCCTGCAGCCGCTCGAGCCGCCCGTCATCGCGCACGAATCGCGCCTGCCACTGGGTGACGAACGTTCCACCGCGCAAGGTGTGCAGGAAGAGCGCTCCGGTCTCTGTGTCACCCATGCGCGTGAGCCACACTCGCGGAGCGAGGCGCGCGTCGACCACGTGACTCTGCCCAACGGGCAGGCGGCCCACCGTGAGCGTGCCATTCTCGAGGAGCAGCGCCCACGAAGCGGCCTGCTCGGGATCGGGACACCACAGGCTGTCGTCGTCGATCGCCGTGCAGCTGAGCGTGCGGTTGGTAGGGCACACCTTCGGAGGCGTCACTTCCTCTTCAGGTGAAGCCTGTTCGATCCAATACGACTCCCAGTAGTCGAGCACGCTGGTGAGCTCCTTGGTGTCGTTGGCGGCCATCGCGCGCACGAAGCGCTTCTCGAGCGCCTCTCCGCCCGCGACCGACTGCGCGAGATCGAGCGCCTCGATGAGCGACTTCGGCATCTTCACCGCGTCCTTCTTCGCCTTGAGCACGGCGGCTTCGCCCTTCCAGTGCTCGACCATCGAGACCTGCAGCGTGCGGAGTGCAGCGCTGTTCGCCTTCGAGCGGTTCTCTTCGCCCTGCGCGTTGCCTTTCAGCGTGTTCAGGTTTCGAGTGAGCAGGTTGAGCTGCGCGCCGAGGTGCGCTTCTTCCCGCTTGAGTGCCGCGAGCTCGGCCTCACGCTCAGGGAGGGCGCGATTGCACCCAGCGAGCAACACGAGGAGGACCAGATGAGAGCGCTTCATGGCGTCACCCCCGCGTCCGAGGTGGAAGGTGTTGGTGTGGCGACAGCGACTGTTCCCGCATCCCCGACGCCTCCGTCGAGCTTGGCGGCCTTCTTCGCTGCTTCGGCAGCGACCCGTGCTTCGTCCTTCGCCTTCTGCTCGTCGCGCTGCTTCTTCGCGACCACGCAACGCTCCTGCAGCAGCGTGTTCTTGATCTCATCGGCGAACGCGCAGGTCTGATCAAGATCCAATTTCACCGGCGGCTTCGTGCCGTCCATCGTGATGCGCGCGGCGGTCGGAAGGTCCTCGGTGGTGAGGCCGGCGAGCACGCGCTCTCCATCGGTCACCTTGCCTTCGATGATCTTCCGCACGTTGAGCACGGTGTTGAGGTCGCCGACGGTGTCTTCTTCTCCTGGCTCTCCGTTGCCCGCGAGCTCGTCGTGCACCGACATGAAGCTGATCAGCAGCGTGTTGGTCTCGGTCGCCTTGCCCTCTTCGTTCTGACCCTTCACCGCGAACTGGTAGAGGCCGGGAGCCGGAGTGCTCTTGTATTCGAGCGAGACGTGGCTGATCACTTCCTCCTCGGTCTCGGGGGAGCCGCAAGCCGCGACGCACTCCTGGTACGAGAGCTCATCGCGCGCTTCTTGCGCTTCACGCTCTTCGCGAGCAGCGGCCTCACGCGCGGCGCGGAGCTCGTAGGGCTCTTCGTCTCCGTCCGCGTCGCCGCCTTCTCCTTCGTAGCCATCGCCTCCCCAATCACCGCAGCCGCCGAGTTTTCCCCAGCGCTCGTCGCACGTGCGCACGCACTGGGCGTTGTCGTTCTCGGATTGGCAGGTCGCGAGCTCCGCGTAGTTCTCCGGCTCGTAGAGAGCCATCGAGGGAGGAGGCCAATCGGCGACGAAGAGTCGGCCCTTCTTCTCGTATGCCATGCGCACCACGTCGCCTTCGAGGTGGTTGGTGGAGACGGTGGGCGGATAGTCGCTCGCAGCGAGCTCGGCCTTGGAGAGACAGAGTGCGAGGGCGGGGACTTTGCCGTTCGCAGGCAGCGTCTTGCAGTTCCAGGCGAAGGCCTGCGTGGACGTCTCGGAGACGCCTTCACACGCATCGGCCAACGGAGGCGGGCTGCAGTCGCCCTGACCGTCGGCGTCGCTCGGCGCATCGGACTCATCGATGCAGGGCAGCTGACGCTGGACGATCTCCGCGGCGAGTTTGCCGAGCGTCGGGCTCTTCGCGCGAAGTGCTTCGTCGAGCTGAATGCCGTCGGGGAGCGGCTTCTGCGTGAGCGCGTAGTACGCGGCGTTGAGTCGCTCTCTTGCGAGCGCGGCTTCGTCAGCTTGTTGACCGAAGGTCTTTCGCTCGATCTGAAGCCGCTTGAGATCGGTGGTGAGCTCCTGGCGCTTCTTGTCGAGGGCGGCCACGCGGCTCTTCGCCGCGGCGATCTCCGTTTCGACTTCGATGACCTTCTGCGACTTGCAGCTGGTGACCAGGACGATCGACATCGCGAGCAACGTACGCATGGGTGCGCAGCCTACCCGCAGGTGGTTGGCGTTCAGGAGCGAGATGCGACTCAACAGCCTCGAGGGGACGCGGTGAGGAATGATCCCGGTCGTGCTCGAGCCGGCCCTGTACGCTCGTTACCCAGGTCGCCAATTTCACGAAGCGACGTCACCAGGTGACGAGAAGCCCGAGGTCGAGAGGCCGGCTCGAGTCGCGCACCGTTCGAGGACACTGACCCCTGCCTCTCTCAAGGCGAGCTGACGTGGATTTTGATTACAGCTACTCGCCCCAGGTGATCTCCAGAATCACTTCGACGCCAGTCATCGACATCGTCGTCACCCGCACCGACTCAGTGCCAGTGCGCCGCAAGATCGCCGCGAGCGCTCCGCAGATGTACGTGGGCATTCCAAGACAATCGTTGAGCCAGAACTCCGCGCGGCGCGGCCCAGTGAAGGTCGCCTTCGTCTCCGAGTAGTTGTTCCCCGAGCGCAGACTCTTGGTCATCCGCTCGATCGCGCGCTTCATGCCGATGACTCGGATCACTGTCGCGACCGCGCTCCCGAGGAAGGTCTTCGCGTACTCATCGATGAACGAGTTGCCGAGCTCCTCGAGCCGCAGCTCCATCGGACCTTCGAAGAGCTCCTCTGCGGAGATCTTCAGGAACGAGCTCCACTGATCGCGCGTGTACACGGCAGCGACGGGCTTCTCGATGTCGAGTCCCGCACTGCGCAGCCGCTCGACCCACTTCGGAGTCGCGCGCGGCTTCCCGCAGCGAACCAGTCCCTCGACCGTGTGGCCCCAGACCAGCTTCTCTCCCGTCGCCTTGTCCCCCACGGCGCGGAGCCTAGATGGGCGAGCAGACCAAGGGGAAGCCGTCGAACACGCAGCGCAGTCGTTCGGTTCTTCCCTCGGTGGTGAGTGTCTCCACACCCAGCGCACCGCTGAGTGGAAAGATCTTCTTCACTTCACTCGAGCTGAATCCCGAGCCGAGGAAGCGAGGCGTGAGTTTCCCGCGGCTCACTGAGTAGATGAACACGCGGCTGCGAATTGCCGACTCGAATCGATGAGGCGCCTCTACGCGCACCGCGACGAAGTCCTCGTCGTCAATCCGCGTCTGCAGCACCTGGCGAATGCAGTGCTGCACCGGTCCACCACTGAGCCGCTTTCCATCGAGCACGACCTCGTGCGCGCATCCATCAGCGCCAGCCACCAGCATGACGACGAGGACGACGCTCACGTTGCAGAGCATAGAGTGCGGACCGTGGCGCGAGTCAGCATCCTTCTCCCCGCGCGGAACGCCGCCGGCACCATCGATCTCGCGGTGAAGAGCCTGCTCACGCAGACCTTCACTGACTTCGAGCTCATCGCGCTCGACGATGGCTCGACCGACGACACGGGCGAACGACTGCGAGTTCACGCGCGCGCCGATTCGCGAGTGCAGGTGCACACCGGTCCAGGCAAAGGACTGATCGCCGCGCTCGAGTTGGGACGCACGCTCTGCCGCGGAGAGCTCCTCGCGCGCATGGATGCGGATGACGAGAGTCTTCCGCAGCGACTGGAGAAGAGCGTCCACGCGCTCGACGCTGATCCCTCACTCGCGGGCGTGGGAACCGGCGTGGAGATCTTCCGCGACGATCAACCGCCGAGTCCCAACTTCATCGGCTACGGGCAATGGCTCTCCTCGCTGATCACTCCCGAGCTGCTCTTCCGCGAAGCGCTGGTGGAATCGCCACTCTGCCATCCCTCGGTGATGTTGCGCCGCGCGGTGCTCGACGACGTGGGCGGCTGGCGCGACGGAGATTTCCCCGAGGACTGGGAGCTCTGGCTCCGTCTTCTCGAGCGAGGACACAAGCTCACCTGTCTGCCCGAAGTGCTGCACCGCTGGCGCGACAGCGAACAACGCCTCACCCGCACCGACGCGCGGTATCGCCGTGAAGCGCACCTCGCGATCAAGAGCGACTTCATCTCGCGGCGCCTCGGCAACCAGCGCGGCTTGATCCTCTGGGGCGCGGGAGAAGTGGGGCTCAAGGTCTCGCGGCTGCTGCGCGCGAAGGGTCACCGCATCGAGCAATTCGTCGAGCTGCACCCGCGGAAGATCGGCCGGAAGCTCGAGGGCATTCCGGCGATCGCTCCTGCTGAGCTCGCTCCACCCAACGAGCGCACGCACCTGCTCGCCACGGTGGGCGCGAAGGGCGCGCGCGCGGAGATTCGCGAGTGGTTGGTGAGTCGCGGTTGGATCGAAGGTCGCGACTTCACCTGCCTCGCCTAGAGGGGCGAGCGCTACTTGATCAGCCCAGTGAACGGCACCGCCTCATACGGCTCCGGGCCCGAGCAGTTCATGCCGTCGCCCTTCAACTTCTTCCCCTCGATGGTGCCCGTGAACTGCGTGCAGCCCACCTTCGGAGACATCGCGCTCTGCGCCTGCTGCATCGCACCCGTCTGCGCCGCCATCACTTCCTGCAGCTCGCCCGAGTACTTCTGAATGCACGGCGCCATCTGCGCCGGCGGCAACGTGGCGCAGCTCTGCATCTTCTCGGTCACCGCCGCCTGCCGCGCCTGCATGTCCTTGTTGTTCATCGGCGCCTGCGCCGCCTTCTGCCGCTCGCGATCCTCCTCGGACACCGCCTGCGCGATGCTGAAGTTCTTCCCGGTGTTGGAGATCTCGAAGTTGCGCGACTCCACCAGCTTCTCTTTGCGGAACCACTCACCGGGCGCGTGGCGCTCGCCGTCGATCACCTTGATCACCGCGCGATCGCCGTTCTTGAGATCGATCACCCACTCGTGCGGACAACCCACGGGCAGCTCGATGGTGCTGGTGATGCCGCTCACCGGCGCGATCACCTGCAGGCTGATCCGCCCCTTCGCGGAGGGCTTCACGTTCAACGTGGCGAGCCAGCCCTTCGCAGTGAACTCCTCCTTCACCACCGTCACGTCGTCGCTCATTGGATTCACCAGCGAGCCCGGCGCGATCTTCCCCTCGAGGAGGATCTGCGTCGGGGTGCCGGGGCACACCCAGGCCGCCATTCCGCTCCCCACTCCGAAGTGCACCTCGGGCGTGGGGTACTTCGCCTTCGCCTTGTTGCCGTCGAGGCCGAGGCGCTTCCGCTCTTCCGCCTGCTTGGCCTGGTAAGCGGAGCCCTTGGCGCTCCAGGAGTCGGCGAGTGTGTGCGTTGCAGTGACGAGGACGACGAGCGCGAGCACGTTTTTCATGCGCGGGAAGCTACAACTGAGAGCAAGTTCCCGCAGCGATGATCCACAACGATGTCCTCCGCAGCATTCGTTTCATGCTCAACGTCGACGAGGGGAAGCTCGCCGCTGTCACTGCAATGGGCGGCAAGCAACTCTCGAAGCTGCAGATGATCGCGTTCCTGAAGCGTGACGATGAACCGGGCTACGCGATCTGCGACGACGAGACGATGGCCCACTTCCTCGACGGCCTGATCATTCACCGCCGCGGGAAGGACGAATCGAAGCCGCTGCGGCCGATCGAGCTCCCCGTCACCAACAACACCGTGCTGAAGAAACTGCGCGTCGCGTTCGAGTTGAAAGACGAAGACGTCGTCGCGCTGATGGCGAGTACTGGTTTTCAGGTGTCGAAGAGCGAGCTGGGTGCGCTGTTTCGAAAGCCTGATCACCCTAACTTCCGCCCGTGTGGTGATCAGTTTCTCCGCAACTTCTTGAAAGGGCTCACTGAGCGCGTCCGCGCTCCGCACTGAGCCAACAGGGGCACGTGCGTTGCTACCTCGCGACCCTCGCTTCATGGCGCGGGGGGAAGCGTGCGGCCACTTCAGTTCGTTCCAATTCTCGTTCTCACAGCAGGATGCGTCGCACACTGGACCAGCGTCACCGCTCACCAGGTGGTTCCGTCGGACGAGCGCGATTGGGTGAGCTGGCCGGGTGAACTCACCGAGCCGCCTCTTCCGCAGCCCACCAAGAAGCACTCCCGCACCGTCTCCTCGCGCGAGCCGACCACCACGGGCACTCGCCTGGTCGCTCGCGCGCGCAAGCTGGTCGGATTGAGCACGTTGAGCGGCGTCGCTCCCCATCTCATCGATGATTGCGTGGGGCTCGTGCGCACGGTCTACGAAGATCAAGGCATCGACCTGATGAGCGCCGAGATGAAGGGCGACAACGGCGTGAGCGCGATGTTCAGGCTCGCGTACGAGCGCAGCGCGATTCACACCTCGTCTCCTGCGCCCGGCGATCTCGTGTTCTTCCGCAACACGTACGATCGCAATCGCGACGGCAAGCTGAACGACGGGCTCACGCACGTGGGGGTGGTCGAGTCGGTCGCGGCCGATGGCACCGTGTCCTTCGTGCATCGCATTCACGGCGGGGTGAAGCGCGGGAAGCTGCAGCCGTTCGTTCCGCGCGACATCAAGCGCAATGACTACCTGCGGCCTGCGAAAGGCAAGGCGCCGCTCGCTTCCACGGGTGAGCTCTTCGTGGGCTACGCCTCGGCCGCGCGGCTCGCGGAACGACCGGCGTTCTCCGCGCGCACGCCTACTTCGTCGCTGCAGGTACCACTGGGTACACGCTGAGCCACGCGCCATCCGCCGTGTCTTCCACCGCGAGATAGGCCTCGGTCTTTCCGTTCTTCACCAACCAGAGCCGCGTCGGATTCTTCAGCTCGACCTTCGCGGCGTTCTTCGCGGAGTCCTTCACCGCGACCCCGTCCTTCTTGCACTGCGCTGCGAGCACGGGGAGGAAGCCCGCGAGGCCTTCGCTGATCTTCACCGAGGGACCGAGATTCTTGAGCGCCATGCTGATCTCTCCGGCGACCTCGGCGAGCTGCTTCTCTTCGTCCTTGTTGTCCGGAGTGATGTCGGTGATCCGCACTTTGCCGCTCGAGAACGCGAGCGCGCTCACTCGCGTCGAGCGCAGCAACGCTTCGCGCAGATCCACGCTGGTGGGCACGGCCGCGCTGATGCCGAGCAGCACGGTGTCGCTCTTCGCCTGCTTGAAGCCCGCGCCCGAAGTCATCGCCGCGGGGCACCACGCACGCAGCGGATCCTTCGAGGTCGCCTTGCAGTCCACGCCTTTGCTCACCCGCTCGAGCACGTCGGTCGAGGCGTCACCACGCCACGCCTTGAAGCCCTTCTTGCCCAGGGACTCAGCCGCGATGCGCACGCCGGGACCTGAAGCGACGATCTGAATCGCACCCGAGAGGAGCAGCTCATCGGTGTGCTCGCCCACGGGAGCGGTGCCGCCCCACAGCTGCGGCCCCGTGAAGTTCGCCGCTTCTTGCGCGAGCGCCGCAGAAGCGAACTCCGAGACGTAGAGAGTGACTGTTTTTCCTCCGCACTCCAGCAGCTGCTTCACCTTCGACTTCGGCGTGGTCATCGTCACCTCGTACGAGGTGCTCGCGTGAATCGAGCCGACCTCCTCCTTCGAGGTCTTGCAGCCAGGCACGTCGAGTGGAGCGACCGCGAGCACGACAGCGACGAGTGAGAGCATGAGCGCTCTCTACTCCGCGTTGAGGAACGAGAGCACGCGGCGATTCACTTCATCGGGTCGCACCACGATGAAGTCGTGACCGACGTTCTCGATGAGCTCCGCTTCGATGTGCGGGGCCACGCGCGCCAGCTTGGTGATCGCGGCCTGCGGTGGAAACACCACCTCGTTGCTGCCGGCGAGAAAGAGGGTGCGGCTCTTGTACTGCGCCCACTGCGCGTCGGTGAGCGGCATCGGTGGCACCGTCTTTTTGCGCTCGAGGAGCTGGGTGGCGAGGTAACCGTCTTCCACCATCTCGTCGAAGGCCGCGGCGTCTTCCAGGCGCAGACTGGGCGCGATCCATCCCATGAAGTTCCGCATGAAGGCGCGCACGGGGATCAAGGTGAGGATCGCGCGGCGAATGAACTCGAAGGTGATGTGCGCCGTGGTTCCCGCGGGAGCGAGCAGCACCACGCGCCGCACGAATTGGGGAAAGCGCAGCGCGTACTGCGCGCAGATCCACCCGCCGTAGGAGAGGCCGCCGATGTTCACCACGTCGAGTCCGAGGGCGCGTCGCACTTCGTCGAACCAGTTGGCGAACTCTTCGGCGCTGGTGACGTGCCTGGTGGCGATGCTCCGCCCCACGTCGTGAATGTTGTCGATCACGTACGTGCGGTACGGACCCGAGAGCCCTCTCACCAGCGGACCCAGCGTGAGCCCCGTCGAGCCGATCCCGGGAAGCAGGAGCACCGGCGCGCCCTGAGCGGGCCCGCTCACTCGCACGAAGGTCTGCCCGAACGACGTGTTCACCACCCGTTCTTCCGAGGGAACGGGCCAGAGCTTCGCGCGGAGCTCGTATCGCGCGAGGTACAGCTCACGGGCTCGCTCCGACTTGAAGGGGGCCGAGGTGCGCACAATTCACAATGTACGTTGCGGAGCGACGCCCCGCCGCGCACTCGTTGCGGCAGGAGGCGGGGTGGGCAGAGAGACGCCTTGGTGGCACCTCGCTTGCTCTCCCTGAACGCCATGGCTCAGACGCTGCTGGTGCAGGATCTGATGACCCGTTCCCCGCTCACCATCGATGCCTCGAGCTCGGTGGCCGACGCGGGCCGGCTCATGGAGGAGAGGGGCATTCGCCATCTTCCCGTGACCGACGAGGGAGTGCTCGTCGGGTTGATCAGCGACCGCGACGTGAAGCTGATCGAAGCCCATTCGAAGACTGATCCCTCTGAGATCGCGCTCGCTCAGGCGATGAGCCGCGCTCCGTGGACGGTCGCTCCTTCCACGCCACTCGAAGTCGCAGTTCGCCACATGGCGCGCCACAAGTTGGGCAGCTCGGTGGTGGTGGAGAACGAGGCCGTGGTGGGAATCCTCACGTCGCAAGACGGTCTGCGCGCTCTCGCTCAGGTGCTCTCGGAAGCGCCGTCGGAAGCTCCGACCGATCGTTAAGCGTTTCCCTCTCCCCTCGGGAGAGGGTCAGGGTGAGGGCAGATTCACTTCAACCCGCTCAAGGAAGCGAAATCCGACCAGCACGCCTCGAGCGCCACCGCGGCCGCTGAATCCATCGCACGAAAGAAGACGGGAGCGCCTGATGACGCTCCCGTCCCAATTTCCTTGGTCGCTTCGCCTCCGCGACCTTCCGCTTCGCTTCAGGCCGGTACTCCGGCTCCGCTCAGGATCACCTCAACTCATTCCTGATCAGGGCGCGCAGCCGGTGTCGAAGCCGGTGGTGATCGGCTTCTCCGCGGTGGTGGCGTCGATCGACCAGATGTACTGCACGAGATCGCTGCGCATGCCGGCGGTGCTGTCGAGCAACACCTTGAAGTTCGCGTTGCCGGCGTTGGTGTGGCTGTCCCACTTCGTGTCGCTGAGCAGCTCGGTGAGGCTCGCGGCCTGGCCGTGGTGGAGCAGCGGCGCCCCCAGCTGCATGCCGTAGAGCGAGGGCACGTTGTAGCCACCGCGGCCCTGCGCACGTCCGCCGGTGCCCGGCTTCAGCTCGAGGGCGTCGGTCGCCGTCACGTCACCAGGCACTCCGAACGTTCCGATGTTGCGAATCGCGCACGCCACCTGCGGAGGCGCGATCGCCGCGGCGTTGAAGCCAGCCAGCTCCGCAGCGGTGGGCTGCGCAGCGATCTGCGTGGTGTTGTGGAAGGTCCAGCTCACGGGCCACGCCACGGGCTTCGTGAACGCCGTACCAGTCACCGTGGTCACCGTCGCGTTGGTCGGCGTGTAGAAGCGGCGCGAGACCGTCCAGCCCGGACCGCCGTGGCAGTTCGCACAACCGCCGGTATCGAACGCGAGCGCGCCGCGGGTGACGGCCATGGGATCGAGCGCCGTGCGGCCGCGCGGGGGGCGAATGGTCTTCGCGTAGTTGTCGATGTCGTCCCAGTTCGCCGGGGCGCACTTGATGGAGATGTTGTCCGCGATCTCCTTCATCGACTGCACGAGGCCCGCGGGGAGACCGGCGTCGACCACGCCGCCCGCTCCGACCTGGAACTCGAGCGCGAGGTTGCCGCAGTCGTTCTGCTGGCCCGCGGTGGTGACCGCTCCCTTGCCGCCTTGAGTGCCACGCGTGTTGGACTCGAAGTCGTGCATCTCGTCGATGATGCCGGTCCAGTTGAAGATGCGCTGCTTCTGGGTGCCGGTGCCGTGCGAAAAGCTGCCGTCCATCGACGTGGTCTGACGAGGACCCGCGCCGAAGATCCACGTCATGTTGTCGGAGAGGCCGTCGGGGTGGCACGAGCCGCACGACGACCACGCGTTGTTGCTCCAGCGGCCGCGGCCGGTGAAGAAGAAGTGACGGCCGCGGTTCACGCTGAGCTCAGGCGCGCCGGTAGGAGCAGGCACCGAGACCACCGCCTCGAGCAGCGACTGGGTGTTGAGCGCGACGATGCCCAGACGCTGGCTGCCCCAGCAGTTCACGAAGGCCTGGCTGCGCGCGGCGGACACGACCACGCCCGTGGGGTTGAAGCACTGGCCGATGGTGGTGTTGCCGGTGAGATCGATCTGCTGGTTCTGCGACGAGCCGATCGCGAGCTGTCCGGTCCCCGCGTTGTAGTCGAGGCGCTGCATCACCTCGCCACCGCGCGCGACCGCGTACGCGATGTTGGTGGTGGAGAGGAATGAGAGGTCGACCAGGTCAGCGAGGAAGAACTTGGGCGAGTTCGGGAACGCATTCACCAGCGGCGCGAGCGACTGGCTGCCGAGACCGGTGGTGACCTCCGCCTTGCTCGCGAGATCGCCCACGAGGATCACCGGGTTCACGTTGTTGTCGAACTTCGGCGGACCCGCGGGAGAAGCAGCGACGTTCGGCACGTAGACTTTGCCGTTCTGAATGGCGACGCCGAAGAGCTGGTTGGGCGAGTAGCCCACGCCGAAGCCGCCATCCGCGCCGGGCGCGAAGGTGATGGGGCCGGTATCGGTGAGCGCGCCTGCCGCGTCGAGCGTGAAGGTGCGCACCACGCCGTTGCGGCTGTTGTCGGTGGCCTCGCGGTTGGAGTTGGTGCGGCCGTAGAACTCGGTCACCACCACGGTCTCGTCGGAGTCATCGCCGTCGAGATCGTTGGTGATCGCCACCGCGCGCGGGTTGCGCACGCCGATCGACGACACGATGGTGTTGCTCGTGGTGTCGATGATGCTCAAGCGTCCTTCGGCCCACTCGGCGACCGCGAGGAAGCGGCCCGTCGGAGAGAGCGCGAGGCCGGTCGGCTCGCTGCCCACGTTGATGCTCGGTCCCGCCGCGGGGGTCGCGGTGTCGAGGTTGTCGACGCGACGCACCGTGGAGTCTCCGCGGTTCGCCACCCAGACCGAGGTCTTGTTGGGGAGGTAGACGACCGCGCTCGGCTCGCTCAGGCCAGAGAAGCGCGAGAGCAGCGTGCGGGTGTTGGTGGAGAAGGTGGAGATGGAGTTGTTCTCGGGGTTCGACATCGTGACGAGCGCGTCGTCATCGGAGAGCGCGATGGTGCTGCTCTTCGAAGAGGCGCGCAGGGTGACGGCGGTGCCGCCGCCGGTGCCTCCACCCATGCCTCCACCCATGGTGCCGCCACCGCCACCGGTGGTTCCTCCTCCGCCTCCTCCAGTGCCGCCGCCGACGTCGCCGCCGCCAGTGCCACCACCGACATCACCTCCGCCGGTGCCGCCGCCCGTGGTGCCACCACCTCCGCCGCCCATGGTTCCGCCGCCCCCGCCCATCGTGGTGCCTCCACCGGTTCCTCCGCCGGTGCCTGCATCGACGACTGGATCGGGGGGACATCCCAGCAGCAGCGCAGCGACACAACTCATGACCACGTAGCGATTCATGCGGAAGCCCCTTGAACGAAGTTGTTGAGGCGGCACCCGGTAGCAAGGGAGATACCCAGCGCGATCAGCAGCGCCCGCGCTCGGAACGGCGGACATCTGTCGGCGTTGCCCTGTTGGCTCGACCCGACAACTGCAGGTCGGAGCCTTCAGGGAGAAACCTCGAGCCTTGACGGCGATCGATCAGCAGAGTCGAGTTCGCCGCGTGCAAGGAATAGCCAACATCCTTCATCGCGAAACGCTGGCGATGATCGTCGGTGGGCCCACCTTCAAGCGCGGGCAGGACTGTTTTTCGGAAGGGCGTGTCTTAGGCGTGCAGTCGGCGCCTGGAGAACTCTGCGGCATCGTGCATCCGCAAGAGGACGGTCGCGCGCCTTACGAGATTCGGATCTGGGTGCGTGACGAGGGACTCGCCTTTCAGTGCACCTGTCCCATCGGAGCGAAGCAGCAGTTCTGCAAGCACGCGGTGGCGGTCACGCTCGCGCACCTGCAGAAGGAGCGCATCGCGGCCGAGCGGGAGATTGATCTGCTCCGCGACAAGCTGATGGAGCTGAGCATGAAGACGTTGCTCGACGGGCTGATCAAGCAAGCGAAGCAAGAGCCGAGCGTGCGTGAGGCGCTCATGCAGATCTGCGCGAATGAGTGAAGGAACGTTGCCGATCGCGGTGGTGGGGCTGCCGGTTCGCACGCTTTCGGTGAAGGTCGTGGACGGAGTGGACCTGGGACTCTCGCTCGTCGACGCGACGGACTCGGTGACGGTGGGAATTGCCGAGGGCAATTCGCTGCGGCTCACGGATCCGTCGGTGTCTCGTTTTCATGTCGAGCTCTCGCGCCGCGGCGACAAGGTGTTGGTGCGCGATCTCGGCTCCACCAACGGCACGCTGGTGCAGGGGCTGCAGCTCACTGAGGCCGCGGTTCCTCCGGGGACGGTGCTGCACCTCGGTCACACGCAGCTCGAGGTGGGGAGCGGGCAGACGAAGAGCGTGGAGCTCGCTGAAGGCGATGCGCTCGGCCCGCTGAAGGGTCAGTCGCCGGTGATGCGCTCGCTCTTGGCGCGCATCGACAAGGCGGCACGCACGACGAGCGCGACGTTGCTCACGGGCGAGTCGGGCACGGGCAAGGAGCTGATCGCGCGCGCTCTGCATGAACGAGGACCGCGGGCGAAGAAGCCGTTCGTCACGGTGGATTGTGGATCGTTGTCGCCTGGGTTGGTGGCGAGTGAGCTGTTCGGCCACGAGCGCGGTGCGTTCACCGGAGCGGATCGCAAACACGTGGGCGCGTTCGAGCAGGCGGACGGCGGCACGGTGTTCCTCGATGAGATCGGTGAGCTCTCGCCCACGTTGCAGGCGACGTTGCTCGGAGTGCTCGAGCGTCAGCGCTTCCGCCGCGTCGGTGGATCCGAAGAGCTCGAGGTCGACGTACGAGTTGTCTCTGCGACCCATCGTGATCTTCGCGCCGCAGTCAACGCGGGGAGCTTTCGGCTCGATCTCTTCTTCCGGCTCGCGGTGGTGAAGCTCGACGTGCCGCCGCTGCGCGCGCGCATCGATGATCTCGAGTTGCTGATCGCGCACTTCCTCCGCGAGGCGGGGAGCGATGCGAAGGTGACGGAGCTCTTTCCGAAGGACACGCTGGCTGCGCTGCGGGCGCATCAGTGGCCAGGCAACGTGCGTGAGCTGAGGAACCTCGTCGAGAGCACGCTCGCGATGGGAGAGCCGCCGGTGCTCGAGGCTGCTGCTCCCGTTTCAGGCGAAGCGGGACTTCCCGGTCCCGAGCGCAACTACAAGGACGCGCGCGCTGAGTTGCTGCATCGCTTCGAGGCGCAGTACCTGACGAAGTTGCTCGCGGTGACGAAGGGCAACGTCTCGGCGGCAGCGCGTCACGCGAAGATGGATCGCTCGCACCTCATCGAGCTGCTGCAGCGCCACGGACTGCGCAACGAGCGGGAGTGACGAGTTGGAGTGACGAGTTGCTCCCTCTCCCTTCGGGAGAGGGTCGGGGTGAGGGGGCGCGACTCGCGCACACCGAACAAGCAATGGAGCTGTCGCTTCACCGTGACACGGCTCGATGGTCGAAAATTGATTCTAGAATCAATAATCGACGACCCTGCGCCGCATGACCAACCAACTGCGCAGTGGAGTGCTCGCAGTGATGTTGTTGTCCGCCTGCGGCGAAGGAACGATCGAAGACTTCGAGCTCGAAGAGCCGATGGGTGAGGTCGCGATCGACGACGGCACCGGCGAAGAGATGATCGCCGATCCTGACCCGATCTCAGTGCGCTGTCCGCTCGAGCCCTGCGCTGAAGAAGACATGCCCGAGATGGACGCCGGTGAACCGGAGCCAGAACCGGAACTCGATGCAGGTCTGATCAGCATCGACGCGGGCACTCCCGACGCTGGCCAACCCCGCGACGCGGGAACGCCAGACGCAGGCGTGAATCCGTGGAGCGCAGGAGCGAAGGTCCTCGTGCGCGGCTACGTCTCGTTCCGCACCGCGGCGAATTCCGATGCAGGCCTCGTCACCGCGGCTCAACCCGCTGGCGGAGTGACCGACTCCGCGCACGGCGGAGGCATGACTCGCGGCGTGGTTCCTCCAGGACAAGCCGTCACGCTCGTCACCGGCACGCGCACCAACGGCTACTACCAGGTGCGCTACGCCGGCCTCACGGGGTGGATCAGCGGCTCGTGGCTCACTCCGATTCCGACCACGAGCCGCGCGGCTTTCGCGGCACTTCCCAACGTTCGCAACGCGTTCTTCAAGAATCAACTCCACCGCACGCGCTGGAACAAAGACGGCCCGTACTCTTCAGGCACCTGCGCGCCGACGAGCCTCGCGATGGCGATCCACGCACTCGGCAGGGAACCCGCCACGCTCTCAGTGGAAGAGAGCATTCACCGAGTGCGCCAGAGCTACGGAGCGACGAGCGATTCCACCGGCACCTTCCGCTCGCAGATCACCACGGGCGCGCGTGCGCTCGGCATGTCCGTGCGAGTGCTCGACACGCGCCTCACCCCAACCGACAGCCTCACGCGACTCGACGGTCAGCTCGCCGCGGGCCGCATGGTGGTGCTCGAAGGACAATCCGCTTCAGGCAGCGCGTACCACTCGGCCTTCAACCGCGCGTACATCGCCGAGGGACTCTCCAATCGCTACACGTTCGCGGGCCGTCACTCGATCGTCGTGATCGGTCGCGACGGCACGGGCTACGTGGTCGGAGATCCGCTCTCGGAGGTTGGAATGGTGAAGCTCACTGGCGCGGAGCTGAAGACGTTCTTCGCGACGTGGGGCGGAACGGGGAACGCGGTCTGGTAAGACGGCGGCATGCGGATCTTCTGCGCGCTGTCCGTGGTGGCGGTGCTGTCGAGCTGCAATCCAGTGACGAACTGCACGCCACCTGGTGATGCGGGGCCCGACCTCCGCGGAGTCGGAGAGCCGTGCACCGACGGCTGGGCCTGTCGAGCGGGGCTGAGCTGCCGCAACGTTCGCAACTCGAACAACGCGGTCGAGCAGGAGTGCCTCGCCACCTGCGATGACGACGGCGGCTGCACCACCGGCACCACGTGTCTCGAGGGGAGCTGCCATCCGACCTGCATGACGGACACGGACTGCAGCAGCCGCTTCTCGCAGGTCTGCCAACCGCTCGATGCCGGCGTCGTGCGTGGCTTCTGCACCGCCGTCGCGTGCTCGACGAGCCTCGCGTGTCCCAGCAGCGCGACGTGCATCAAGGACGTTTACTGCTGTCCTCCGGGTGCACCGTGCGCCGCGCCGCCGCCAGGTTTCTGTCTCCGCTGACTCATCTCCCAAATGACCAACTTGCTGCTGCCGCTGATCCTCGCGGCTGGAATCAACGGAGTGCAGGGCGCGGAGAAGGCCGCCTCCTTTCCCATTCAAGCGAAGGAAGCGCTCACGAAGGACGGCTTCACCGTCATCGAGGGCAGCGAGCGTCACTTCTTCTCTCTCTACGATCGCAACGCGTACGAGAAAGTTCCGAGCTTCATTTCAGTCGACGTGGTGCTGCACGTCTTCCACACGCGCTTCGATGACGAGGTCGCGACGTTCGAAGCAAAGAAGCTACTTCCCGCGCTGAAGTCGTTCTCTTCGGGGCAGCTGCAGCTCGCACTCTCGAAGTGGCCGGCCCAAGGAGTTCCGGATTCCGCGCTCGAGTCACTCACGTTGTTCCACGCGATCGCGGTCGCGCTCCTCGACGAAAACGCGTCACTTGATCCACGCATTGCAGGCGCGGCCACCGCTGACGCGAAGGCGCTGCGGGCGGCGACAGGTCCGGTGAACTCAAAGGCGTGCGGTGCCTCAGTCGATGCGACGTTGCTCCGTCCGCGTGGTCACTACGACCGCTGGGAGCTGCGCGGCTATTTCCAGGCCTCGAGTTGGTACGCGCAGTGTGTCTATCCGCTCGATCGCAAGGGTCTGCCTGGTGCGCTGAATGTGGCGCGACTGATCGACGCGAAAGCGTTGGCGTCACTGCGCGAGCTCGAAGCAGCACGCACGTTGCTCGCGGGACCCGCGGATGATCCGGGCTTCACGCAACTCGAGCCGTTCCTCGCGGGGGTGCCGGCGTTCCCTGCGCTAATTCCTCCGAAGACGCTCGACGCGTTGGTGGAGAAGGCGCGCGCGCTTCCGAAGGGGAAGGTGTCGTCACTTCGTGGTCCCGTGTTCGCGCTCCTCGGTGGTGCACGGACCTTCGATGCGGAGGTGCTCGGGGCAGTCGCGAAGAGCCGCACTCCCTCGGCACTCGACGTGCTCGGTGCACTGGGATCCACGGGCGCGCTGCGTCTGCTGGGCAAGGCGCCGTCGGGGCCGACGATCGAGCGTGGCGGCGGACTCTCGCAGCGCTGGCTCGACGCGCTCACGCTGCTCGTGGGTACTGCGCCCGAAGGTCAGCCTCCGTACGCGCGGACTTCAGCCTGGGAGGGCAGGGTGCTCACTTCCGCCGCTGGCTCGTGGGCCGAGCTGAAGCACGACACGTTGCTCTACGTGAAGCAGCCCGTGGTGATGCGCGAGGGCGGAGATGACAGCGAACTCCCTGCAGCGAAGGTCGGCGGCTACGTGGATCCGCGGCCCGATGTGTACAAGGCGCTGCTCGAGCTGAACGAGTCGTTGCGCTCTCTCGATCCTCAGAAGGACGACGCGCTCGGCGATTTCCTTCGTTTCGTGATCGAGGTCTCGGAGATCGAGCTCGCGAACAAGCCGTTCCCCAAGCCGATCGACGAGCGGCTGCGCACGGTCGGGAGTGAGCTCGAGCACCTCGCGCGCACGCATGGAGACAAGACGCCGCCGCAAGCACTCGTCGCTGATGTGCTCACGATTGAGTGGCCCGACAAGCCGCGCGAGATCCTTCACGCGGGTGTCGGCGATGTCGATGAGCTCTGGGTCGTGGTGCCGCGCGCGGGGAAGCAGGTGCTCATGCGGGGCGGAGTGTTCTCGTATTACGAGTTCACCAGGCCCAAGCGGCTCACCGATGAGGCGTTCATCGAGTTGCTCGCGTCGACTTCGCCTCCGCCGCGTCCGCTGTGGGCGAGGCCGGTTGCGAAGGTGAAGAAGAAGAAGACGAAGGACTGATCGCTCGCCTTGATGGGTGGGCGGGCGTTCTGGATTCTGAGCGATGCTCAACTCGCAGAGGCCCCTCGATTTCGAGCCTTCTGACTCGTGAGCGTCGCTTCGTGGAGTTCGCGCGCACGTGCGGGCTCACAGTACAGCCGGCTGCATCCTGGGCCCGCAGGTCAACCCGCACCGCTTCGTCACGTTGGCATCTACGTCGCGAGGTCGAGAGCCCGCACGGGTCGGGCCACGCATGAGAGCCTGACCCTCTGCCTTCCCTCGGGCTGTTGTTCTTCTCGACGCCTCACGGCTGCCAGTGGAGCTGACCATCGCTGCAGATGCGCACTCCCTGCTCGCACGTCAGCGCGTTGGTCTCGAAGCCGAGGTACACGTCCTGCTCGATCTTGTCGAAGAGCACCGGGCAGCTGTACGCGCAGCCCACGAGCTTCGTCTGGTCGAACGCGGGAAGTGGCGCGCCCCCGTCGGGCAACAGCGTGTCGCAGCTCTGAGTGGTGCCCACCGCGCGCACCAACACGAACTCGTCGGGCGCATCTGCGCTCGCACTCGACTCTGGCGCACCGAGCGAGCGCATCGCCTCCAGAATCTGCCCCCGCAATTGATCTCGAGGCGCGGCGGGCAAGGGCAACTTCACGCCGCGGCACGTGCGCGTCGACTCAATCGGCACGCAGTCGTGCGTCTTGCACCACTCCATCAACTGGCCCGTGCGACATCCGGGCACGCCACCGAGGCGAACGAAGTCGATCACCAGGCTCGCCTGCCCGTCCCCGGGAAGCCGCTCGAGCAGCATCACGCCCGCGTCGTCCTTGCACATGAACCCATCGAGCCCTTCACCGACCGAGCCGAAGGTGAGCGCGACCGAGCGCGTCTCCACGCACGATGAGAGCAAGAGCAGCAGCAGCGCGCGCCTCACGGATGGATCTCCACCGAGGTCTTGACCTGTCGGTTCCCCACGACGACTGCGGTGGTGACTCCGGCCGCGACGGCGGCAGCGCCCACCGCCACCCAGAACGGCCAACGCTTGTAGAGCGGAGGCGCTTCTTCGATCACCTTGCCGCGCACCAGCAGATCTCTCACGAGCCCCTCGGCATCACGCTCACGCTCGGCCCGCGCCTCGAGCACGCCATCCACGGCGAGCGCGCCACGGAGCGTTCCTCCCGAAGTCACCACCATCAACCTCGGCGCGCGCAGCGACGTGGAGAGCAACTTCACCGACGCCTCCGAGTCGAGCGCTTCACCGCGCGCGTTTCGCTGATGCCACTGCGCGGCGGCCAACTCCGGAGAAGCGGGCGTGAGCGTGAACGACGCATCCGCGGAGATCGCGCGCCATGCCGGGCTGTAGCCATCTGCCGACAGTCGCACCACGTGTCCTCCGGCCAGGAGCTCCATCGTGCAGGGCGTGATGCAGGCACCAGGCCGCCCATCGAGCTCCACCGCCGCGCCCTCGGGCGTACTGGTGATCGACACCTTCGCGAGCGTCCGCGCGCCAACCTGGGTGAAGGCTCGAGCCAACAGGGCCTCCACGTCAGGAGTGGTGGAGCCGACATCCTCGGGGATCGTGAGCTGGAAGGTTGCCAACGCCTCGGCCGCCGCGCGCGCGGGCTCAGGCTGCTTCGCGCCTAAGTGACATGCCGCACGCCAGGTAAGGAGCCGCGCGGTGAGCACGCGCTCACCCGATGCGAGCAACTCAGCGGGAGCAGAGTCGCCCACGAGCTGACCGAGACACTCCGCGAAGTTCGCGCTCACGTACGCCTTGCGAGCGGCCGCGAGCTTCGCCGGCCAATCGCTCGCAGTGGCCACCGCGGCCGGCGCCGTGGGCGCGTCAGCGAGGCGAAGCTCGACGGGCAACTGAGCGTTGCTGAGCGCTGACTTCGTCTCCGCCGCGCCAGGTCCCTGCACCACCACGGTCACCGCCGGCGCCCCCGAAGCGGCGAGCACCGTCATCAGCCACGCAGTCATGCGCGCTGACTAGCACGTGAAGCGAAGCGACGAACGTCAGGTCGCGTGCGAATCCAGCCAGCCCAGAATGACGTCGATCACCTGCTGGCGCTCGGGCTCGTGCAGGAGGTCGTGCACCAGGCCGGGGAACTCCTTGTGCGTCTTGTCTTTGCTGCCCGCGGTCTCCACCAGCCACTTGCTGCCGTTGGGCGGAGTCACCTTGTCATCCGTCCCATGCAGCGTGAGCAGGGGCACCGAGAGCGTGGGCGCCTTCTCGTGAATGGTGGCGATCGCGCCCAGCAGCTCGGACGCGGTGCGCGCGGGACCCTTGGCGTCGTAGATGAGCGGATCGTTCTTCATCGACTCCACCACCTTCGGGTCGCGGGAAAACTTGGTGTCGTCGAGGTCGAACACCGCGAGGCGCGGCGCGATCACCGAGAAGAACTTCACCACGCCCACCAGCCCCGCCGGTGCATCACGCTCCAGCGCGCCGGCGGAGGTGATCAGCCCGGCGAGCTTCGGCTTCTCGTTGAGCGTGTAGAGGGTGACGATCGCGCCACCCATGGAGTGACCGAGGAGGAAGAGCGGCTTGTTCGGCTCCTCCGCCTGCACGCGGGTGACGAACTGGTTCAGGTCGGAGAGGTACTCGTCGAAACGATCGACCCACACGCGATCTCCCTGCGAGTCGCCGTGACCGCGGAGATCGAGCGCGTGCACCGAGTAACCCTTGCGCGCCGCCGCCAGGGAGAGCTCGAGGTAGCGATCCGCGTAGTCCTTGAGCCCGTGCACGATGATCAACGTGCCCTTGGTCTCGGCCTTCGGCTTCCACGACTGCACGAGGAGCTCGAGACCGTCGGAGGTCTTCATGCGCGCCTCGACGTGCGTGATGTCTTCAGGCACCGCGGGCGCGACCCGCTTTCCTGCGACGTAGGCGGGGCCAGCACAACCCACCCCGAACGTCAGCACTGCCACCAGCACCACGGTCACCACGGCCAGCGACTTCAGCGCCTTCTTCATGCGATCCTCGGGGAGAGATAATTTCGGATATATGATTTATGCGGAGGAATGAGAGTGGTCAAGACTCGGGACAGTGAAGCAGCGCGCACGCGAGCGAAGTTGATCAGTCACGCGCGGCGGCTCTTCGCGAAGGGCGGGCAGGGCGCGGTGGGGGTGATCGAGGTCTCGAAGGCCGCGGGCGTCACCACCGGCGCGCTGTACCACCACTTCGCCAAGCGGCAGGACCTGCTCCGCGCGGTGCTCGACGACGTGGCGGGCTCGGTGGCCACGCGCGCGGTGGAGTCGATGGAAGGTCTGACCGATCCCTGGGAGCGCCTGATCGCCGGCATGACCGCGGTGCTCGACGCGTGTCTCGAGGACGACGTGCGCAACGCGTACAACGAAGCGGCGGGAATTCTCGGGCTCGAGCAGTGGCGCGCGCTCGAAGAGTCGAAGACCGGAGTGCTGTTGGTGCTCGGTCTCCAGGCCGTCGCGGCGACCGGCACGTTGCGTCCTGTCTCGCTCGAGTTGCTCGCCTCGATGGTCAAGGGCGCGGTGATTGAGGCTGCGATGTCGATCACCCGTTCGAAGACGCCGAAGAAGACTCGGCGCGAAGCGGGTGAGTTGCTCAACGCGTTGCTGCAGGGACTTCGGATCAGCTGAAGCTGATCCTCAGAAGACAGCGTCACCTGAAGTGGCTCTTCAGCACTTCCTTCTCTGCCGCGAGCGCGAGCGCGCTGGTGTTGATCGCCCAGTCGGCGGTGGTCTTCTTCCAGGTCTCCCAGCCGGGCGGGAACTGCTTCTGCTTGAACATCATCTCGAGCTCGGCGACCGAGTACGCGGGCTCCTTGTTGAGGCCGCCGACCTGCGTGGTGTTCGGGCTGTTCGCGAGAAACGCGGTGAGCAAACCGAACTCACCGGCGGAGCCGATCAGGTTGTCCTCGCCGAGCACCTTGGTGAGCTTCTGCGTGACCTTGCGCTCCTCGACGGGGTCGCTCTTTCCGTGCGCCTTGTCCTTCAGCATCGTCGCCACCTGCGCGGTGAGCGAGCCGAAGTCCTTCGCCAGCAGCGCGGCCGTCTCGAGGCCCGGCTTGTGCGCGTTGGGATCCTTCAGCACGTTGCCCGCGATGAACTTGCCCAGGTCTGAGCGCGAGATGTGACCGTCCTTCGCGAACGACTTCAGGCGCTCGAAGTCGGCGTCGCTGAAGCGGCCCGAGTTCGGCCTGGTGGGATCTCCCTGGAGGATGTTGCTGTGGCCCGGGTGTGAGCCCTGCGAGCCGGGGAAGTCGAGGCTGAAGGTCCCTTGCGGTACCGGCATGTCGAGCTTGCCGGACATGCCCGGCATGAAGCCGTGGTTGCCCTGCGCGAAGAGCTTCAAGAGCTCGCCGAGATCGCTGCCCTTGCCGGTGTTCCCCAGCTTGGCCACGTCGTCGATGCTCGCGAGCGGCTTGTCGGCGTCGTTGCGCACGGGGAGCGCGCCGGTCTTCACGCCCGTGGCGATGAAGGGGCAGGTGGCCTTCTTCTCCACCACCGCGGTGCGCTCGGTCTCGGTGAGCTCGGCCTTCCTGGTGCTCACGCCGGTGGCCTTCTCACGGCGCTCGGCGGCGTCGGCGCGCGGCGAGCTTCCCCACGAGGAAGCCGCGGGCTGCGACGGAGTCTCCGTGGTCTGAGGGCGCGTCTGGCTGCTGGTGCTGGGGACAACCGCGGGTGAAGGAGAACCGCTGATCTTCGGCATGCGCGCTCCGGGTGGAACCAAGTTGAGATAACTCATTTATGTCAAACACTCGATGACGTCCAGCTGTGCACTGATCAGGGGCGAGGTGGATCGCCCCGCATCCGATTTGGGCAGATCAACGTAGGGACGAAATGCAAGGGCACCCCTGCATTTCGCTTCGTGGGTGGTTCGTGCCCCCCTGCCGAGCGGCTCGCAACGTGGCTACGGTCCGCGCCGCATGAGCACTCCTTCTCTCTACGAGCGAATCGGCGGCGAGGTCGCGGTGCTGGCTGCCGTGCAGATCTTCTACCGGCGCGTGCTCGAGGACGAGCGCACCGGGAAGTACTTCGCCGCGCTCGACATGGAGCAGCAGATCAAGAAGCAGACGGCGTTCATGACCTGGGCCTTCGGCGGACCGAACGAGTTCAAGGGTCGTGACCTCCGCACCGCGCACGCGCCGCTGGTGCAGCGCGGCTGATCCCGCTCGATCAGCAGGTCGAGATCCTCTTCCGCGGCGAGGCGCAGTTCTTTTCGGGCACCACGCCCGTGCGCGCGCTCGATGCGCTCAAAGTGTTACGGCAACGCCGCGTCGAAGCGGCTGCTGCCAGCACCTGAATCCTTCTCAAGTAGGCTGGCTGGGTGTCCCGCCTCCTCGGTCGTTACGAGCTCAAAGAGCGCCTCGCTGAAGGCGGGATGGCCGAGGTGTGGCTCGCCACCGCGCACGGTGACGCGGGCTTCACGCGGCGGGTGGCGATCAAGCAGCTCTTCCCCGCGGAGAATGATGGCGGCGCGTTCGAGCGCATGTTCCTCGACGAGGCGCGCATCACCAGTCGCCTGCATCACGCGGCGATCGTCTCCATCCTCGACTTCGGAGTGGAGGCAGGGCGGCCCTTCCAGGTGCTCGAGCTGGTGGACGGCTTCGATGCGTGGCGGCTCGCGAAGTGGGGCCGCTCGGCGGGGAAACCGATGGCTCCGGGGCTCGCGTTGCACTTGTGCGCGGTGGTTGGCCACGCGCTGCACTTCGCGCACGTGGCGGTGGATGACGCGGGCAAGCCGCTGCGCATCGTGCATCGTGATGTGAGTCCGCAGAACGTGCTGGTGTCGCGCGGCGGCGATGTGAAGTTGTCCGACTTCGGCATCGCGTTCGCGGAAGGTCGCGCGGAAAAGACGGTGGGTGGCATCGCGCGCGGGAAGCCCGCGTACATGGCTCCGGAGCAGGCGGTGCGGGGCGCGATGGATGGGCGGACGGATGTGTTCGGGCTTGGGTGCGTGCTGCACGCGTTGATCGCGGGAGAGAGCGCGCTGCGTGACGAGAACGCGCTCGTCGATCTGCTCGCGGGTGTGGAGCTGAAGTTGGATCCGTCGCTGCCCGAGCCGGTGCGGGAGATCGTCGCGAAGGCGACGCGGAGGAACAAGGCGGAGCGCTTCGAGACCGCGGAGGAGATGGCGCTCGCGTGCGCGAAGCTGGTGCCTCAGTTCTTGAGCTCCGAGCCGCGCACGGCGCTCAGCGCGTGGGTGAATGAGGTCGCTTCGACTGATTCAGTGACTTCACCGTCTGTCTCCCTCTCCCCGCGGGGGAGAGGGCTGGAGACCGCGACGATCGCGCCCCAGCCTCTTCCGTCTCCGTCTCCGTCTCCGCCTCCGGCTCCTCCGCGACGGTGGCCGTGGCTCGCTGCGCTCGTCGTCGTTGGTGGAGTTCTTGGGTATGCGGTTGTCCCCGCAGACGAAGCGCCTACGACTGAGACTGATCTCGTCGTCGCTGCTCCGGTGCAGACGCGCCCCTCGAAGGTTCTCCCCGACCCTCACCCCCGCGGGGAGAGGGAGGCCGTGGCGAAAGCTCCGCCGCCTGCAGTGGTCCCGCCTGCCCCGACCGGCACGGGGATCGTCACCATCGGCGGCGAGCTCTTCCTTCGCGGAGAGATCTTCGTCGACGGCACTTCGCGCGGCTTCGCACCCAGCCGGCTCGAACTCTCGGTCGGTCCTCACCGCGTGGAGATCGTCGGACGCGATGGCGCAAAGCACGGCCCGCGCGAACTCGTGGTGAGTCGGCAGCACACGCAGTCGGCGCCGCTCACCTGGGAAGAGTGATCAGGGCAGCTCGACGAAGCCCGCGAACGCAGGTCCTGTCACCGTCACCGGCGAGCCCACCGAGGTCAGCGCGCCCGTCGTCGGATTCACCCGAAACACCACCACGTTGTTCGAGTCCTGATTGCCGACGACCATCCACGTGCCCGAGGGATCGATCGAGAAGTGTCGCGGCGTCGCTCCGCCCGTCGCGGTGTGGGCGACGAAGGTGAGCAGGCCCGTGACCTGATCGACTCTCCACGTCGCGATCGAGTTGTGACCGCGGTTGCTCCCGAACACGAACTGACCGTTGGGATGCACGGCGACCTCGGCCGCGGTGTTCGTCATCGTGAAGGTGCTCGGGAGCGTGGACAGCGTCTGCAGCGAGCTCAGCGTTCCCGCGGCGGAGACGTCGAGCGTCTGCAGCGTGTTGCCCAGTTCGTTGATCAGATACGCGCGCGCGAGGGTGGGATGCAGCGCGAGGTGGCGCGGTCCTGCTCCGGCGGCAGTGGCCATCGAGGGGGGATTGAGCGCAGTGAGCGTGCCCGCGTTGAACGAGAACTGCGCGACCTTGTCGTCGAGCTTGCACGGCACGTACGCGAAGCGATTCGTCGGGTCGGTGAAGATTTGATGCGCCTGGCCCAGTGAGGAGATGGTCTGTGAAGGCGCGGCGAGACCTCCGGAGTTCACGGGAAGCACGCCGATGGTTCCGCCGTTGTAGTTCGCGGCGAAGACGTACTGGCCCGTGCGATCGACGGAGACGTGCGCGGGCAAGGCCCCTCCGCTGCTCGCTCGATTGAGGAAGGTGAGGCCCGCGTCAGCAGTGTTCAGCGTGAACGCGGCGATCTGATTCGAGCCCTCGTTGGTCACGTAGAGCCGGCTGTGCGCGACGTCGGCTGCGAGGAAGCTCGAGCCGCTGCCTCCCGCGGTGGTGCCGAGCGGGGTCATCACGCCGGTGGTGGTGTTGAAGCCGAAGACGCGGATCTGTCCGTTGCTTCCACCCGTGAAGACGAAGAGGCGAGGTGGTGAGCCCGCGTCGGGCGTTCCTGCGTCCGGCGTCCCCGCATCCGGAGTTCCTGCGTCGGGCATTCCGGAGTCAGGAACGCCTGCGTCGATTTCACCGGCGTCGACCTCGCCTGCGTCGGGAACACTCGCGTCGATTTCGCCAGCGTCCATCTCTCCTGCGTCGGGCACGCCCGAGTCCTCTGGCGGCATTCCCGCGTCCATCGTCATCGTGGTGCCCGAGTCTTGTTCGCCGGGACCTGAGTCCTTCACCGTGCTCGGCGATCCGCATGCTGCGATGAGCACCGCGCACAACAACGAAGGAAGGCGCATGGTGCGAGCGATAGTCGATTCGCGCTGAGGATCAATCCCAACTCCCGGGAGCCCTGTGCTCCCTCTCCCTGCGAAGCGGGGAGAGGGTCGGGGTGAGGGGCGAGAAGGTCGAAGTGAGCTCGCTCCGCAATTGCGCGAAGTGCGCCCCTCACCCCTGCCCCTGTCCCCGCTGCGCAGGGAGAGGGAGAAAATCTCACGGGCAGGCAGCAGAACGCGTGACCGAAGCAGACAGCAGCGCGCCTGCGTCGATGCTGCAGCTGGCGACGCCGTTGAGCCTGATCACCCCGAGCCCGGCGCCGCCGCCACCACTGCCGACGATGCCCACGCCCGCGACGCCATTCACCGGAAGCGTGGTCCCCGCCGCGCCAGAGCCACCATCACCCGCGGCAGGAGTTCCACCCTGGCCACCGATCGAAATGATCGCGGTGCCGAGCGCGCCATTCTCTCCGTTGCCGCCGATCGCGAGTCCATCTTCACGCCCACCGCCACCCGCGCCGCCATTGCAGGTCAGCTTCGCGGTACCACCCACCGCGAGCTGGAGCGCCTCGAGGAGGATCGCGCCGCCGCTCCCGCCACCACCACCACCGTTGTGATCCATCGCGCCCATGTAACCACCCTGACCGCCCGCACCGCTCGCGGAGATCGTTCCCGTCACCATCAGCGTGCCCGAGGCGGAGATCTGCACCCCGCCACCTCCCGGGCCACCGGGCGCCTCGTAGCGGTTGCTGCTGTCGTGCCCGCGTCCACCGAGGCAGCCACCGGTGAGCGGCTGCAAGAGTGGATTCGAGCGCGCGATGCCTGCGTCGCCGAAGCCGGTGCCTCCGCCGCGAGCGCCTCCAGTGCCGAAGCCCGCTCCGCCGCCGCCCGCGGAGAGCAGGGCGTTGCCGCCGTTGCTCGCGCCGCAGCCGCTCCAATTTCCGCCCGGCCCGATGCGACCACCGTCCAGCGAGCGCGCATCGATCACGCCACCGATGTTCGCCGAGCCGTACACCGCGAGGATGACCGGCCGAGTCCCGTAGAAGATCAACGTCGAGCCCGCCTGGAGATCGAAGCCCGACATCGGCAACACCGTGGTGCTGATGCCTCCGTCCTGGACGAAGACGTAGGGCACCGGCTTCGCCTGGTTGCACCAACCGCCGTCGACGAACGAGTTGGTGGTGGTGTCGAACTCCACCGTGCACCCGCTGAACGTGGTGGCCGGCGCGATGCTCGCGTCAGGCACGTCGTCAGGGAAGAAGTTGCTCGTCACGTAACCGAAGTCGCGAGCGCGCACGCAGCCTCCATCGGGACCACAGAAGCCACCGGGGCAGCCGCTGTCGACGCCGTTGAAGGTGAAGAGGCAGCCGCCATCGCCATCGCAGCCCGTGCCGCTGAAGCAGACGGGCGGATTACAGGCGTAGCCCGTGCCCGTGCATACGCCCGCGTCGGCGCAGCGATCCGTATGCGTGCACGACGCTCCGTCATCGCAGACGCGCGTCGAGGTGCCGAAGTCGTAGGTGCACCCGCCCAGGCCGTTGCACTGCGGGTTCGCCGCGCACGTGGTGGAGGTGCAGGCGTACGCGGTGCCTGAGCAGCTCGCCGCCTGGTCGCAAACGTCGCTGTGGGTGCATGCCACGCCGTCATCACAGGGGGATCCTGCGTCGAGCGCCGCGTACGCGCACTGGCCCGTCGAAGGCACGCACTGTCCCGCCGTGCTTCGGCAGGGGACAGTGGTGTTCGCGGGACAGGCGGTGATCGAGTTCGGGTTGCACGCGCCGAGCTGGCAGAGGTCACCCGTGGTGCAGAGGTCTCGATCACAGCTGAGGCCCTCGCAGTCGGGGTCCGCGCAATCGGAGGAACCATCGCCGTCGTTGTCCATGCCGTCGGCGCACTGCGTCTCGGAGAGCTCGAGGCACGCGCGCCCTCCATCAGGAGTCAGCCCGCACACGCCCGTCGCGCTGCACACTCGCGTGTCACACGCGAGGTCGGTGCAATCGATCACGCCACAACCTGCGTCGACACCTGCATCCACTCCGGCGTCGGTCCCTGCATCGACGCCTCCGTCCGTCGCTGCCGCGCCTCGCAGCGTGAGGGTGACCATCTGCAGCCCCGTCGCGTCGAGGTTGACCGGCGCTCCCAGGGTTTGTTCGTCGAACGTGTCGACGTCGACGCTCGCGCAGTCGCTGGTGGCGTAGCCGCGCGCGAAGGGAATCACCGTGCCCTTGATGCTCTCGGTGCGCCCCACGCCGAAGATCAGCGACGCCTTCTGGCCGCGCGAGACCACCTTCGTCTCCTGGAACACCATGGTGCCGTCGAGTTGCACGCCCGCCGCGACGCATTTGGAAGCCGAGCGATCGAAGTCGACGGTGATGCTGAGACCTGAGCGGCTCCCTCCGCACTGACAGCCACTGACGATCACCAGGAACGCGAGGAGGAGCGTTGCGCGCATGTTCATTCATTCTGACCACGGATCGCTTGCCGGGCGACCGGCAACTCAATCGCACATGCGCACTCCTCTCCTTTTCTGCGTGGTCGCGGTGCTCTTTTCTTGCGGTGAGGCGTTTGAACCCGAAGCCGAGGTGGAGAAGGACGTGAAGAAGGGGTCCTGCAACTGCATCGCGCCCGACAGGCCGTGGACCGACGAGGCGCTGCTGAAGCCGCACGTCGACGAGAACACGTACCTCGGCTCCGTGGTGAGCTTCCGCTGGGCCACCACCATCGATCACGGCGAAGTGCTCAACGACTGGGATCTCAGCCTCACCAGCTCCACCGTCAGCCGCGAAGAGCTCATGTTCCGCGTGAACCTGGTCACCGACGACGTGAGCTGCATCGAGGATCTCGGCGCCATTCCCCTCTCGCAGGTGCCCGAGCGGCTCTCGCGTTGCGATGACAACGTGAAGGTCGTCGAGGGCCACACCTACCTGGTGGAGAACCGAGATTCCGACGAGCAGCAGCTCGCGGTCTTCACGGTGACGAAGCTCGACGGCGTGCGCTCGGCGACGCTGCGCTGGTTCCGCTCATCCGAACCGGATCGCTTCACCTTCGAGCACTGAGCTAAACCGCGCCGGGTGAAGAAGCCGACTCGCAAAGCCCTCAAGGCCGAGCTCACCCAGCTGCTCGAGAAGACCCTCGCCACGCTCGAGGCCGCCCACGCCGACGCGCGCGCAGGCGCCACGCACGAGCAGGCCAAGCCCGAGAACGACAAGGACACCCGTGCGCTCGAGCAGAGCTACCTCGCCCGCGGCCAGGCGATGCGCATCGAGTCACTCAAAGCCGGTCTCGCCGCGCTCGGCACCATGAGCCTCGCGGAAGGTGAAGTCGGCCGCATGGGAGCGCTGATCGAGGCAGAGGAAGAAGACGGCGAGTCCGTCTCGTTTTTCCTCGCTCCCGAAGGAGGCGGCACGAAGTTGCAGGGCGGGGTGCAGGTGGTGACGCCCGCGTCTCCGCTCGGCCAGGCGTTGATGGGAAAGCGCGCGGGAGACGAAGTGGAGCTCAAGCTCGCGGGGAAGACGCGCGTCTTCTCGGTGATCGAAGTCTCCTGATCAGGGCTCGAGCTCGAGCACGTACATCATGACCGTCGCGTCGCTGGTGCTGCGCCCGCGGGTCACGCGCACGTTCGTCGGCGAGAACAGATCGAACCGCGCGGTACCGACGCCGAGCGATCCACTCCCCTGGTTGTTGTAGTCGGTCTCTCCGCTCGCCTGCCCGCCAGCCGCCTGCCCGCCCGCGAAGACCAGGGTGCGAGTGGTGTCGACCTGCGAGATCGGCACGTCCTGCGCGTTGTTCGGCAGGTCCACCGTGAAGGTCTGCACGCGCCCGCGCGACCCAAAGTCGACGCGCTCGTAGACGAGCTCGGTGAGGCCCACGGTGATGCAGTTGAAGTTGATGCTCGAGTTGGCGCGGCTGAACACGAGCGACGTCGGGGTGTCGATCGACGCGCGCACCAGGAGCGCGCACAGTGGCGTGCTGGCGGGAATCGCGCCCGCGAGCAACGTCTGGTTGAACACCACGCTGTTCGGCGAAGCGGGAGGCGTCACCACGATGCTCGCCGTGCGTTGCCCAGGCTGCATGCCCGGCACGCTTCCGCGGATGGTGCTCACTCCGCTCAGCTCGATGGCCTGCATCTCATAGCCCGTGCACGCCTGCGGACCTCGGTTGTCCATGAACACCATGCCGCCGTCTGCATCGAGGCGCATGGCGGTGAGGTCGTCGCCGTCGTAGTTCGTGCCTACGCCCGAGAAGCTCGAGAGCACGAAGCTGCTGTCGGGGTCGATCGGCGGACTGAGCGGAATGGTGGGCAGGCAGGTCGGCGGATACGCGCGCTGCACGGTGAGGCCACTCACCAGCTCGGCTGTTTGCCAGAGGATGGTGGCAGACGAGCCAGCGCCGGAGCCGCTCGGGTCTCGTTCACAGACCACGGTGTCGATGGTGTTCAATCTGCATTTGATCTCGGAGGGGAGCGGCTGATCAGCCGAGGAGGTCGCCTGGTAGATCAACATCGTCTTCCCGAGGGAAACCTGCGGCGGCGAGATGGGGCAGTTCACCGTGTTCTGCAGGCTGCTCATCGCGCAGCTGCCCCTCCGCACCACGCCCTGCACGGTGAACGTCAGCTGCGCGGTGCCGAAGGGCGCGATGGCGGTGGCCACGACGGGGCCGCCGCTGATGGTCTTGATGTAGAAATTCGCACGCGAGGTCCCGGCGAGAATGTTCACCGAGCTGATCGACGTGGTGCAGGTCGCGTTCGAGAAGAACCGGAGCGAACCGATGGGCCCGGCCTGCAGCGAGACGGTGCTGGTGTTGAGCACCGGGGCGACCGTGCCGTTGAAGCGCGACTCCACCGTGGCGAGGAAGCACTGCCCCGCGAGGATCGGCAGCGGTGGCGGGTTCGTCACGTAGACGAGCTGGTTCGGCGGGTTCATCACGCTCTGCGTCTGCGTCGCGGCGATGAGGGGCGGTGAGCTCGCGGTGAACAGGGGCGCGCCCGCCTGGCTCGAGCGGAAGTAGAGGGTGGTGCTCGCCTGGCCTGCGGGGATCTGCGTCACCGGGTTGGGCGCGGTGAGGCATTGAGGGTCGCTGAAGAACGACACGCCGGTGGCGCCGCTGCCGGTCGCGGTGAAGGTCACGATGGTGGTGTTGGTGACCGGAGTTCGCTGGCCGAGGGCGTTGCGCGACTCGATCACGAGCCCGTTCGAGCAGACGCCCGTCTGGAGTGGCTGCACTGAGTTGGTGAAGGCGAGGCGATCGGGTCCAGCCAGTCCGCCGCCGCCTCCCGTTGCGCCGCCGCCGGTTCCTCCGCCGATTGCGCCGCCGCCGGTTCCTCCACCGGTTGCGCCGCCGCCGGTTCCTCCACCGGTGACTCCGCCGCCAGTTCCTCCTCCGGTGACTCCGCCACCGGTTCCTCCGCCGGTGACTCCGCCGCCAGTTCCTCCGCCTGCGCCTCCGCCTGCGCCTCCGCCGATGTCTCCACCACCGCCGCCGGCTCCGCCTCCGACGTCACCGCCACCGCCACCGCCGCCAACTCCGCCACCCGCTCCACCTCCGACATCACCTCCACCGCCAGTTCCTCCGCCGGTGACTCCGCCTCCGGTTCCTCCACCCGTGACGCCGCCTCCGTTCCCTCCGCCAGTCGAGCCAACCGCGACACACTCGCGGCCGCCGGGGCCAGTTCCGCAGACGAAGCCAGCGCCGCAGTCCTCGTCAGTGCTGCACGCGAAGCGGGTGGTGTTGGGATCGAACGCGCCGCATGTGCAGCCGGCGGCGAAGAGCGCGAGGACGGGGAGAGACCAACGGTTCACGGGATTGAGGAGCTTAGCAGCGAATTGCGCCCCTCTCCCCTGCCCCTCTCCCCGCTGCCGCAGGGAGAGGGAGAAAAGGTCAGAGGCGGAGGACCTTCTTGGTGGTCTGCCCCGGCTTGACCTCGACCTCGATCGCGAGATCGATCTTCGCCTGCTCGTTGCTCAGCTGCAGACGGTGCCGCCCCGCGGGCAGCGCGACCTCGATCAGCGGCGTGTCACCGAGCGCCTTCCCGTTGAGCGACACATGCGTCCAGGGATCGGTGCTCAGGCTCAGCTTGCCCTTGGCGACCGCGGCCACGGGAACGATCGCCGCCTTCACTTCCTTCTTCTGAAGGTTGAGGACGATCATCAACTTGTCGCCCTCGCTGCTGACCGTCACCGTCTTCTTCACGTTGGTGTAGCCGTCGAGCGAAGCCTCGACCACGTGTTCACCCGCGCCCACTTCGGTCACCGTGAGCGGCGCGTTGCCCGAGGGCTTGCCATCCACCGTGACCGCGGCCCCCACGGGCTCGGTCTCCACGGCGATCGACGCGCTCTTCTCGACGACCGCGGGCACCACCCTGGGCTGATCAGCCAGCTTCTCGTGAGGCCTGGGCGGAGGCTCGATCACCTCCACCACCGTCTCGGGCTCGGCAGGAGGCGGGCTCGCCGTGAGCACCTTCCACGTCACCGCTCCAGCCATCAGCACCAGCGCGAGCGTGCCCGCGGCAGCGATGCCGAGCCTCACATTGCCCGAGTCGACCGCGGTGCCGCTGGGCATCGAGCGATCGGTCGGCGGCTTCATCACCTCGCCGACCTTCGAGTTGCTCACCTCACCGCGCGCGGCGCTCTCGATCAGCTGCGTGCGCTCGGCGATGCGCGACTTGAAGAGCGAGTTCATCAACTGGCCGAGCTCTGAAGTCGTCGGTCCGCCGCCGTTCGCCTGGAGCCAGCCCTCGAGTGCGGCCTTGAACTCTTGCGCGCTCTGGTACCGCCTGGAGAGCGGCTTCTCGAGCGCCTTCATGATGATCGCCGAGAGATCGTTGGGAACGAGCGGGCTCTTCTTGTTCGGCGGGGTGATCGCCTCGTCGCTGATCAGCGCCTTCAAGATGCGAATCTGATCGTCGAAGTCGAAGAGACGGCGGTGGGTGACCATCTCCCACAGCACCACGCCCATCGCGAACACGTCGACGCGCGCGTCGAGCTCGCTGTCGCCCTGCGCCTGCTCCGGCGCCATGTACGCGAACTTGCCCTTGAGCTGAGCGCCCTGCGTCTGCGTCGCCCGATTCGTCGCGCGCGCGATGCCGAAGTCCACCAGCTTCACCTGGCCGTCCCAGGTGAGCACGATGTTGTGCGGGCTCACGTCGCGGTGCACCACGTTGAGCGGCTTGCCGTCGATGCCGGTGCGCAGGTGCGCGTGCGAGAGACCCTCGAGCGCGGCGATGGCGATCTTCACCGAGGCCTTCACGTCGAGGGGAGTTCCCGCCTTGTTGGCGGCGCGTGCCACGGTGACGAGGTTCTCGCCCGCGAGGTACTCCATCGCGATGTAGTAGGCGCCCGCGTGCTCACCGAGATCGAACACCTGGACGATGTTCGGGTGCGTGAGCTGCACCACGATGCGCGCTTCATCGAGGAACATCTCGACGAACGCTTCGTCCTGGGAGAGCGACTCGATGATCCGCTTCACCACCACGATGCGCTCGAAGCCGCGGAGGCCCTTCTGCCGCGCGAGCCAGATCTCGGCCATGCCACCGGTGGCCAGCTTCGCGAGCAGCGTGTAGGTGCCCACGACATTGCCGGGAGCCCACCCCAGCGAGTCGTTGTCCTGCGTCTCCGTCATCGCGGGCGCACTATGCAACACACGCGGCATATAGTCGCGAACGTGACTCTTCCCCGGACCCTGGTTCTTCTTCTCCTCGCGCTTCCAACGCTGGCGTTCGGACAGGTCGAAAAGGCAGAGAAGGCCTTGCGGGAGCTCGAGTATCCCGAGGCGCTCAAGGCCCTCGAGGTCGCGCGCAAGCAGACGAACAACGATCGCGCCACCACGCTCCGCATCCTGGAAATGCAGGGCATCGTGCTCGCCACCATGGGCAAGGAGGCGCAGGCGCTCAAGGCGTTCCAGACCCTCTTCTCGCTCGTTCCCGACTTCAAGCTGAGCGGCAATCACCCGCCGCGCGTGACCACCGTCTTCTACGAAGCGCGCGGTTGGCTGGATCAGAATCAGCCGGTGACCGCGCGTCAGCTCCCCGCGCAGACGGGGAATGGGGTGGTGACGCAGCTGCAGGTGGAGCTCGCGAATGATCCGCTCAAGCTGGTGAAGGAGGTCCGCTTCGGGGTGATCGTCGATGGCAAGACCACCGAGACCGATGTGCCCGTGACCGGTCAGATGATCACGCTGCCTGCGAACGTGCAGCGGCTCTCGTGGTTCGCGGTGCTGCTGGGAGAGAAGAAGGCGCACCTGAAGGAGCTCTCTTCCGCGACCTCTCCGCGCATCGAAGCGGCGGCGCCGCTGCCGGTGGCCGTGAAGCCGAAGGACGAGCCAAAGCCTGAGATCAAGCCGCAACCGAAAGTGGAGCCGGTGCCTGAGGCCAAGCCGGAGGAGAAGAAGTCGGAGATCACCGAGTGGACTGAGCCTCCGCCTCCCGCGGCTCCGATGTCGGGCAAGCGCGTGGCGTCGTTCGCGTTGCTCGGTGGTGGCGCTGCTGCGGCTGCGGTGGGCATCGCGTTCGGAGTGGTCTCGAACTCCACCAAGGCGAAGGTCACCGGCGCGGAGACGGATTCCACGGGACGGGTGACGGGTCTCACTCAGAAGGACGCGCTCGCGCTCGACGCGCAGCAGCGCACCGAGGCGACCGTGGCGAACGTGTTCATGATCTCCGGAGCGGCCCTCGCTGCGGGCGGAGTGACGTTGCTGATCCTGAGCTTCGGTGACACGCAGGTCGCGCTCGCTCCCGCGGCGGGTGGCGTGAGCATCGCCGGATCATTCTGATCAGTTGCGCTCCCTCTCCCCTCGGGAGAGGGTGGGGGTGAGGGCAGACAACTTTCCCAGGGGTTCATATGTACGCCGTGGCTGGAGTGTCGGGTCGTACGGGTGCCGCAACCGCGAACGCGCTCCTCAAGCAGGGACAGAAAGTCCGCGTCATCGTGCGCAACGAAGCGCAAGGCGAGCCGTGGGCTCACAAACACGCCGAAGTCGCGGTCGCTGATCTCACGGATCCTGTGGCGCTCTCGAACGCGCTCAAGGGCACGGCGGGTGCGTTCCTGCTGTTGCCTCCGAATCCCGCGGCGACGGACTACCTCGCGGATCGCGCCGCGTTCATGGAGAAGATGATCAGCGGGGTGAAGAAGTCGGGAATCAAGAAGCTCGTCTTCCTCTCCTCCATCGGAGCGCAGCACCCCGCGGGCACCGGGCCCATCGTCGCCCTCAATCGTGCGGAGAAGGCCCTCAGCGGACTCGTTCCCTCAGTGACCTTCTTGCGACCGGGCTACTTCCTGGAGAACTGGGGCAGCTCGTTGCTGCACGCGATCGACAAGAGCGAGCTGCCGCACTTCGGGACGGTCCATCTCAAGTTCCCTCAGGTGGGCACGTACGACGTCGGTGTCGCCGCGGCCAACGCGCTCGTCGAGAACTTCCACGGCACTCGTTACCTGGAACTCGCCGGCAAGGAAAACTGGTCGGTGGAGGATGTCGCGGTCGTGCTCACGTCGCTGCTCGGTCAGCAGATCAAACCGGTGAGCGTTCCCGTCGAGGCCGCGAAGGACGTGCTCGAACAGAGTGGAATGCCTGCTCCGATGGCTTCGCTGTACGGCGAGATGTACCAGGGCCTCTCGCGTGGACTGCTCGCGTTCGCGCACCCGCATGGATTCCTTCGGGGCACGACGCCGCTGTTCGACACGCTGAAGACGCTGGTGTGAGCGTTACCGGTTGGTGACGGCCAATGGGTTCTGACTCGGGGCTCCGAAGAGCTTGGGTAGTCTGCGCGCCCCCAACTTCAAGGAGACGTCATGCGTTATCTCGTTCCAATCCTGGTGCTGACCGGCTGTGTCACTCAGTCCACCTACGACGCGCTCAAGGCGGAGAACGACAAGAACTTCGCCCAGCTGAGCCAGCGGAATCAGGAGCTCGACGAGACGCGCGCGTCGCTCAAGAAGGAAGAGGCGAAGGCGGCCGCGCTCGCCGCGAAGATGGCGGAGCTCGAGTCTGCGCTCGGCAACACCAAGGCAGCGCTCGGTGATTCGCAGAAGGACAAGTCGGCGCTCGAGAACGCGCTGGCTGAGCTGAAGAGGCGCAAGGCCGAGAGCGAAGCGCGCATCGCGGAGTTCCGCGCGCTGCTCGACAAGTTCAAGGGGCTGATCGACTCCGGCAAGTTGAAGGTCACCATTCGTGAAGGGCGCATGGTGGTCGCGCTCGCCACCGACATTCTCTTCCCCTCGGGATCGTCGACGCTCTCGAAGGAAGGCGTGCCGGCGATCGTGGAAGTGGCGCAGCTGCTCACCTCGATCCCGGATCGGAAGTTCCAGATCGAGGGACACACCGACAACATCCCGAGCAAGGGCAGGTCGAATTGGGAGCTGGGCTCCGCGCGTGCGCTCAGCGTGCTGAAGGCGATGACGGATGCGGGAATGCCGGCGAACCGCATCAGCGCGGCGAGCTTCGGCGAGACCAAGCCCGCGAAGGGCAACGACACCGCGGAAGATCGCGCGGCGAATCGGCGCATCGAGATCGTGGTGGTGCCGGATCTCTCGAGCCTGCCGGGATTCGACGAGCTTCAGCGCGTGGGGACGTAATAAAGAAGTCGAATGCCGAAGCGGTACTTCGAGTTCGCGGAAGGTCAGTCGAAGAAGTTCTGGGAAGTGGTGGTCGAGGAGACGAGGCAGACGGTTCGCTTCGGCAAGCTCGGCACCGAAGGCCAGATCAAGAAGAAGGCGTTCGACTCGCCGACGAAGGCTCGCGCCTCTGCGCTGAAGCTGATCGCGGAGAAGACCGGCAAGGGCTACGTCGAGATCGGCGGCCCTCCGCAGGCGCACCGCGACGAGAAGCTCGAGCTGGCGATCGAGCAGAGCCCCGATGATCCGGCGGCGTACCTCGCGTACGCGCGCTGGCTCGAGGCGAAGGGTGATGTTCGCGGCGAAGTGATCGTGAAGCACGTCGCCAAGCCGAACGATCGCTCGCTGATTCAGAAGCACCGCGAGCACCTGCTCGGTGACCTCGCGTCGGGCGACGGACCGTCGGCGTTCTGGCAGTTCGGCGTGATGAAGCGCGTGCACATCGTGGCGTTCACCGGCTCGGAAGCCGCGGACGATCTCGACGGTGTGCTCTCGCTCCCCTCGGGGCGTTTCGTGCGCGAGCTGGAGCTCGGACTCATGCCCGCGGGTGAAGGGGGCGACGTTCCAGCCCTGCATCGAGCTGCTGGTGAAGAAGAAGGCGCCGGTCACGCTTCGTTCGCTCACGCTCGGTGGTGAGGGAGGGGAAGGGAAGACCGGGAAGATCGCTCTACTCGCGAAGGCGTTTCCTTTGCTGCAGCGGCTCACGCTTCACGGCGACAAGCACGAGCTCGGGAAGAACATTTCGTGGCCTGAGCTGCGGGAGCTCACGATCGGCGGCGAGGGGCTCACCAGGGCGGTGATCAAGGATCTGCTCGCCTCTCGCATGTCGAAGCTGGAGCGACTCACCTTGTTGCCGAGTCTGGAGCTCACCGAGAAGGATCTCGGTCCGCTGCTCGCGAGTGAGGCATTCCCTTCGCTGAAGCACCTCGGCGTGACCGGCTGCGATTTCCTCGATGTGCTCGTGCCGATGTTGAGCAAGTCAAAGTTGCTCGTGCAGCTGACTTCGCTCGAACTCACGAAGGGCGAAGTCGAGGCGGATGCGTTCGCGTCGGGGAACTTCTCGCATTTGAAGGAGCTGAAGCTCGACGACAAGGCGCTCGCGAAGAAGGTGAAGTCGCGGAAGCTGCCTTGAGGGAAGAGTGGCGGTTGCTTCGCTGAGGTGGGCGAGGGAGCCCTCACCCTGCACTGAGCGCGTCACTCAGTCCTTGCAGCCGGCAGGCTCCATCGAGATGTAGTTCGCCACGCTCTCGCCGTACGAGGAGCCACCCGCATAGTCCTGCACGATGTTGATGTACGCGATGCGGCAGAACCCATCGTCCGTCTTCGGGTTCACCCACGCCATGCCGTACTTGTAGCGAGAGTTCGGAATGCCGTTTGACCGCTTCTCGATGTTCCACGCGGGCGAGCTCACGCCGACCTTGATGATCTCCGCGTTGGGGAGCTCCTGCTTGATCGCCGCGGTGATCAAGTCGTCATCATTCTCCTCGTGATGCACGTAGCCGCGCGGGTGGTACTTCGGGAGCGTGCGCTTCGCCGCCGCACCGAGCTCCTCGAAGATCTTCGACATGCAGTGCATGTCCTTCTCGGCGGTCTTGTGTGAGCTGAACCACTCGGCGCGCTCGCTCGGAGAGATCGCGGCCCAGAGGTATTCGTTGCGGCGATCGCTCAGCTCGCGCACGTAGTAGTCGCGCAGGCCCGGCTTGTATTCCTCGGCCTCGCGCAGCGTCTTGTACGCGTCGCTGTAGTGGATGCCGTAGACGACGCCGCAGCCCTTGTCGACGTGCGCCGAGATCTCGCTCTTCACCACGGGCGTGTTGTCGACCTCGATGGGGTCTTCCTTGTCGACGCCCTTCTTGCAGCTGCTCACCAGCACCGACGACACCAACAACAGCACGACGGAGAATCGGACTTTGGAGATGGGGGCCATGGCGGGCCCATTGTGCAGTCGCAAGGCCACCTTGCCCAGCGCGTAACCATCCGTGCTCCCTGAGAGGCAGGCTGTCAAAGACAGCGGCTGTCACGGACTGTCTCAGGACTCAGGACCAGGCCCGCAAACGAAAAGCCCGTCCCCGCGAGGAGCGCGGAGACGGGCAGGTTCGCATCGTCCAGCTCGAGCTTAGAACTGGTTCCAGAGGTACTGGTTGGTGACCTCGTGGTGGAACTGGATCTCAGGCACCTTGATCATCGTGCCGAGCGCCTTGCTGCAGCGATCCGCCTGGGCCTGCTTCACCTCGGCGTACTTGCCCTGCACGGTCTCGCCCAGCATGTCCGCCATCCACTTGCTGCCCTTGAAGAGGCGGATGCCGTCGTAGATGTTGTCCGGCAGGAAGCGGGTGCGGCTGCGCTTGGCCTCGTCGGCCGAGGTGTCGCTCTGGGGACCTTCGAGCGCGGTGCGCATCACCGCGTAGAAGACCATGTACGGGTTCGCGTCGGGCGCCACGCTGCGCACCTCGATGCGGGCCGACTTCTCGTTGCCGGTGGGGATGCGCACCATCGCGCCGCGGTTGTTCGCGGACGCCTTGATCTGGTTCGGCGCCTCGAAGTGCGGATCGAGGCGGCGGTACGCGTTCACCGACGGGTTCAAGATGAGGCAGAGATCATCGGCGTTGTTGAGGATGCGATCGATCGCGTCCCAGCCCGCCTTCGAGAGACCGTCGGCGCCCTTCGCTTCCCAGAAGAGGTTCTTCCCGCCCTTGTTGAACGACATGTTGGTGTGCATGCCGTTGCCGTTCACGCCCGTGACCGGCTTGGGAAGGAACGACGCGGTGCAGTTCAGGTTCGCGGCCACCTGGCGGCAGAGCAGCTTGTAGAGCTGCACCTGATCAGCGGTGATCAGCGCGTCCGCGTACGAGAAGTTCATCTCGAACTGGCTGGGCGCGACCTCGGGGTGATCCTTCTCGTTCTGGAAACCCATCGCGCGCTGCACTTCGGCGGCGCCATCGATGAACGCGCGCAGCTTGTCGCCCGGGAGCGAGTGGTAGTACCCGCCGATCGACACGTACTCGAACTTGCCCGTCTCGTTGTAGTGGCGCTCCGCGTCGCGGCTGTTGAAGAGGAAGCCTTCGATCTCGGGGGCGACGTGGCAGACGAGGCCCTCCTTCTTGAACTGCTGCTCCGAGTAGTACTTGAGCATCGAGCGCAGATCCGACGCGTAAGGCTGACCATCGCGGCCGAGCACCTCGGAGAACACCAGCACCTTGCCGGGGCCGAACACGTCCGCGGGCAGCCAGTAGAACGCGCTCCAGTCGATGCCGAGGCGGAGGTCAGACTCGTGCTGCGCCGAGAAGCCGCGCACCGAGCTGCCGTCGAAGGTCAGGTTGTCCTGGCTCTTGAGCAGGTACTTCTTGTCGTAGTCGAGCATGTGCAGGCGGCCTTCGAGGTCCGTGAAGCAGACCGTGACCGCCTTGATGCGCTTCTCGTCCTGCAGGTACTTCATCCGCGCTTCCTTGAGCTTCTCGGGGTTCTCGCGGTTGATGCGCGCGTGCTTCACCTCGAGGTTCATCTCTTCGAGTTTTTCGTAAGGAATTTCGAGGAAGTCGCGAAGCGGAGTGTTGGTCATAGACGGCTCCTAACGGGTTGGAACTTCGGTAATGAGGCCCATCTGGCACACACGGAAGCCTTCGTCGAGGCTGACGAACACTAAAAATGGGGAGATTTAGAGAAATCGCCGGAATTGGGGGTCAAGGCGGGAACACCCTTTGCAGCCGGGTTCCGGGTGACGTCCGAGGCGCAAACGCCGCTGCTGAGTCACCCGATGCGCGTGGGCCTCGGGGTGCTGGCGATGGCCGGAGCGATCGCGCTGATCATCATCCTCCGCGAGATCCTCGGGTGGACGTTCTTGGGCTTGTTGATCGCGGTGTTGATGAGCTTCCCGGTGCGCTGGCTCTCCAGGGTGATGCCGCGGGGCGCGGCGGTGGTGTTGGTGCTGCTGGTGTTGATCGGCCTGATCACCGCGGCTGGCTTCTGGGGGGTGCCTCGCGTCGCTGATCAATTCGACGCAGTGCTGAACGGACTGCGCGACGGAATTGCGTCCGTGGAGAAGCGCCTCGGCGACGCAGGTGTCCACGTCAACGTCAGCTCCACGCTGGAGAAGAAGGTGAGCGAGGACTCCGCGAAGATCGCCTCGGGCATCGCGTTCGCCGCGAAGTCAGTGGTGGAGGGCGCCGCGGGCATCGTCTTCGTGTTGGCGATCGCGTTCTTCCTCGTGCACGAGCCGAGCTCGTATCGGAAGGCGCTGGAGCGGATCGTGCCGCTTCGTCATCGACCGCTGGCGGTGAGCCTGTTCGATCGCCTGGGCGACACGCTCACCAAGTGGATGGGCGGGATCATCATCTCGATGACCATCATGGGCACCTTCACCGCGGTGGGCCTGGCGATCGCCGGAGTGAAGGGCTGGTTCGTGTTGGGCCTGCTCACCTTCCTGGGCACCTTCGTGCCGTACGCGGGAGCGCTCTCCAGCGCGGCGCCCGGACTCCTCGTCGCCGCGGCGCAATCACCGCGACAGCTGGCCTTCGCGTTCGGCGTCTACCTCGCGGTGCACGTGATCGAGGGCTACGTGGTGCAGCCGTTGATCATGAAGCGCGCGGTGAGCCTGAAGCCCGCGGTGCTGCTGTTCTGGCAGGCGGCCATGGCGATCCTGGTGGGAATCCCCGGAGTGGTGGTCGCCACTCCGTTGCTCGCCTGCGTGCAGATCATCATCGAGCACCTCTACCTCGAACGGCGTACGCCGAGCGGGAACGTGGACTGAATCTCAGCGCGGCGCGGCGAAGTAGGCGGCGGCGCGCTCTCGCGCGGCGTCGTTGTACGGGTTGGGGAAGTGCGTGGTCTTCACGCTCTTCGGCAACTTCGGACCGAGCACCTTCTCGAGCGGACGCTCGTGCGCGAGCCAGTGGAGCGTGAGCTCAGTGCCGTTCTTCAGCTCCCAGGTTCCGAGGTCGTGGGTGACGCTCACGCTGCGGATCTTCGTGCGGGAGATCAGCTTGGTGATCAGCTCCACTGAGGCCCACTCAGGACCGTGGAGCTCGAGCCGCTCCAGGTTCGGCATCGCCGCGAGGCCCGCTTCGACCTGCGGTTGCTCGAGGTAGTTGGCGCTCATGGTGAGCTCACGCACCGTCTTCGACACGCGCGAGAGCACGTCACCCATGGGCAGATCTGAAGATGCCCACAGCCGGAGAGACTCGAGTTGGGTTAGCGGCGCCAGCAAGTCGGCTCGCGGAGGTGATCCGTAGAGCGACAGCTCCAGCCGACGGAGGTGTGGCACCGCGCTCAACGCTCTGGGCGCCAAACTTCCCTTACCGATTCCGAGCGTTCTGAGTTTCGCGAGCGGCGCGAGGATCTCCGCGGTCACCTCGGCGGCCTCGTCCCACGTATGGATCGTGAGATGCTCGAGGGCGCTCCACGAGGCCGTCTGCGCGGCGGTCGGAACGAAGCTCCCGGTGAACTTGGTCCATGCTCGAGGCTTCAGCTCGAGCGCCGCCGCGAGGTGCCAATTGAACAAGCTCACCGCGCGGACGTTGGCGAGCGTTGGGTGCTCGAGGAATTGCACTGCGAGCTTCACCGAGAGTGCTTCCAGTCCGTCGACGGTGCGAATGGTCGCCCACGCAGGATCGCCGAGGATCTTCTTCGCGGTAGCGGTCTTGAGCTTGATGCGCTCGGGGAAGCCGCGCACGAGCGTGCAGTCGCCTCCATTCGCGAGCGGCAGAGACCACGCGGCCTTCTTCTTCGGATCGCTTACGAGCTCCTCTTCGCGAGCGAGTTGTTCGGGCGTGGCGTTGCCGCGAGCGCGCGCGAGTTGGAGCGAGATGAACTCACCGCGTGCATCCCCTCGCTCGGTGAGCGCATCAGCGAAGACGAGGCGGGGCTGATCATCGTCGGGCGAAGCGTAGATCAACGCGAGCAGCTCTTCGTCGCTCCGTGACTTGCCAGCCTTCTTCTTCGTCGCCGCGGGAGCGGGGAGCGCCGCGAGCTTCTTCTCGTCGGCTGCCGAGAGTTCCTTCGGTGCCAGCTTCTCCATCGCTTCGGCGGCGCGGGTGAGCTGCGTGCCCACCCAATCGCCGACCGAGGTCTCGATGATCGCCTTGTAGCGGGGCGCGAGGTCCTTCAACTGCTCACGCGCGCGCACGTCGCCAGACTTCTGGATCGTGGCGAGTCCCTCCTTCACGAAGTCCTTGAACACGTTCGCGCGCCACGGCGGTGCCTCGAAGGCCGCGAGCAGCAAGGTGGTCAGGCGTGGATCATCGAGCTTCGCGAGGATCTTCACGCGCTCCGCCGCTTCGCCTGCGCTGGTGGTGAGCGCCGCTGCGAAGAGCCGAGGCAGATCGTGCACGTCTCCCTTCTTGGCGAGCGAGTTCCACGCCTCGGTGTCCGCCTTCTTCTTTCCGGCGCCCACGACCTCGAGCTCAGGCTGCTGCTTTCCCAGCGTCTCGACGGCCTCGGCCCAGCGAGGGTGACGGGTCTTTCGCCAGGCCACGAGCGCTTCGTCGAGAGTCATGGCGCGCGAAACTATCAGCGCGCGAGCGGAAACGTGTCGCGGACTGCGCCCGGTCGTGCTGGAGAAACGCCCATGAACGAGGGGGAACGGAAGGTCGTGATCGTCGGTGGTCGGCCTGCCGGCGCGGCACTCGCGGCGCGGCTGGGTGCACGAGGTGTGAAGGTGACGATCGTCGATCGCGCCACGTTTCCTTCGCTGCCCACCGTGCCTTCGTCGCCAGTGCTCTACCCGTGCGCGATGGCGCTGCTCGACGAGCTCGGGGTGAAGGAAGAGAGCTACGCGGATCCGCACTCCGCGATGCGGCACTTCTCGGTGAACTTCGGCTCGTGGTGGAGCACGGTGATGACGCTCCCCTCGACGCACGGGCGCGACTACGTGCGCGGCGTCGATCGCGCGGTGTTCGATCAGCTGCTCTGGAAGCAGCTCGAGCGTTTTCCCTCGGTGGAACGACGTGAGGGCTTCGCCGTGCGCGACGTGGTGCGCGACGCCGACGGCCGAGTGATCGGCGTGGTCGGTGATGAGGATGAGAAGATCTTCGGGTCCTGCGTGATCGGCGCCGACGGGCGCTACAGCTTGATCGCACGGCAGGTCGCCGCTCCGGTGGTCGAGGAGCGCAACGAGCACGTCAGCACCGTCTATTACGCCGACTGGGAGAACGTGACTCCCACCGAAGACGGCGTGCACGGTGGTCACCTCACCACCAACGGACGCGGAGTCGACGTGCTCTTCTTCGCGATGCCCGGCGGACGCTTCAGCGTGAACACCCACGCGCGAGCCGATCGCGCCGAAGTGAAGGGCGACGCGCAGGAGTATTACCTCGCGACGTTGAACTCGATGCCCTCGGTGGCTCGCCGTCTGAAGGGCGCACGCCAGGTGAATCGAGTGGTGGGCATCAAGCGCATCGGCAACGCGTATCGGCAAGCGAGCGGGCCGGGCTGGGCGCTGGTGGGAGACGCGCTCCACCACAAGGATCCCGTCGATGGGCAGGGCATCTACGACGCGTTGATCGAAGGGAAGCTGCTCGACGCTGCGCTCGCGCGGTTTCTCGGTGGAGAGACGCTGTGGGAAGACGCGATGCGCGGCTATTCGGAGGCGGTGCGCGAGACGACTCGTCCGATGTACCTCGCGACCACCGATCGACTGAAGCGCGAGCTCTACGATGAGCCTCCGGTGCCGGTGATCAAGACGGCGATCCGCTGGATGATGAGCGACCCGACGTACCAGACGGAGTTCCTCCGCTACCTGAGTCGCGACGTCGCCCCGGACAAGTGGATGACGCCTGCGTTGATCGCTGGAGCCCTCGCACGCGGACTCGGTCGCGACCTGAGCTCGATGTTCAGGCGCGACGCGAAGTAGCTCACCGCGCTTCTGGCGCGCGAGATCTCAGCCCGTTCGTGATGGCCGTCGCGAGGTCGTCGGCGACGATCGGCTTGAGGAAGTAGCCAGAGAAGCCCTGCGCGCGGGTTCGTTCGCGGTGCTCCTCGCTGCCGTACCCGGTCACGGCGAACACCACGAGCTGAGGACCGAGCTTCTCTTTCAGGAGCTTCCCCAGCTCGATCCCGTCCATCGTGGGAAGCCCGAGATCGAGCAGCACCACCTCAGGCCGCCACGTCGCGGCCAGCTCGAGCGCAGCCGGCGCGTCGAACGCCGTCTTCGTCTCGTGGCCCCACGTCCGCACCAGCATCGACAGCGTGAGCGCGGCGTTCTTGCTGTCGTCCACCACCAGCACGCGCGCCCGGGCCGTCGACGCCGATGGCTGGAGTTGCCCTTCGGGTATCGGCTGATCGTCTGCTCTCAGCAACGGCAGGCGCACCTCGAAGCGCGCGCCCTTCCCCGCACCGTCGCTGTGCGCACGCACGGTGCCGTGATGCCGTTCCACCAGTTGCTGCACCAGCGCCAGCCCCACCCCGAGGCCCTGAGGCAGCTGGCCGGGAAGCGGAGGCCCCTGGACGAAGGGCTCGAACAGCCGCGTGCGCAGCGCTTCGTCGAACCCCATGCCGGTGTCCTGCACGGTGATCAGCGCGTCCTGCTCTGCGCGCACCAGGCTGACGGTGATGGTGCCTTCGCTCGGCGTGTAGCGAAGCGCGTTGGTGAGCAGGTTGCTCACCACCTGGACCAGCCGCACGGCATCTCCGCGCACGCTCAGCCCGGGCTCGCACTCGAACTTCAGCAGGTGTCCGCTGCTGGCCACCCGGGTGCGGGCCGAGGCCACCACTCCGGCGACGAGCTCGGAGAGATCGACGGTGGTCTCCTGCAACGCAAGCGTGCCGCGCTTGATCCTCGTGACGTCGAGCAGATCATCGAGCAGCCGCGCCATGTGCCGCGCCTCGCCGTGAATCAGCTCGGGGAGCTGGACCTCGCCCGGCTCTCCGCCCTTGAGCAAGGTGCTGGCGTTGGCCACGGAGGCGAGCGGCGTGCGCAGCTCGTGGCCCAGCACCGAGAGGAAGTCGTCCTTGAAGCGATCCGCTTGCCGCAGCCGCGCCATGATCTCCCGCAAGCGGCAGCTCGAGAGCCACAGCAGGCCCAGGATCACCACCACCGAGACGCCGATGGTCCCGTAGAGCACCACCCACACCATCCACGCAGACACCTCGGTCTCGGGCGGCGCGATGGTGCCCATGAAGCCCGAGAGCATCGAGCTCAGCCCGCACACCACGAGGAACCGTGCCAGCGCCTTGCCTTCGACGTAGGCGATCACCAACGCGCCCGCCGCCAGCGGCATCATCACCAGCGTCGGATAGGTGAAGGGAATGAGCGAGGCGATGGCGGGCGGCGCGGCCGTCAGTCCGTAGCCCACCCAGAGCGCCGACTCGGTGACGCGGCCCACCTTCGCGAGGGAGCGCGCGCGCAGAAACGCGCCACCCAACAACGCCGTGATGAGCGACGCCGGCAGCAGTCGCGGGCTGCCGGTCATGATGAAGATGAAGAGGTAGAAGACTGAGTAGAAGGCAGCGACCGGAACCAGAATCGACAGCACCAGCCGCAGCCGCGCGTCGGACACAGCCGAGCCTCTGTCCACTTCCCGGTCCATCGCTTTCCCCGGGGCCGAGGCTACCATCGAGGCCGCGGTGGTTCTCGGATCCCTGAGAACCCAAGTAGCCTGTGCGCGTGCCCGGTCGACCTCCGCCTCCTCGCCGACGTGCCCCTCCGCCTGAGGACGAGCCAGAGCGCTCCACGGGTCGAGGGAGGCCGGTGCGCACGTCGCGCATGGTGCAGTCGGAGCCGAAACCTCCGTCGCGACTGCCGAAGATCGCTGCGGCGTTCGGTGTGTTCTTCGCTCTGATGATTGGTCTGTGGCTGATCTCACGCCGCCCGCCAGCACCCACGCCGAACCAGCGCGGTGACTCGGATGCAGCTGCGATGTTCGCGGAGGCGAAGTCGCTCATTCGCCAGGGGAAGTGGGCCGCCGCGAAGGCGAAGCTCGAGGCCGTTCGGGAAGAGGACGAGGACTACGAGTCGCGGCAGATCACGAACTACTTGAGGGTCGCGGAGCAGGAGCTGCCCAACGAGGCGCACTTCGCCGCGGCTGCTGATGCGATCGCGAAGGGTGAGCTCGGGCGCGCGTCGTCGGAGCTCGCTCTGGTGAAGTCGAACATGCAGGACAAGGCGATCTCCGAGGCGAAGGAGTCACTCGCGCGCGCCGTCGAGTCGAAGCGTAATGAGGCGCGCACGTTGCTCGCTGCTGCGAAGTGGGACTCGTTGCTCGCGCTCAGTGACGATCTCCTCGTGGCGCTTCCCAAGGATCGTGAAGCCTCCGAGTGGAAGCAGCAGGCAGAGCAGGGAATCGCGAAGAGTAAGAAGGGCGGGGGGAAGGTGATCACCGCGGAGACTCCATGGCTCGAGGCGAGGCAGCGCTTCAAGACGGGCGACGTGAGTGGCGCACTCTCGCTGGCGCAGGCCTGCGCGAAGAAGCATGCGGAGTGTCGTGCGATGGAAGCCGGCATCAGCGTGCTCGAGGCGAAGACGAAGAACCTCGAGTCACTGGGCGATGGGGACCTCGTCACGCTCTTCAAGCTCGACAAGGAGCTCGCGGGTGGGACTTCGAGCGATACCAGCAAGCCGCTGCGCACTCGGCTGGCGACGCGTTTTGGGTTGAAGGCGAGCTCGGCCAAGACCACGGGTAATTGGCCGAAGGCGATCGAGTACGCGCGGCAGGCGCTCGAGGCGGAGCCGGGTCATCCGGGCGCGCAGGCGATCATCACCGAGGGAAAGCAGATCTCCGGTGAGCTCTACATTCGCGCGTATCTGATCCGCGACACGGATCAGCCTGAGGCTTTGAAGATGTTCAAAGAGGTCTTCGCGATGACGACGTCAGACGATCCGAATCACGACAAGGCGAAGGGCTACATCGAGAAGTTCGAGGGGCGATAGCGCGCTCGCCCCTCTCCCCGCTTCGCAAGGAGAGGGAGACTCGTTACTGAAAGACGATGCGCTCGACGGCGTGCTCGCTGCGGAAGGGGCCGGTGGGGCGCGACCACGTGACGTAGATCACCCGACCGTCTTCCTCGGAATAGTCGGGCTGCACCATCGCGTCGTACGTCCAGCCGTCGTCCTGCGCCTTGTGATCAGCCGTGAAGAGCTTCGCCTGCTCTGACCAGGGACCGGTGAGCGCGGGTGCCGTGCGATAGACGACCTCGTTCGACAGCGGCGCTGAGGTCACCGCCATCCACGCGCGTGCGTACGAGTTGTAGAAGATGCGGTTCAGCGAGTTGCTCGCGAACAACGACTTCGCGTTCTTCAGCGGTCCCCACGCGGCTCCATCCCACGCCGTCCAGCTCGCGCGATCGAACACGCTCGCGAGCGGCGCGCGCGCCACCGAACACGCGTCTTTCTGGCAACCGAAGGCGTAGAGAAACCCCTCGTTCACCACCAGCGCGGTGCCCCAGGGCTCGCCTTCGCAGAACAGCACCGTGGGGCTCTCGGGGCAGCCTTTGGGCTCCGGCCGCTCCGCGAGGGAGTTGAAGTCATTCCACGACACGAGGCCGCGACCTCTGCCCTCGAAGTTCCACGCGCCCGGCTTCGCATCGATGAGCTCGTATGCGAGCAGCGCGCGGCCATTCTCGGGGTCGAACACCGCGTCGCCGGCCCACGTCGCCCAGCGCGCGCCGCACGGTTGCTCAGCGCAGTTCTCGCCCCGGTGCGCCGCGTTGTAGGCCGCTTCGTCGGCCGTGGGCATGATCAGCGGCTGCGGAGAGCCCACGCCATCGAGTCGATCCTCGAGGCGATCGATGCCGTCCGCCGCGTTGGTGTCATCGGTGAAAGAGAATGAGTTGGAGTGAAACGTGGAGCCGTCGCGATCGGGAGTCGAGACGAAGGTGTCTCCGAAGAAGAACACCATGCGATCCCACAACCGCAAGCCGCCGCCGCCATCGCGGCCGAGGATCAGCGAAGAAGGATGCGTGAGCCCCACTTCGCGCGCCTCAGCCACCTTGACCGTCGGCGCACTCGAGCAACCTGCCAGCAGGAGAATCAGCCAGGCGCGAGGTCGGACCATCGCGCCAAGGTATCAGCGCTGGCGCGCGCCGTGTTTGGCGAGGAACCGGCCCACTTCGAGGGGCGCCACGGCCGCTGCGCCGAGGACGCCGCCCATCATCGCGCCGATCACTCCGACCGAGGTCATGTCAGCGCCCGCGAAGTAGAGACCCGGCACCGGAGAGCGCGGACGCAGCCACTTGTTCGCGAAGCGGCGCGGCGTGGGCTCGAGCCCGTAGATGCTCCCCTTCGCCGGCCGCACGAAGTGCTCGGTGGAGAGCGGCGTGGAGAGCTCGACGTAGTCCACCATCGGCCGCAGCTTCGGCAATCGCTCACACAATTGATCCAGCATCGTCTGCTCGATCGCCTGCTTGAACGAGTCGTAGTCCTCACCGCGGCGCTTCCAGCGCTGCGAGCCCCACTTCGCGAAGTCGTCGTAGCTCACGAAGGTGACGACCTCGGCGGTGTGCTTCGCGTTCGGATTCTTCGCGAGCTCGGGATCCTTCATCGAGGGGAAGCTCACGTAGAGCACCGGGCACCGATCCGGCTTCACGCCGGGCTGCACCGGCCACGCTTCGGCCTCGTGGCTCCACGTCTCGTAGAACCACTGGTTCGCCGAGGTCGCTCCTGCCTGGCTGATGTCTCCCTTGAAGCCGACGTAGAGACACACGTGCGCGGGCGCGGGCCGCAGCGACGCCACTGAATCCGCCCACGCCGAGAAGCGAATCTGCGGAGGGAGCATGCGCTCCACCGTCGGTCCCACGCCCGCGGCGCTCACCACCGTCTCGGCGCGGAACTCTTCGCCGGTCTTGAGGCGCACGCCGACCGCGCGGCCCTTCTCGACCAGGATCTCCTTCACGTCGGAGACGATGCGCGTCCATCCACCGTTCTTCGCCACCGTGTTGAGCAGCGTGGCGGCGATCTTTCCGGATCCTCCGACGGGATAGTGGCCGCCCCAGAGGAAGTGCTTCACCACCAGCGCGTGCATCGCGAACGCGGAGCGCTTCGGCGGAGAGCCGTAGTACCCCCACTGCGCGGTGAGCAGCGCGCGGAGCTTCTCGTCGTTGGTGCACTCCGCCACCACGTCTTCAGTGGTGCGCTCCAGCCAGGGCTTGGCGGCGCGCGCGAACACCGCGTCGGAGATGAAGTCGGCCGCCTTCGGCAACATGCGCCCCAGGATGAAGCCCTGCATGTCGCGCGAGGCCTGGTTGCACAGCTGCAGGTACCGCTCGATGCCACGCGACTCGTTCGGGAACTTGGCGATCAGGTTCGCCTTGAACTGGGCGGGGCTGTCCGGGAAGTCGACGCGGAAGTCGCCGGGGAAATGGAACTGATCGTACGAGGGGCCGAGCGTCGTCCACTCGAGCTCGTGGTCGGTGAGCGCGTTGAGAATTCGCCCCGGGAGGCTGCGCTTCGTGACTTCGCCCACCGCGTGCACTCCGACGTCCCAGGTGTAGCCGCGGCGGGAGAACGCGTGCGTGAAGCCTCCGGGCACGTAGTGCTGCTCGAGCACCAGCACGCGCTTGCCGGCCTTCGCGAGGAGCGCCGCGCACACCATGCCGCCCATCCCCGAGCCGATCACGAGCACATCGAACTTCCCCGACGGACTCTCCCGGCTCCACGGTCTCTCTGCGCGCATGCGCGGTTTCTAGCGCCCTCACCTCGCGCGGCGCATACCCAGAATATGCGGGGGCACTCGCCGCATTCGTGAACGTGAGTTCGTGGTGACCGAGATCTCCGCAGGCGCTTTGAGGTGGGCGGTGGGTGGGGGGTTGATGGCGTTGCTCGACTCGCGCAGGCCCCTCAGCCTCGGGCTTTCGTCACGGTGTGACTCGGCTTCGTGAGAATTGGGACTGGAAGGACCAGCGTACAGGCCTCTGGACGCTCATCCCTCAGGTCTCACTTTTCGAGCGCGAAGAGCCTCGAAGCCAGGTCAGCGAGTGAAGAAAGGCTCGAAGTGAGAGGCCTGCTGGTCTCGAGCAACGGCCCATGACCTTGAGCACCGCC
>CBIHPJ010000001.1:0-53093 GCA_966211295.1 uncultured Myxococcales bacterium | reverse complement strand
CCGCGCGGCCGGCACTGGTGCTGCACCGCGTGCAAGTAGCTGGAGGGATCGAGCAAACCGTCGACCGCGTCGATGCGCAGGCCGGTGATGTGTCCCTCGCGCACGAGATCGAAGATCACCTCGTGCACTGCATCGAACACGCGCCGCTCCTCCACGCGCAGGCCGGCGAGCTCGTTGATGTCGCGGAAGCGGCGGTAGTTGATCTCCTCTGAAGCGACGCGCCAGTGCGCCACGCGGTACGCCTGCTCAGAGAGCAAAGCATCGAGCTCATCGAAGCTGCGCGGCTCACCCGGAGTGCCGTTGAGCTCCCGGAGCGCCTCGTCGATCGCCCCGCCGAGCGGAGGCCATTGATCGAGCAGCGCCATCAGCCGTGCCTGCAACACGGGCTTCTTCTGCAGCCTCTCCCTGATGCGCTCGGCCGAAGGCTCGTCGCGAGTCGGAAGCGCACGCAGGCCCTTCACCACGGCGTGGAGTTCCTTCAGGTGAGGAGGATCGCCCGCCGCGAGGATCTCGCTCGCGCGCTCGAGGAACACGCTGCCGCTCCGTGGATCGAGGGGCAACATGTGCTCCTGGTAGCGGAGCCAGAACGAGCCCGATCGATGCTCCACCTTCAGCTCACCTGCCTCGAGCACGTGTCCGTATTGCTCGCGAAGAATCGGGAGCAGCAGGCGATTGGCGAGACCGGGGCTGGGCGAGTGCCAATCGATGTCGAACGCGCTCGCGAACGGAGAGGCGTGTCCGTTCTCCAGCACGTCGGTCCACCAGCCGTTGTGCGGTGAGCACGCGCTCATGTGGCCCGGCACCACGTCGACCATCAACCCCATCTCGTATTTCTTCAGCGCCTGGCTGAGTCGCTCGAAGCCCTCTTCGCCGCCGAGCTCGGGATTGAGCCGCGAGTGATCGATCACGTCGGCGCCATCCGTGCTGCCAGGACGCGCGGTGAGGATCGGTGACACGTACAGATCGGTGACGCCGAGCAGATCCAGATAGGGGACCAGCTTCGCGGCGTCGTCGAACCCGAACGACCGACTCAACTGCAGGCGGTACGTGGCCGTGGGTATGCGCACCATCGAGGAGCCTCTGCCGGCGAGAACTGCTCTCACCAGATAATGGCCCCGCGGCCCACGTGTTCCCGGAGTGCGACGGGCCAAGGAGGTGGGTAGTGCAGGCAGATGCAGTCGCGTGTGCTCCTCGTCTCGAATCGACTGCCCGTCACGCTGACCAAAGGGGAGGGTGGCATCGAAGTTCACCAGTCCTCGGGCGGACTCGCCACGGCGCTCAAGATCGTCCACGGATCCGGTGACTCGCTCTGGTTTGGCTGGTCAGGATTGGCGAACACGGTCCCTGAAGAAGAGGTCGCCGCTGCGCTCGCGCCCCATCGCTGCGTGCCCGTGCCCATCAGCGCTGCCGAGGTGAAGTCCTATTACGACGGGTACTGCAACGGCGTGCTCTGGCCGCTGTGCCACTACCTGCTCGAGAAGGTGCTCGTCGATCAGAACGAAGACTGGCTGAGTTACCGGGCCGTCAACGAGCGCTTCGCCGACGTGGTGGCCGCGCAGTGGAGACCGGGCGATCTGATCTGGGTGCACGACTACCAGCTCACCCTGGTGCCGGCGTTGCTGCGGCAGCGTTGTCCGGGCGCGCGGATCGGCTTCTTCCTTCACGTGCCGTTCCCGGGACCGGAGATCTTCCGCACGCTCCCGCGGCGCGCCGAGGTGCTCCGCGGAATGCTGGGTGCCGACGTGGTGGGCTTTCACACCGCCGGCTACGCCTACAGCTTCGCGTACTCTTGCTCGCAGCTGCTCGGCTTCGAGCTCAGCGGCGACATGTTGTTCGACGACGGCAGGCCGGTGCGCGTCGCGTCGTTTCCCATCGGCATCGACGCCGATCTCTTCGCGAATCGCGCGGCCTCTCCCGAGGTGCGCGCGCGGGTGAACGCGCTGCACGCCGACTCGCAGGGGAAGAAGCTGATCTTGTCGGTCGATCGCTTCGACTACACCAAGGGGCTGATCACCCGCATCCTCGCGCTGGAGCGCCTGCTCAACTCGCATCCCGAGCTGAAGGACTCCATTCACGTGATCCAGCTCGCGGTGCCCACGCGCGAGCAGGTCGACGCGTACGCGGAGTACCGCAGCCAGGTGAACGAGCTCGTGGGACGCATCAACGGCAAATACAGCTCGCCCACGCGCACACTCTTTCACCTGCTTCATCGCGCGGTGGAGTTCGACGAGTTGATCGCGCTCTACGTGGCGGCCGACGTGATGCTGGTCACGCCGCTGCGCGATGGCATGAACCTCGTCGCCAAGGAGTACGCCGCCTGCCGCGTGGATGACACCGGCGTGCTGGTGCTCTCGGAGTTCGCGGGCGCCGCGGTGGAGCTCCACGAGGCGCTGCAGACAAACCCGTACGACATCGATGGGCTTGCCAACACCATCAACCGCGCGCTCGAGATGCCGCTGCTCGATCAACGCCTGCGCATGAGCGGACTGAGAAAGACCGTGCACGCGGGCAACGTCGATCGCTGGGCCAAGAGCTTCATCGAGGCGCTCGAGGAGCAGAACCCCGACGCGGTGCACGAGACTCCGTCGATCGCGCTCGAGCAGGCGATGAACGTGGTGGCTGCGGCTCCCCGCCTGCTCCTGGTGCTCGACTACGACGGCACGCTGGTCGAGTACTCGCCCACCCCGCGCATCGCGACGCCAGACAAGGAGCTGCTCGAGCTCCTGCGCCGGCTCTCCCAACGTCCGGGCACTTCGGTGCACGTGGCCTCGGGCCGCACCCGCGAGTCGCTGGAGTCGTTCCTCGGGGAGCTCGACATCGGCTTGCACGCGGAGCACGGCCTCTGGTCCCGCTCGGAGCGCAAGGCGGAGTGGAGGAGTCGCCGGCCGCTGCCTCCGCTCTGGCTCGACCCGGTGCGCAGGCGCATGGAGCGCGTGGTGCAGCGCACGGACGGCGCGGTGCTCGAGGTGAAGTCGGGCGCGCTCGCGTTTCACTATCGAGCGACCGAGCCCCAGCTGGCGCGGCGTCGCGTGGAGGAGCTGCGGCTCGCGCTGCGCTCCGATCCTCAAGCAGGTGAGTACGAGGTGATCGAGGGTGGGCGCGTGTTCGAGGTGAGACCGCGCGGCATCAATCGAGGAGCGCTCCTCCCAGAGTTGGTCGACAAGGCTCCGGGCTCTTCGGTGCTCGCGTTTGGCGCCGATCAGACCGACGAATCGCTATTCTCCGCGTTGCCGCCGGGGGCCGTGGGGGTTCACGTCGGCAGTGGTCAAACCGTCGCGCGTTACCGAATCAACTCAGTGGCCGCGGTCCGGGCCTTGCTGAAACGAATTGCAGATACGGTGTTTGCGGCGCCTACGACATTGGAGCGTTAGTCCGACACATGAAGCTCGGGGACCTTGGCCTCATTGGGAATTGTCAGCTCGCTGCGCTCTCGCGTCGCGACGGCTCGATCGTTTGGGCGTGCATGCCGCGCTTCGACTCCGAGCCGGTGTTCGGAGCGTTGCTCGACGAGGGCACAGGTGGACGGTTCACCATCTGCCCCGCGACTCCCACCGAAGGCACGCAGCGCTACCTGCCGAACACGAACGTGCTCGAGACGCGCTTCGTCACGGTGGACGGCGCGTTCCGTGTGCTCGACTTCGCGCCGCGCTTCGTTCAGTACGAGCGCAGCTTCCGGCCCACGAAGCTTCTGCGCATCGTGGAGCCGCTCTCCGGCACTCCGCGCATTCGCGTGCTCTGCGATCCCATTCTGGGATGGAGCAAGCAGAAGCCGCGGCGTGAGCTCGGCTCGCACCACATCTCGTACAAGGGCTACGAGTCCGAGGTGCGGCTCACCACCGACGCGCCGCTCTCGTATTTGAACGACGAGCCCTTCGCGCTCACCGAGCGCAGGCACTTCGTCTTCAGCTGGGGCGAGCCGGTAGAGCAGCCGCTCGAGCCGCTGTGCGAACGCTTCCTGCGCGAGACGGTGAAGTACTGGCAGAACTGGGTGAAGAACTGCGAGATCCCGCCCTCGTATCAAGAAGAGGTGATCCGCTCGGCGCTCGCGCTGAAGCTGCACTGCTACGAAGACACGGGCGCGATCGTCGCGGCGATCACCACCTCGATTCCCGAAGCGCCGGGCACCGGCCGCAACTGGGACTATCGCTACTGCTGGCTGCGCGACGCGTTCTACACGCTGGGTGCGTTCCGCCTGCTCGGTCACTTCGAAGAGCGCGAGCAGTTCATTCACTACCTGCTCAACGTGGCGTCCTCGGCGCCCGATCTCGCGCTCGCGCCGCTCTACCGCATCGACGGCAAGGCGGACCTGCACGAGAAGATCCTCAACGACTGGGCTGGCTACGAGGGCGATCGTCCGGTGCGCGTGGGAAATGGAGCGGCGCTCCACACGCAGAACGACGTCTTCGGCGAGATGGTGCTCGCGCTCACGCCGATGTTCCTCGACGCGCGCTTCCGCGAGCAGGTCACCGCGCCCGTGCTCGACCTGGTGACGCGGCTCACGCGGCGAGCGATCAAGGTGGTGCACGAGCCCGACGCCGGCATCTGGGAGATCCGCGCCGAGTGGAGACCTCAGACCTTCAGCGCGATGATGTGCTGGGCCGCGGCGGATCGCATGCATCGCATCGCGCAGATTCACCGGCCGATCGACGCGCCCGAGTTCGGAAACGCCGCTTCGAAGATTCGCGAAGAGCTGCTCGCGCGCGCGGTCGACAAGGCGCGCGGCAACCTGGTGGCGGACTACGGAGGCACCGAGGTCGACGCCGCGCTGCTGCAGGCGGTGACGTTGCGGCTGCTCACTCCGGAAGATCCGCGCATGCACGCCACGGTGGCGGCGGTGCGCGCCGATCTCGAGCACAACGGGTGGCTGCGTCGCTACCGCACGGACGACGGTCTCGGGGTGCCGAGCGTGGCGTTCAGCTTGTGCACGTTCTGGCTGGTCGAGGCGATGGCGCGGCTCGGTCATCCCGACGAGGCGCGCGTGCTGCTCGACAAGGTGCGCGACGTGAAGGCACCGCTCGGGTTGCTCTCGGAAGATTTGGATCCGACGAACAACGTGATGTGGGGGAACTTCCCGCAGGCGTACTCGCACGTCGGGCTCATTCACGCCGCGTTCGCCGCGGCGCCTCGCTGGTCCGAATTCGGAACGTGAGTAGGCCCCTCACCCCGACCCTCTCCCCGCTTCGCAGGGAGAGGGAGAGCATTAGAGCTTCAACTTGAGTGTCGTGGTCTGCCCCGCCTTGATCTCGACCTCGATCGTCGTGCGCAGTTTCCGCTCATCATTGGTGAGCACCAGCCGATGACGCCCGACAGGAAAGGGAACTCCAACCAGCGGCGTCTCGCCCAGGTTCTTCTTCCCGAACCGCACGATCGACCACGGCGAAGTCTGCAGTGACAACAGTCCCTTCCCCTTCGGAGCCGGAGCGACCTTCTTCTTCGGAGGCGCGGCCTTCACGCCCTTCGGGATCGACTCCGGCTCTTCCTCCGGCTCGGGCTCGGGCTGGATCTCAGGCTTGGGCGGCGCGATGTACGGCACGTACTCCGCCTCGGGCTCCGGCAGCGGAGCGGGCGGCTCGATCACCTTCACCGTGGGCGGCGCCTCGGCGGCGTCCAGGTCCTCCACGGGCTTCGGGCTCGGCCACAACGCCATCGCGAGCGAACCCGTGCCGAGCAACGCGAGCAGCGCGATGGTGGCGAACTGCCAGCGCTTCCCACTGCGCCCCATCATCGTGCTGGTGGTGAAGCCCTTGTGCACCTTCGCCGGCTCGGGCGTGTCCTGCTTCACCACGGCCCCGCGCGTCTCCGGCGGGAAGTAGGCCGTCATGAAGTTCGACATCGCCTCGTTCGAGGGAATGCTGGTGGTGTGATCGTGCAGATGCGCGGTCAGTTGATCGCGCACCTCGGCGAGCGACGGATAACGCTTCGTCGCATCGCGCTCCATCATGCGCGCCACGAGGTTGCTCAAGTCCTCGGGGATCGAAGGCTCACGCTGCCGCGCGGTCTCGTACGGCGTCTCTTCCAGCGCGACCTTGCGGAAGAGATCCATCTCCTTGAGCGGGGGATAGAGCCGCGTGTGCGTGAGCATCTCGAACAGCATCACGCCCAGCGAGAATTGATCAGCGCGTTGATCCAGCGTCTCGCCGCGCGCCTGCTCAGGCGGCATGTACGAGAGCTTGCCCTTGAGCTGGCCCACCTCGGTCGCGTTGGTGCGCGTGGCCGCTTTCGCGATGCCGAAGTCGAGGAGCTTGGGCACGCCCTCGTAGGTCACCATCAGGTTCTGCGGCGACACGTCGCGGTGGATCACGTTGAGCGGCTTGCCGTCGTCGCCCTGCTTGGTGTGCGCGTAGTGGAGCGCGTCGGCGCAGTCGCGCGCGATCTTGATCGCCAACTCCATGGGGAGTCGCTGTTGCGCGCGCGTCACCGCACGCATCACGTGCTGCACGGTCTCGCCGTCGATGAACTCCATCGCGACGTAGAAGTTGTCTTCGCGCTCGCCGAGCTCGAACACCTGGCAGATGTTCGGATGCGTGAGCCCCGACATCAGGCGCGCTTCGTCGAGGAACATCGTCACGAACTGCGGCTGCTCCGCGATGCTGCCGGTCATGCGCTTGAGCGCGACCTTCTTTTGAAAACCCTGCGGACCGTCGAGCTTGGCGAGCCAGACCTCGGCCATGCCGCCGACCGCGATCGGGCGGACCAGCGTGTATTGCCCGAAGCGCTGGTTGGCTTGAAACGGCACCGCAGTCATCGAATCTGAGGCTACTCCACCGAGCGCGAGTAAGCTGCGCGCCGTGCTTCAGGCGACGTTGTTGGGGATGTGCGTGCTGGCCGCGGCGCCCGAGGCGCTACAGGAGGCTACGCGTGCGTTGGACGACCTCCAGTACCAGGCGGCGCTCGACAAGGTGCCCGCGGAGCGCGCGATTTCAGGCTGGCGGAAAGAGGAGGTCCTCGAGGGGTTCTCCACGCGCGCGCTCGCTCTGCTGGGGTTGAAGCGGGACGGCGAGGCGAAACAAGTCTTTCAGCGGCTCTTCTCGCTCGCGCCCGACTGGGTCCTGCCTGATCAGTATGGGCCGCGTGTGCGTACTTTCGTTTCATCGATTCGCGCGGAGGCTGTGCGCAGCGGGGTGCTCTCGGTGCGCTTCGAGGGTGGCGTGCTGCGGATCACCCGCGACTCTTTCGGGTTGGGCCAGGAGCTCGAAGTGAGCTGGCGTGAGCCGGAAGGGAGCTGGCAGTCGGCGAAGGTGCCACTCGAAGATCGCCAGCCTGCTCCGTGGCCGCGCGAGAAGCGCCTCGAGGTGTGGGGCCGGGTGCTCGGGCTGAAGGGCTCCACGCTTCATGAGTGGCATTCCGAGAATGCGCCGATCCGCCTCGAGCCTCAGGCGGTGGTCGCGGTGGAGGGCGGAACGGGTCCCAGGCCGATCGGCATGTTTGGAATCGTCGGCATCGGCGCGGGAGCTGTCGGACTCATCTCCGCGGCGATTGGCGTGGGCTTCGCGGTCGATTCCCAGGCGGCGGAGCGGGCTCACGCGAACGTCACGCGCGATGCAGATGGTCTGATCACTTCGCCGACGCAGCGCCAGGCCTTCGAACTCGATCGCCAGGCGGCGGCCAGCGCCGGAGCCGCGACCGCGTTCTTCGTGACGGGTGGAGCGTTGGTGGCAGCCGGTGCGACGTTGCTGATCTTCGATCGCGTGCGCGTGGCGCCCGCTGCGGGAGGCGCGGTGCTCACCGTTCCGCTCGACGCCACGTTCGCCATTGCAGGAGGTTCGCGGTGAGGGCCAGGTTGCTGATCGTCCTGGCGGTGAGTGCGATCACTGCGTGCGGGAAGACCGTCTTCATGAACGAGCGGTTCTCGTGCGGTGCGACCGCCGACTGCGCGGACGGCTACGTGTGCAGCGCCGGCGAGTGCCGCTCGATGGCGGTGGCCGATGCGGGTCACGACGCGGGCCCACCGGTGGAAGATGGTGGCGCGGGATCCTCGTGTAGCGACGTTGGTGACTGCGGCTCGAGCCTCACCTGCGTCGACGGCGTGTGCTGCCTCACGGCGTGCGATGCGCCTTGTGATTCCTGCGCGGTGCCCGGCTCCGAGGGAACGTGCGTCGCTTCTCCGCTGGGGACGATGGCGGATGGTTGCGGTGGCTACGCGTGTGACGGCACCTCCACTGCCTGCGCCACGAGCTGCAGCGGACCCAACACCTGCAATCTCGGCTACACCTGCGTGTCGACCACCTGCGGCCGGTGCTGGTCGGCGGTGCGCACCGAGTTCAATCTCGCGGTCGACCCTTCGTGGACGCTCGTGACGAATGCAGACATCACGGGTGGCACGCTGACCGTGGCGGTGACGAGCCGCAACGGCCAGAGCAGCGAGACGACAGCGACCTCCACCGAGACGCTCCCGCTCGTCGGCTGCGGACTGACGATCGAGCTCGCGACCGCGCCTTCAGTGGCGCCGGGCTACACGGGTCGCTTCGAGCTGCGCGCCAACTCCGTGTCTCAGAAACCCTCGTTCGCCTGGCAGTTCGACACGCGCGGTCTGCTCGCGACCTGGTCCTTCGCTGATGGTGGCGTGGGTGAGCAGGTGGTGGTCCCGGCAGGCACCACGCCTCCGCGTTGGTTGCGCATCGAAGAGTCAGGCGGCGAGGTGCTCTGGCGCGCGGCGAGCGCGACGACCTTCTCGACGCTGCACACGATCTCGCACGACGAGACGCTCACCGGCATGAAGCTCGAGTTCAGCGGACGCTTCCCGCCGCAAGCGGGCAATCAGCGCGTGAGCTTCTCGATCGATTCGATCAACTCGGGTCCGTAAGGGGCGTGTGCTCATGAATCCGGCTGGCCCGGGTTCATCACCTCGTTCGACTCGAGCGCCTGCGGCTCCATGTAGACCGCTTCCCAGTGGTGACCGTCGAGATCGTAGAAGCTGCGGCCGTAGAGGAAGGCCTGCTCCATCGTCTCCGTCGCGGGCTCACCGCCCTCGCTGAGCGCGGTGTCGACCAGGTCATCGACATCTTCGCGGCTCTCGGCGGAGATCGCGACGATGCTCTCGGTGTCGTACGTCGCGTCGGCGATCGGCTTGCGCGCGAAGTCCTTGAAGCGCTCTTCGTCGAGCAACATCACGTACGCGTCGTCGCCGATCACCATGCAGCTCGCATGGGCGTCGGTGAAGAGTGGGTCGAAGCCGAATCCCAACTTCTTGAAGAAGTCGACCGAGCGCTCGAGATCTTTCACCGCGAGGTTCACGAACATCTTCCGGTGATGTGCTGTGGCCATGGTGCCTCCAAGGAATGCGCTAACCGTGCCGTTGGAATCGCGCTCACCAGCTGGCGCCGAGACCCAGCAGGAAGCGTGGAGCCACACGGGTGCGGTTGGTGACGGTGTTCAGAAGCTCGCGCCGAGGGCGATCCTCAAGCGCGGAGTCCACGCGACGTGATCGCCGTAATCGGTGAAGCCGCCGCCTCCTCCGACCTGGAGGGTGAAGTAGCGGCCGAGCACGAAGTTGTACCCGAGCGCTGCGCCGAGTCCCCAGGTGAGCCGCTGGTAGCTGTCCGGATCGAAGGCGGTGTTGAGGGACGCGTACGGGCCGATCCAGAGCCCGCCTGGGGCGTGACGAATGAAGTGAAACCGGAAGCCGAAGTCTGCGCGCAGCGCGACCTTCGCGGCGTCGGTGTTCCATACCGTGGGGAAGAAGGCGACGCCCACGCCCACGTTGATGCCCAGCCAGGGCACCATGCCGCGCTCGTATTCGAGTGAGAGCGCGCCGCTGAGCAGGTCGCCCACGTTGAGAAGGAGCGCGTTCTTGCGAGGGAGCGGAGCGACTTCGTCGACCTCGTCTTCCTTGGCCGCGGCCACGCCCGACGTGACGATGATCAGCGCGAGGCAGAGTGAACGCATGCACTCAGAGGGAGCAACAAGAATGCCCACGCGCGTTCTGCGTGGATCGCAGCTCCTGCGGGGTGACGCCACACCTCTGGGTCCGCCGCATGCAGTGGGATTTCGTTCGAGGAGCTCGCACATGCCCGAGAAGGAAACGCTGCGGAGATCACGGAAGGCGAAGCGCCAGGGAAAGGCGCCGAGCACCCAGGCCGGGGAGTTCGTGCGCGAAGAGGTGCACCACGTTCGCGAAGGGAAGCACGGCGCGCGCTCGGCGAAGCAGGCGATCGCGATCGGTCTCTCGAAGGCGCGACGTGCAGGAGTGAAGCTGCCTGTCCCGAAGCGCGCGTCGGCGAGCGTGAAGCGCCAGGCCGAGCGCGACACGAAGCGTGGTCATCAACCGAAGCGGCCCGTGTCTGCGAAACGCTCTCGCGCCACCGAGCGCGCGCTCGAGCGTGAGTCGCGCCGCACCGTCTCTCGTCCGGCGCTTCGATCGCAGGCGCATCGCGCGGCGCAACGTCGCTCACCCGGTGAACGGAGCGCGTCGGCTCAGAAGGCCAGCCGCACTCGCAAGCGGAAGTATTGGTCGCAGAACGTGACCGAGCACAGCGACGCGATGACGCTCGAGCCGCACGTCTTCACCCAGAGCGATCCACGAGAGGTGGCGAAGTCGGTGAAGCGCTCGGCCGAGAAGAGCAAGCGGCTGAAGAGCACTCCGTTCCGCTCGGCGATGTCGATGCTGAATTTCTACATCAACCGCGCGGGCAAGAATCTCTCGAAGCGGAAGCGCGACACGCTCGAGGCCGCGAAGGAGAAGCTGCGCGACCTCTACGATCACGACTGAGTCAGCGCACGAAGCGGTTCATCAACTGCTCGATCAAGGGCGCGGTGCCTTCGCAGATTCCCGAGTGCACCGACGACACCTGGACCACCGTGCTGCGCGGCGCGACCAGCCAGTGAAAGCGTTCGCTGCGGGAGAGTGACGCGATCGGTCCGGCGGTGCGCTCTCCTTTGGCGATGCGGGGCAGCACCTCGAGGTGCTCGTTCAGCTCGGTGGCGTCGACGTCGGGCCACCACGCCTTCAGCTTCGTGGTGTCGAGGGACACTGCGGCCGCGAGGTAATCGAGCGTGGGGCAGTGAATGATCACGCCGGCGTTGAGGAACTCGCCTCGCTCGACGCGCGGCACCACTCGGATGATGGCGTAATCAAACGGGCTGGACGCGGGCACGAGTGGCCTCCTCTACGAAGCGGGCGCGATTGGCGATGCGCGTCTCGAGGAACTGCACGTAGGCGGTCTTCACCGCGGCCGCGCTCGAAAACCCCGGCTCGTTCTCGAGCCACGCGTCGGGCACGTTCGCGACGATGGCTTCGAGCTGTGCGTGCGTGATCTCGAAGCGGACCTCGCTGAGCGCGCTCGCGAAGCGCAGCAGCACGTGCTGGCGAATCGGAGGGAAGGTCGAGCGCGCTGCTTCCTCGGGGTTCGCCCAGCCGTGATGGAAGTAGAGCGAAGCGCCGTGATCGATGAGCCAGAGCTTGCGGTGCCAGGTGAGCAGGTTGGGGTTCTTCGCGGTGCGATCGACGTTGAGAGTGAGCGCGTCGAACGCGACCACTGCGCTCGCGAGCTCCGGCGTGAGCGGACCGGGCACGAGGGGATCGAAGGTGATGGAGCCGGGGAGGTAGTCGAGCCCTACGTTGAGGCCGCCGCTCGCGTTGAGGAGATCGCGGATCTCGTCGTGGGGCTCGTTGCGGCCGAACTTGGGATCGAGGTCGAGGAAGACGAGCTCGGGCACGGGAAGTCCGAGCGCGCGGGCGAGCTCACCTGAGATGATCTCGGCGATGAGGGCCTTCTTGCCCTGGCCCGCGCCGCGGAACTTCATCACGTAGAGGCCCTCGTCGGAGGCCTCGACGATCGCGGGGAGTGAGCCGCCTTCTCGCAGTGGGCGCACGTAGCGCGTGACACTCAACGTCTTCATCGCGGCTGGCTTCTACACCTATTTCCCTCTCCCTTCGGGAGAGGGTCAGGGTGAGGGCGAACGTCCTGGCGGCAGGACCGAGCAGTTCTGCGCGATGCCACCCCGGTGTCGTTCGACTGAATTTGGCGGGAGGGTAACTGGATTGGTGCACCCTCACCCCGACCCTCTCCCGAAGGGAGAGGGAGACACGTCAGCGGTTCTGACAGCACGCCAGCGGCTTCGAGTTCGAGCAGGCCACCGTCGTGTAGGAGCCACCCACCGCGTTCAAGTTCGCGCCGTAACTGCCAGCGGCCGCCGTGGTCCACGCGGAGTTGCCGCTCGCGTTGCACGAATTGTCATTGCGCGCCCCTGACGCCACTCGCGCGAAGTCGATCCATGCGCCCGCACTCGTCGGCGGAGCGATCGTCGAGTTCGCACGATCGAAGTCCGCGATGGTGCAGAAGTACGAGCCGGGAAACTGCGCCTGGCACTTCGCGTTCGCTCCGGGGTAGCCGCCGAGATCTCCCGTGTACGTCATCGAGGTGAAGCCGCGGAAGATGATCGGATACGAGCCACGGCAGCACGCGAGCGGCTTCGTGTTCGAGCACCCCACCGTCGTGTAGTAGCCGCCGACCGCGTTCAGATTCGCGCCGTAGCTGCCGGTGGCCGCGGAGGTCCACGCGGAGTTGCCGCTCGCGTTACACGAGTTGTCGTTGCGTGCGCCAGACGCCACTCGCGCGAAGTCGATCCACGCGCCGGTGGGACCAGGAGGAGAGCTCGGGTTCGAGAGGTCGTAGTCGGGGATCGTGCAGAGGAACGATCCAGGGAACTCAGCCGCGCACTTCGCGTTCGCTCCCGTGTAGCCGCCGAGATTTCCCGTGTACGTCGCCGACGTGTAGCCGAGGAACGTGATCGGCTCGGTGGAGAGCACCACGACTCCGCCGTCGAGGTACATCACCGCGCCCGGAGGACCCGCGGGTCCAGTCGGTCCAGTAGGCCCAGTGGGACCAGCTGCGCCAGTCGGGCCCGCAGCTCCGGTGGCTCCAGTCGCACCGGTCATTCCCGTCGCGCCCGTCATTCCAGTCATGCCTTGAATGCCCTGAAGCCCCTGTGGACCCTGCGCGCCCGTCATGCCCGGTGCACCCGTCGCGCCCGTCATTCCAGTGAGGCCCTGAATTCCCTGCGCACCCTGCGGACCCTGCGAGCCGTTGCAGATGGGGAAGGTGCCGCCGTCGGGCATGGTGACCAGCACGCCGCCCGTCGGACACTGAGTGCTCATCGCAGGGAGCGTCGTCGCGGAAGGACTTCCTCCCGGAGCACCAGTGGCACCCGTCGGTCCCGCGGGGCCCTGAGGACCTGCATCGCCTTGCGGCCCCTGCGCGCCGTTGCACACGTTCGTGATGCCGCCGTCGGAGAGCTGGGTGACGCGAATGCCACCCGTGGCGCACGTGCTGCCCGGAGTGATCGGAGTGACGATCACCGACGAGCCCGGAGGACCGGTCACCACGCCGCCGTCGATCACCGTCACGGTGCCCGGAGGCCCCTGCAGACCTTGAGGTCCTTGCGCGCCTTCCATGCCGGCGCTGCCCTGCACGCCTTGATCACCCTGATCACCTTTGTCTCCTTTGTCGCCCTTCGCTCCGGGCATGCCGGGATCTCCCTTCGCGCCAGGAGGACCTGCAGGCCCGGGATCTCCTTGCGGGCCGGAGGAAGAGGGGCAAGCGGTCAGCGCGAGGCAGAGAAGGATCAGGTGCGTCTTGGACATGGCTCGCTGGCGTTACACCCGGGGGCAGGCGGCGAGTGCAGATTTGGTGTTTGGTACCAAAGCATGGACGTACTTTCCGACGTGCTGCAGACCGTCCGCCTGCAGAGCCAGATCCTCGGCCGCCTCGACGTGCGCCCGCCGTGGGGCATTCGCCTCGAGCGCAGACCCTTCTCCGTCTTCCACCTCATCCTCGAGGGCTCGGCGTGGTTCCAGGTCGAGAACGAGAAGATGGTGCGCGTGGAAGCGGGCGACGTGCTGATGCTCCCGCGCGGAAACGCGCACTCACTTCGCGACGATCCCACCACGCCGGCCGAGCTCTTCGATGTCCCACTGCTCAAGCGCCTCAACGTGGATCGCGGCGCGAAGCTCCAGGGTGTGTGCGGCATGTTCCGCTTCGAAGATCGCAGCACCGAGCAGCTCTTCGCCGCGCTGCCCCGCGTGCTCCACGTGCGTGAGCTCGACGACGAGCTCGGTCCCTGGCTCGAGCAGACCATGCGGCTCATCGGCTACGAGTCGAAGCTGCGCAGGCCGGGAGGCAACACCGCCGCCGCGGGACTGTGCGACACGCTCTTCGTCTACTTGCTGCGCACGCACCTCGCGCGACTCTCGCAGACGAAGCCGAGCTGGCTGCGCGCACTGAGTGATCCGCAGATCGGTCAAGCGCTCCAGCTGATTCACTCCAACCCCATGGCCTCGTGGACGGTGCCCGAGCTCGCCTCGAAGGTCGCGATGTCGCGCTCGAAGTTCGCCGCGCGCTTCGCGGAAGTGGTGGGCCGCACGCCGCTCCAATACGTGATCGATTGGCGACTGCAGAAGGCCGCGAGCTTGCTCCGCACCAGCACGCGCACGCTCGCCGAGATCGCCAGCGACGTCGGTTACGAGTCCGAGGCCGCGTTCAACAAGGCCTTCAAGAAAGGCATGGGAACGCCCCCCGGGGAGTACCGGACAAGAGATGGGGCGTCTTGGACATTGAGGGGTCCGGAGCTGCGCGCCTAGCTTCTGCGCATGGCCAAACCACTCCCTGCCGTAGACCTGAAGGGCAAGACCGCGATCGTCACCGGTGCCTCCGCGGGCATCGGAAAGGAGATCGCACGCGGGCTCCTCGCGAATGGCGCTCACGTGATCTTCGCGGTGCGTAACGTCGAGAAGGGGCAGGGCGTCGCGAAGGAGCTCGGCGGCAGCTCGACCGTGATGGAGGTCGACACCTCGAGCCCCGCCTCCATCCGCAAGTTCGCCGCCGAGGTGAAGGCGCGGTTTCCCAAGGTGCAGCTGCTGATCAACAACGCGGGCGCCTGGTACACGGATCGCCGGCAGAGCCCCGAAGGCAAGGAGCTCACCTTCGCCACCAACGTGCTCGGCCCCTGGCTGATCACCGAAGAGCTCGCGCCGCTGCTCAAGGCCAGCGCGCCCGCCCGCGTGGTGAACGTCGTGTCTGCCTTTGCGAGCGACTACGACGTGAACGATCTCGAGTTCACGACGCGAAAGTTCGACGGCTTCAAGGCGTACGGAGCCTCCAAGCTCGCCGCGCGAATGATCACCTGGGCTGCTGCGAAGCGCCTGCAGGGCAGCGGAGTCACCGTGAACGCCGCCGCGCCTGGCTTCATCAAGAGCGACTTCAACAAGAACGCGAAGGGCTTCACCGCCACGATGATCAACTTCAGCTCGGCGCTCTTCGCTGACTCGCCCGCGCAGGGCGGCGACGCGATCACCTGGGTGGCGATCGCGCCCGAGATCGAAGGACAGACTTCGAAGTACTTCGATCGCCGCAAGGAGAAGGACGGAAAGTACTCCGACCCCGCGGCGATCGCGGCGCTCGAGTCAAAGCTGCAACAGATGGCTCAGTGAGGAACTCGTGAGGTCTCCTCGCGATTGAGCCGCGACGTGAGGGACACGAGATCTTCCGCGTGTTCCTCCTCGACCGCGAGCACCTCTTCGAACAGGCGCTTGGTGGTCGGATCGTCGTTGCCGATGTACTCGATGATCTCGCGGTAGCTCTCGATCGCGATGCGCTCGGCGATCAGATCTTCGCGGATCATCTCGGTGAGGGTGTGACCCTCGACGTATTCCGCGTGGCTGCGCTCGGCGAGCCCGTGCGGTGAGAAGTTCGGCTCACCGCCCAGCTCGCTGATGCGCTTCGCGAAGCGATCGGCGTGATCCAGCTCCTGCTGCGCGTGCTCCAGGAACTCCTCCGCCACGCTGAGCGAAGCGAGCCCGTGGGCCGTGTAGTAGTGCCGCTTGTACCGGAGCACGCAGACGATCTCGGTGGCCAACGCCTCGTTGAGGATCTCGATCACCTTCTCGCGATCGGCGCGGTACTCATCGATCACCGCCCCTTCTTCGATGTGTTTGCGTGCGCGCTCGCGCAGCGTGTTGATGTCAGAGAGTCCCTTTCGAACGGGCATGGCGTGTCTCCTTCAGCGACGTGAACGGCGGGAAGAAGTGCGACGGCTGCGGGTGCTGCTCTTGCGCGAGGATTTCCGGCGCTTCGGAACCTTGCCGCCCGCTTTGCGCGCCTCGCTCAGGCCGATGGCGATCGCCTGTCTGCGATTGCGCACCTTGCGCCCGGTGCGGCCGCTCTTGAGCGTGCCTCGCTTCATCTCGTGCATCGATCTCTTCACCTTCGACTTCGCCTTCGCCCCGTATCGCGCCATGTGCTCCCTCTCACGTTGAACAGCGATGGAGGCAGTTGCATCAGGTACGCCATCTTTCCTGGGAGGCTCAGTGCGAAGGTTGAGCGTGACCCTCGTGCTCACCGTGATCCTCGTGGCCTTCGGCCCAGGGCGCTTCGACGTGCTCCTCGGGCTTCTCTCCCGCGCGCATCGCGATCACGTGAGAGATCTCCGCGCCGAACAAGAGAATCATCGACGAGTAGTAGACCCAGAGCAGCAGCGCGGCGAGTGACGCGGCAGCGCCGTACGTCGAGAGCATGCTGGTGTGGCCCATCACCCAGCCGAGGATCCACTTGCCGGCGGTGAACAGCACCGCGGTGACCAGCGCGCCCTGCCAGACGTGCCGCCACGCCACCTTCACGTCGGGCAGCAGCTTGAAGATCAGCGCGAAGAGCAGGGTGGTGATGCCGAAGCCGGCGGTCCACTCGGTGACTCTGCCCACCAGTTCGTCACACCGCCCCATCCAGCTGCACACGGTGGAGATCGCCACGCTGATCAGCAGCGACACGAGCAAGAGGAAGCCGACTCCGAGCACCACGGAGAACGAGAGGAAGCGCGTGCGGAAGAAGCCCAGCACCTTGTTGATCTTCAGCGGCGGCGCCTTCCACACCTTGTTGAGCGAGTCCTGCAGCTCGGAGAAAACGCCCGTCGCTCCGAAGATGATCGTGATCACGCCGATGATCGTCGCGAGCACGCCTGACTTCTTGCCGCTCGCGCTTTGCACCAGGCTCTGAATGGCTTGCGCGCTGTCGTGACCGACGAGCCCTTCCATGTGGTGACTGAGCGCGCCTGAGGCGGCTTCGTGCCCGAAGACCAAACCGGCCACCGCGATCACCACGATCACCATCGGAGCGATGGAGAAGAAGGTGAAGTACGCGAGCGCGCCCGCCATCGTGCCGACGCGCTGCTGTGAGAACTCCGAGACCGACGTCCGCAGCACCTCCCAGGCATTTCGAAGAGGTCTCATGAGGCCAAGGTGGTGCATCGCTCGTTCCCGAAGATTGGTGAGTGAGTGTGCAGCTCCCATTCGTGACGCGCTTCCTTTGGGGACGCTACGCCTGGGCACCGCTTCGCGCCGCCGCGAGACGGCTCGCCCAGTCGCGCAGAACTGGCGTCGTTGATGCAGTGGAGTCGTCGCTGAACCTCTGCAGGAGGAACGCGCATGCGCCGACTGAAGAAGAGGTATTGGCTTCCCCCGCTGATCATCCTGGTGGTCTTCGTGGCGGGCTGGTTCGCGCTCGATCCGATCGTCGAGTGGCAGACCCAGAAGCGGCTCGAGATGGTGTTCGCACCGCGCTACGAGCCGACCTTCGAAGACGCCTCGCTCTCGCTGATTCCACTTCGCCACGTGATGAAGGGCCTCAAGGTGAAGCGGCCTTCGGCGGGAGGCAATGAGCTGCCGTACATCGAGGTCAAGCGTGTCGAGGCGGGCATCTACGGCAAGGAGCTCCTCCACGGGCACCTGGTGGTGAGCATCGAGATGGACAACCCGAGGCTCAACCTGATCGCAGCGAAGCAGGAGAAGGAGCAGCAGCTCGATCCGAAGATCCCCGATATCGCCGACAAGCTGGCCGCGGCGATCCCGCTCACGGTGGACCGCATTCAGATTCGGAAGGCGGCGCTGCTCTTCACCGACAAGACCAACGAGGATTTTCCCAAGGTCTGGATTCACGAGGTCGACGGCACGCTCGAGAACCTCTCCACGCGCGCGGCCCTCGCTCGCGGCGAACCAACGTCGATCGCGATCTCCGGCACGCTGCAGGAGTCAGGACAGCTGTCGCTGTTCCTCACCGCCGATCCGCTCGCGAAGGGGCTCTTCTTCGCGGGCCGGGCAAACGTTCAGAACTTCGACTTGAAGGAGCTGAGCAAGACGATGGCCTCGGAGACCGGCCTCACGGCCTCTCAAGGCACGCTCGATCTCTTCGCGGAGTTCGACTGTCGCGCCGGAAAGCTCGAGGGCGGCATCAAGCCTGTGCTCAAGAACGTCGAAGTGGAGAAGGCGAAGCCGGGCCTCGGGAACTCGATCAAGGCGGCGATCGCCGACGTGGCGATCAAGGTGTTCAGCGATCGCGTGGGAAATCGCGAGGCCGTGGCCACGGTGATCCCGCTGCGCGGAGACATCACCAAGCCCGGCATTCAGCTCTGGCCTGCGGTGGTCGGCGTGCTGCGCAACGCGTTCGTGATCGGCGTGTCCGAGAGCTACTCGCGCCTCCCGCCGCCTGAAGAGAAGAAGGGGCCGATCAAGCAGCTCATCGAAGGTCTCGACAAAGACAAGTCACCCCCGGCGAAGCCTGAGCCTGGAAGGAACTGATCATGAAGAGATTCATTCTCGCGGCCTTCGTGGCTGCCTCGGTTGGTTGCATTCACAGCAAGAAGGTCGATCGCGGCGACACAGGGAAAGACAAGGACCAGAAGGAAGAGCCGCAGCAGAAGAAGAGTTCGAAGGAGCCGACCAAGACGGCGAGCAGCGCGGAAGGCTCGGAGAAGCACCAGCGAGATCAGAAAGAGGCGCGCGCGCCGGCGGAAGAGGGGCGGCCTGAGCTCACCGCTTCGCCGGAAGGGCTGCTGCTCCCCGATGGTCCGTACTTGATCCAGAAAGCGCTCGCGAAGCGCGGCTACCTCTCGAAGGATCACAAGACCGGCAAGCTCGACGAGGAGACCTCGGCCGCGTTGCGGAAGTTCCAGGAGGACGAAGAGTTCGCTCGCACCGGGTACCCCGATCGCGACACCGTTCGAGCGCTGGGGCTCTCCATCGCGAAGGTCTTCAAGGCGACTGGCGAGGGAAACAAGAACCCCGAGCGGAAGCAGTAGCTCCCACTCGGGGTCCGGTTGAAGCCGCTGGCCCTCATCGGGTCAGCGGTCTGCCACCACCACTCCGGCCTCGCGTCATCATCACTACTCCGAGCACGACCAGTGATCCGATCACTGAGAACAACAACCCGGTCGGGTGGAAGTCCATGAAGTTGCCGCCGCGGTTGTAGATGAAGTTGCCGATGAAGCCGCCGACGAACGAGCCGACGATGCCAAGCACGGTCGTGAGCATCAGGCTCATCGACTGATCACCTGGCATCAACGCGCGCGCGATGAGACCGGCCAGAAATCCAACAACGATGATTGCAATCAGACTCATGGAATCCTCCAGTGGGACGGGTTCTCCGAAGCAGGGAGGCAGCAAGCGAGGTGCCACTCAGCACGCGACTGAAGAGCCCGGAGATCGTGGCACATGCGCTGCACACGTTCTTCTCGCTGGGGATTCTCACCTCACCCGAAGAGAGGAGCTGACCCGTGCAGAACGAAGAACGCTGGCGCGAGCTGATCAGGCAGTTCGACAAGCTCACCAATCAAGACTGCACCGAGGCCGACGGCAACCGCGAGCAACTCATCGCGAAGTTGATGACTCGCTACCAGCTCACGCATCGCCAGGCCGAGCTTCGCCTCATCCATTGGGAACAGACCCAGGACTGAACCGCCATGAACGCGACCGAACCGCTTTGGATGAACGTGCCCAGGAAGGACTTCTACGCGCGCCACATGGGGCAAGGACGTCACTGGGACGTGGCCATCATCGGCGCAGGGATCACCGGAATCAGCTGCGCGTGGCACCTCGCGCGGGCGGGCGTTTCGGTGGCGGTGTTCGAGGCGCACGAGGTCGGCAGCGGCACCACGGGCCGCACCACCTCGCACCTCACCGAAGTGCTCGACACGCGCTACCACCAGCTGATCAAGGTGGTCGGTGAAGAGGGTGCGCGCGAGCTCGCCTTCGGCACGCGTGAAGCGATCGAGTTCATCGAGCGCGTCGCGCAGGAGCAGCAGCTCGACTGTCAGTTCAAGCGGCTCCCCGGTTACCTCTTCGCCAGAAACGCCACGCAGGCCGATGAGCTGGCGCGCGAGCTGGATGCCGCGACGCGCGCTGGTGTGGCGGTGAAGTGGGCCGAGGCGGGATCGGTGCCCTTCGAGGCGGTGAGTGCGCTCGAGTTTTCGAACCAGGCGCAGATGAATCCGCGCGCGTGGTTGCTGGGGCTCGCGCAGGGGCTCCCAGCGGAGAACTGTCAGATCTTCGAGGACAGCAAGGTGTCGAAGATCGAAGACGGTCATCCGTGCCGCATCGAGTTTGCGCACGGGAGCTGGGCGACGGCGGATCACGTGATCGAGGCCACGCACTCTCCGCTGAACTTCCTCTTCTTCCAGACGCGGCTCGCGCGTTACCAGAGCTACGCAGTCGCTGGCCCGGGTTCGGTGAAGCTCGACGGGCTGTATTGGGATCTCGATGATCCGTACCACTACCTGCGCGGCACCGAGGTCGATGGTGAGCAGTGGCTGATCGTCGGTGGTGAAGATCACAAGACGGGGCAGGAGAAACACACCGAGGCCGCCTTCGATCGCCTCTCGAACTTCGCGCGGACGCTTGGAGTCGACGTGAGGCGGGCGTGGTCGTCGCAGGTCGTTCGCGCGGCCGACGGAGTGCCGATGATCGGTCGCAACGCCGCGTCGAAGAATGTCTTCGTCGCTACGGGCTTCGACGGCAACGGCATGACTTACGGAGCGATGGCGGGAAAGCTGCTCGCCGAAGAGTGCCTCGGGAGAAAGTCGCGGCTCGCGCACTTCGTGGAGGCCACTCGCTTCAAGCCGGCGGCGTCCTTCAAGTCCTTCGTCAGCGAGAACGTCGACTTCCCCATGTACCTCGCGAAGGACGCGGTGGCGGGGGCAGAAGCGAAGTCGGTCGATGAAGTGGAGAAGGGTGACGGCAAGATCGTGCGCGTCGGTGGGAAGCGCGCAGCGGTCTACCGGGACTCAGCGAACACGCTTCACGCGGTGAGCTCGGTGTGCACGCACCTCGGGTGTCACGTTCACTTCAACGGCGCGGAGAAGACGTGGGACTGCCCGTGTCATGGCTCGCGCTTCGGAGTGGATGGCGAGGTGATCGACGGGCCCGCCGTGAAGGCGCTCGCGCCGATCGATCTGAATGAGACGCCCGCGAAGCGTCGAGAGCGAGAAGAGAAGCGAGAGGAAGAACCACGCCCGTCCGCACCTCACTGACCAAATCCCTCTCCCTGTGTCAGCGGGGAGAGGGGCAGGGGAGATGGGCGAAGCGCAACTCAGTGAGCGTGATGTGCCCGCCGAGTCTTCGTTCTCGTTCTCCGATGCGGCTTCGGTGAAGCGCGCTTCTTGGATGCAGGCTCCGGCTCCTTCGCCTTCGCGAGCGACCGTTCCAGGATCTCGGTCAAGCTCCCGCTCACCAACTCTTCCGGCGCACCCGAAGGCAACTGCAGCGGCTGTCCCTTCGCCTTCTGCTGCAGCAGCGTGAGCACGCGCTCGCGATGCTCGTCCTTGTAGTGCTTCGGCTCGAACGGCACCTCGAGCTGCGAGACGAGCGCCTTCGCCATGGTGAGCTCTTTGTCATTCGTCGCGGGGTGATCGAGCTTCGGCGCCTCCACCACCTCGTCCTCGAACGCGAGCGTGGTGAGCACCAGCACGTCATTCACCACGCGAATGAGACACAGGTGCTGCTTGGTGCTCAGCACCACGCGAGCGATCCCCACGCGCCCCGTTTCATTGAGCGCACTGACGAGCAACGCATACGCCTTCCCGCCCTGCTTCTCGGGAAACACGTAATAGGAGCGCTCGTAATAGAGCGGGTCGACCTCCTCGAGCTTCACGAAGTTCTCGATGGCGATCATCTTGTCGGACTTCGGCTCGAGCGCCTTCAACTCCTCCCGCGTCACCTTCACCGTGTGGTGTTTGTCGATCTCGAAGCCCTTGATGATGTGCTCGTAGGGCACCTCTTCTCCGTCCTTCTCGCAGAAGCGCTTCTCGCGAATGCGGCCTCCATCGGCGTCGTGGAGTTGATGGAAGCGCAAGTCCTGCTCTCGGACCGCGGGGCTCAGTGACACCGGAATGTTCACCAGGCTGAAGCCGATCGATCCCTTCCACATGGCGCGTACGGGCATGACTCACTCCTTGGCTTTGAGGTTCGGGAGCCGCCCCTGGTGACTGAGCGCGGGCGCGAAGAGATCGCCCACCTGCGCGAGGCGCTTCTCGAACGTCTTGATGGTGAAGCGTGAAGGATCGAACGAGACGTCCACCTCGTCCCAATGAAGAGGTGTGGAGACCGACGCGGCCTCGACGGCGCGCACGGAGTAGGGCGCGACCATGGTCTTCAAGCGGCCGTTCTGTTCCGCATCGAGGTACAGCCGTCCTTTGCGTTGAGCGAGCGGTCTCGCCGTCGTCGCGAGCTCGGGGAACTTCTGCGCGAGCACGCTGGTGACGCTCACCGCGAAGTCGTGCGCTTGATCGTGGGTGTATCCCGGGGCGAGCGGCACCAACACGTGGAGTCCGCGCTTGCCCGAGGACTTCGGCACGCTGGTGAGTTTCAGCTCATCGAGCAAGCCGTGGAGCGCCTGCGCGATCGGCACCAGCTGTTCCCATCCATCAGCAGGATCGAGATCGAACGCGACCCAGTCGGGTTCCTCGAGGGATCCGATGCGACTCGAGGTCATGTGGAGCGTGAGCGCGTTCTGATTCGCGAGCCAGAGCACGGCCTCGGGGCGATCGACGATCAGGTGGCGAATGTTCTTCTCGGCGTGCGGAACTTCTTCAGTGGTGAGCCACTGCGGATGCGCGCGCGCGTCGTGCCGGAAGAAGCTGGGCGCGGCGATCCCCTTGGGCCATTGCTGGAAGGAGAGCGGACGTCCCTCGAGCGCGGGCACCATCACCTCGGCGACGAGCTCGTAGTACGTGCGCACGTCGGCCTTGGTGAAGCGCGATTTGGGGAACATCACGCGATCGCCGTTCGTCATCGGAACCGGCTCGCGCTTGGAGTGCCACACGCCGAAGCCGCCGGTGCTCTGCGCTCCGAAGAAACCCTTGCCGAGAGAGACTTCGGGCGCTGCTTCCTCAGGCGCCTTGTCTTCACGCAGTCCGAGGAAGGACGGGTGTCTCAACTTTCCGTCGCGCGTCCACTCGGAGAAGCGCACCTGCGCGACGTGGCGCGGCTTCACCCAGTGCGCCTTGCGGAGACGAGGGGCGCCTTCGGCCTCGGTCTTCTCCACCTCGTCGCTCTTCAACAGCTTGAGCAAGCGCGCCCGCATCCTGGTGTCGAAGCCGGTGCCGACTTTTCCCGCGAAGACGAAGCGGCCGTGATCGTGCACCGCGAGCAACAGCGCGCCCACTGCATCCGCGCCCGCGGAGTGCGGAGTCCAGCCGATGATCGCGAGCTCCGCGGTGCCGACACGTTTGAGCTTCAGCCACTCCGCGCTGCGCGTGCCCACGTAGGGAGAGCCCTTTCGCTTTGCGATCAATCCTTCCCAGCCGTGTTGCTGCGCGATGCCGAGGGCTTCAGCGGTCGTTCCCGGAACGCGCTCGGCGAGGAAGATGGGCGGCTTCGCGTTGGCGAGCACTGACTCGAGCAGCTCGCGGCGTTGCTCGAGCGGACGTGCGCGGAGGTCTTCGCCATCGAGCCAGAGGAGATCGAAGGCCACGAAACGATGCGGCGCGGTGGAGTCTCCGATGCGCGCGAAGCTGGAGCGTTCTTCGTCGTCGATCGCGACGATCTCTCCATCGAGCACAGCGCTGCCGACCACGATCGACGAGAACGCTCGCTGCAGGAACGGAAAGCGTGAAGCGAAGTCGAGCTGGTTCCTCGAGCGCACCGCGACTTCGCCACCCGAGAGCGCGGCGATCGCGCGATAGCCGTCGTATTTCACCTCGAAGGAGAAGCGCTCCGAAGGGGCGGCGGTGACGTCGGCGAGCGTCGCCAGCATCGGAGGCCACACCTTCTCGAGGAGCTTCTCCGGCGCGAGCTGCTTCTGCGCCACGCTCTTACGCAGCGGACCGCGCGTGATGGTGCGTCCGCTCTTCACCGACTCCGGCCGCTCGGCGATCACGTCGTAGTCGGGTCGCTCGGTTCCATCCTTCGCCTTGAAGAAGAGCCACTGCGCCTTGCCGCCTTGAGGCCGCGTGCGCACCAGGTGCCAGCCACCTTCGAGCTTCTGCCCGTGGAGCTGCACGTGAAGATGTCCCTTCTCCTTCTGCTTCTTGAACTCGCCGGGAGGGACCGTGTCGAACGTTCCGCGATCCCAGATGAGTGAATCGCCGGCGCCGTATTCGCCCTCGGGGATTCGTCCCTCGAAGTCGCCGTACGCGAGCGGATGATCTTCGGTCTCGACGGCCAGGCGCTTCTGCTTCGGGTCGTAGCTGGGGCCCTTGGGGCAGGCCCAGCTGCCGAGCACGCCCTCGCTCTCGAGACGGAGGTCGTAGTGGAGCCGCGTCGCGTCGTGTTTGTGAATCATGAACCGCAGCTCTTTCGAGGGAGTCGCTTCCGCCGAAGGACTCGGCTCGCGCGTCACCCCGAAGTGCCGCTTGGCTCGGTACGTCTTCAGCGAGGCGCGCTTCGCCATGGCCCACCCCCGCACGCCAGAAAGAGGGTGCGGCCATCACGCCTCGATGGCCCGCACCCCGGACAAAACCGCCTCAGTTACATGCTCGGCTTCTTCGCGTTCTTGACCTCGTTCTCGACGTTCTGCGCCATGTCGAGGTGGTGCTTGAGGGTCGGGAGGGTGTTGGTCGCGAAGCTCTTGAGCTCGGAATCCTCACCGCTCTTCGACTCCTTCTCGAACAGCTTGATGGCCTTCTTGTGCGCGTCGACGATGGTGCCGAGGTACTTCTTGTCGAACTTCTCGCCCGTCAGCTTCGCGAGCTCGTCGTACTTCTTCTGCGACTCGCTGTTGAGCTGCCCGTAGACGTTCTTCGGCTCGGTGTTCATGCGATCGGTGGCGCCCATGCGCTCACCCGACGACGCGGGCTCGCTCACCGAGGGCTGCTCGGGAGGAGGCGCCATGTCGTTGTTCATGCCACTGCTCGAGCCCATCTTGTCGGAGCCGAGTGTGTCGGAGGAACCGGTGCCGCTGCTGCCGGTGCCGCGCGAGGCGCCGGTGCCGCCGGTGCTCGGTTTCGAGTTGGAAGACCCCGTCGTGCCGCTCGAGCCGACGGAGTCGAAGGGCATCATGATGCCCTTGTTCTTGGCGATCTCTTTAAGTGAGTCGAAGGCCTTGGTGTGGTCGTCGATCATCTGCTGCGCGAGCTCACGCACCGCGGTGTTGGTGCTCTGGCTCACCGCGAGCTCGCTCATCTTGATTTCAGAGACGTTCGCCATCGCGGCCTGCTCGACGAACGAAGCGTCGGCCTTGCCCTTGTTCATGTCCTTGGTGCGACTGTCGTCGGCTGCGAAGACGCCGATCGACACGAGCGCGCCGGCCAGGCCCATCATCTTCAACGCTGCTGAGGCTTTCATGAGTGTGCTCCAGGGTTTCGAGTGTCGGGTGACTGACAGTGGCTCAACGCTGCTGCGGCCACCTCGGGACTGAAGGCAGCATCGTGCGTGCCACGATCGCTGCTCCGAAGCTCGGCTAGGTCGGAATGCGGGATGCAGCGATGCGCGCAGATGCCCCACAAGAAGCGAACGATGCCCGCGCAGGCGCAGAAGAAACAGCCTGGTCACCAGGCGTTGATGCATCCCGAGCCTGTGACGATTCGGCCCACCTATCGAGGGAGCGGAAAGCTGATGGGCAAGGTCGCGCTCATCACGGGAGGAGACAGTGGCATCGGCCGCTCGGTGGCGGTGCACTTCGCGAGAGAGGGAGCGAAGGTGGCGATCGCGTACCTGTCTGAAGACGCTGATGCGCGCGAGACACAGCGCCTCATCGAGCAGGAGGGCACCGAGGCGCTGATCATCAAGAGCGATCTCGCCTCACCCGCGAACTGTCACAGGACGATCGAGCGGGTCGTGGCGAAGTGGGGTGGGCTCGATGTGTTGGTGAACAATCACGCGCAGCAGTTCCCCGTGGAGGAGGCGGAGGACCTCACGCCCAGCCACGTGCGCAAGACGTTCGAGAACAATCTCTTCTCGTTCTTCTATTTGATCGACGAGGCGCTGAAGCACCTGCCGGATGATGGATGCATCATCAACACGGGCTCGGTCACCGGCGTGCGCGGGTCTGACACGCTGCTCGATTACGCCTCCACCAAGGGTGCGATTCACGCGCTGACCTTCTCCTTGGCGAAGTCGCTCGCTCCGCGCGGGATTCGCGTGAACGCAGTGGCGCCAGGGCCGATCTGGACGCCGCTGATTCCGGCGTCGTTCTCGAAGGCGCGCGTGGCGCAGTTCGGGAACGACACGTTGCTGCATCGACCGGGACAACCGGCCGAGGTCGCGCCTGCGTACGTGTTCCTCGCGAGCCAGGACGCGAGCTACGTGACGGGGCAACTCATTCACGTCAACGGCGGCGGCCACATCTCCGCCTGAGGGAGGAACATGAGACTTCCAAAATTCGGAGGCGGTACGGCGGGTGTGGTGGCTTCGCTCGCCATGGGCGGGTTGATGCTCGCGGCTCAACGTGCGGGCCTCACCGGTCGGTTGCCGCCCCGCAAGCTCATGGGGCGACTTCTGAATCGTCTGCATCTGCCGCGCAGCAAGAAGGCCGAGGAACTGTCCACGGTGGCCTCGCACCTCAGCTACGGCAGCGCGTGCGGGAAGCTCTACGAGCGCGCGGTTCGCGGCAAGGTGATGCCGAATCATCCGGTCGCGGAAGGAATGCTCTTCGGCACCGGAGTGTGGGCGGCGAGCTACTTCGGTTGGGTTCCGAAGTTCGGCCTGATGCAGCCACCTACGCGTGACCGGCCTGATCGCTCGTTGGTGATGCTCGGCGCGCACCTCGTGTTCGGCGGTGTACTGGGCAAGCTCAGCGCATGAAGGTCGGTAGCAGCGGCGATCTTCTCGACTCAGTGAATCAGCTCCGCGATCGCGCCCTGCAGCGTCTCGAGCGTGAACGGCTTCGCCAGCATCCGCACGCGATCCGCAGGCAACGTGGACAGCTCGCTGTCCTTCGGAAAACCAGAGATCAACAACGCCCGCAGCGCGGGATTCTTCGCGAGCAATTCCGCCGCCAACTCGTTGCCGCGTCGACCTGAGAGCACGACATCCGTGATCAGCAACTGCTGCCCAGTGAACGCGCTGAGCGCTTCCTCTGCGCTCGCCACCTGAGTCGCCTCGATCTCCAGGCTGTGCAGCAACCGCCCGAGCATCTTCCGAATGCCCAGCTCGTCGTCCACCACCAGCGCGCGCAGGCCGGGGAAGTGCAGAAGCGGAGCGGGCGCCGGCGCGGCCTCCTGCGCAGCAGCGGACAGAGGAAGGCTGAGGAGAAACTCACTTCCACGCCCGAGCTCCGAGGTGACGTGCACGGTGCCGCGGTGGTCGCGCACCACGCCGAACACCGAAGGAAGTCCGAGCCCCGTCCCCTTGCCCTCTTCCTTCGTCGTGAAGAACGGCTCGAACACCCGCGTGACGTGCTCAGGCGCGATGCCCACTCCGGTGTCCTTCACTGAGAGCCGCAAGTACGGCCCCGGCTTCACATCGAACCCACTCCCGCGGCACCACTCTTCATCGAGCTCGACGGACTCCGTCGAGAAGGTCACCGTGCCGCCATTCGGCATCGCATCGCGCGCATTGATCGCCAGGTTGATCAACGCACTCTCCAGCGACGCCGCGTCTCCCTGCACCACATCGCGCGTCGCCTTCGCCTCCACCACCAGCCGAATGTTCACCGGCAGCGTGCGCTCCAGCAGCTTCACGGTGGAGTCGAGCAGCGTGTGCACCGAGACCGCTCTGCGCTCCAACGTGCCCCGCTGAGCGAACGTGAGCAGCCGCCGGGTGAGCTCGCCCGCGCGCCGGCCCGCTTCGAGAATGGTGTCGAGGTTCTCCTCGAGCTCCTTCGGGTCGCGCTGCCCCGCGGCGAGCTCCACGCGCATCACCTCGGTCGACGCGAGAATCGCCATCAACACGTTGTTGAAGTCGTGCGCGACGCCACCTGCGAGCTTCCCCACCAGCTCGAGCCGCTGCGTGATCTGCTTCCGCTCGCGCGCGAGGTTCAGCTCGGTGACATCGCGCCCCTCGATGATCAAGAAGCGCACCGCGCCCGACGGAGCTCGGAAGGGAGAGAGCGTCACCTCGATCACCCGCGACCGCTTTTTGTGATCCGTGTGCGTGAGCTCGAACCGCACCACGCCCTTGTGCGCTCGAGCGATCGCATGCTCCATGCGCTCGCGCTGCTCTACCGGCACCCAGGGCGTCAGCGGAAACGGCTTCCCCAGCACCTCCTCCGCGCGAATGCCGAGGAAGGCGAGGCCCCCGCGGTTCACCGTCTCCAACTTGCCATCGGGCGTGAGCAGTCCCACCGCGTGCGGGGTCTGGTCGAACACCGCCTGAAAACGCTGAGCGGTCTCGAGGCGCGCGGCCTGCTCCTCGCGGAGTTGTCGCTCACGAATCTGCCCCTTCATCAGCGCGCTGCGCATGCGGCTCGGTGGAGAAGCCGAGGTGCCCCAGATCAGCGCCGTCATCACCAGCAACATCACGTACTCGCCGACGAGCGGCACCAGCGGCGGCTCAGCGAGCACGCCCAGCGTGCCGAGCGCGAAATAGATCGTCACCACCACCGCCGAGATGCCCGCCATCACCGACGCCGCCACTCGGCCAAAGACCCAGCCGCACAGCGCCACCAGGAAGAACAGCAACATCGCCGCGGGCGCACGCACGCCGCCGTTGAAGGTGAGCGTGATGAAGATCACCAACGAGATGCCGCTCATCAGCAACACCACCGACGCGAAGAGCTTGCCTCTCCGCATCAGCACCAGGCACACGATGCTCACCACCAGCAACACCATGCTCGGCACGCCGCGCGACCACACCTGAGGAAACATCCCCGACACGATGGACGTGGTGAGCGTGATGAACGAGAGCACCGCCGAGGTGGGGAGCGCCCACTGCAGCACGTCGCGCATGATCAGCTGGCGCGCTGCACGTACTTCTTCGGGCTCGGTGCTCACGTCCCAAAGCCTTACCACCCGATCGGCCCGGCGTCTGAACTGAGCGGAGCGAGAGGGAAACTGGCGCACGCGATGCACCGCCACGCCCCAAACCCACTTCCAAGGAGCGCTCGATGGCCACCGTGTCGACCAGGAAGTTCGCTGTCGTGACTGGCGCTTCGAGCGGCATCGGCTTCGAGCTCGCTCAGCAATGCGTACGAAACGGTTACGACGTCCTCATCTCCGCTGAGAACGACGCCATCAACGATGCAGCTGAGAAGCTGAAGCTCTCAGGCGCGATGGTCTACGAGTTGAAAGAGGACCTCGGCACACCTGAGGGCGTCGAGCGGCTCTACCAGCGCATCATCGACATCGGCCGCAACGTCGACGCGCTGCTTCTGAACGCGGGCGTGGGAGTCGGTGGCGCGTTCCTCGAGACCTCGCTCGAAGAAGAGCTGAGCATGATCGCCCTCAACTGTGGCCATACCGTGCACCTCGCGAAGCGAGTGATCAGCGACATGGTGGCCAATCGGTCAGGGCGCGTGCTGATCACCGGCTCCGACGTGAACACTGATTCGAATCCGTACCAGGCCGTGTACGGCGCGACGAAGGCGTTCCTGTACTCGTTCGGTCAGGCGCTGCGCGAGGAGCTCGGGGACACCGGCGTGACGGTCACGCTGCTGCAAGCCGGCGCCACCGACACCGAGTTCTTCGTGCGCGCGGGCATGCTCGACACCGGGGTGAAGGACTCTCCCGCGCAGGTCGCAAAGGACGGGTTCGAAGGGATGATCGCCGGCCAGCCCTACGTGCTCGCGGGCTCGCTCCTGAACGACGCTGACGAGCCCATCAACGAGGCGCTGCTCGCCACCGAATCAAAGCCCCAGCACGGACGGCATCACTGAGGTGTCCACGAACTGGTCACCCTGAGCACTCGTGTGCACAGGGTTTTGACTCGCTGGACTCCGTAGTCCCCAGGCGTCGGGAAATTTGCATTATGTAAGCAAAAAGAATCACGACCCCCATCCACGCTCTTGTTCGCTGGGTTTACAGCCCGGAAATGGCACGACGGGTGCTCTGGGGGACGGTCCCCATGCGCCGGCTCCTGCCCCTCTTCCTCCTCCTCACTCCCGCCTGCGTCGGCGAGCTCTTCTCGGGCCCGCCAAAGGGTCCCGACGAGGTGCCGCCTGGCCTGCGCCTCCCCGACGGCGGCGTGAAGCCTCCGACCGAAGTCGTGGTTGCGCCCGCGCAGATCCGCGTGCTCAGCGCGCCCGAGTACCGCAACACCGTGCGCGATCTCCTCGGCCTCACCACCTCCCCCACGCTCACGCACGCCGACTGGACCGGCGGCTACGACAACGGCGCGGCGCTGAAAGTCGACGAGAACCTCTTCTCCGCGCTCCTGGTGGAAGCGGAGTCGCTCTCGCAGCAGTACGTCGCCACGCGCCTCGGCTCCGACTTCTCGTGCTTCGACGCGGCGAACATCGCCGACGACTGCGTGCGTTCGATCATCTCCACCCTCGGTCGCCGCGCGTACCGCAAGCCGCTGAGCCAGGAGCAGCGCGATGAGCTCCTCGCGTTCTTCCAGACGGTCACCAACGACGGCGGAGGAAAGCTCGTCGCGGTCGAGTCGATCGTCGCGCGCCTGCTGGTCTCTCCGCACCTCCTGTACCGCACCGAGGTCGGCCAGCCGGTGCAGCCGGGCCAGCTCGGCACCGTGCGCTTCAAGCTGGACGACTTCGAGAAGGCCTCGCTCATCGCGTACACGCTCACCGGCACCATGCCCGACGAGGCGCTGCTCTCCGCTGCCGAGGCGGGTGAGCTCTCTGACGAGACGAAGCTTCGCTCGCAGATCAAGCGCCTCTGGCAGTCGCCTCGCACGCGCGAGCGCCAGGCCGACTTCTTCCGCCAGTGGCTGCGAGTCACCGCGCTCGATCGCATGGCGCGTCAGCCGGCTGACTTCTCCAAGCTGCCTTCCGCCGAAGTGGGCACGTCTCTCAAGGCCGAGTTCGACGCGTACATCGGCGCGGTGATCTTCGACGGCACGGGGACGCTTCCCGCGCTCTTCACCGAGACCTTCTCCTTCGTCGATCGCAACACCGCTCCGCTCTACGGGCTCACCTCGACCTCAGACGTGCCCACGCGGGTGAGCCTCGATCCCGCGACCCGCCGCGGAGTGCTCACCCTCGCGAGCACCATGGCTGCGATTGGCTCCGCGACCGATGGAGATCGCGATCGCCCCGTGCTCCGCGGCTTGATGGTGAAGAACCAGATCCTCTGTGAGGAGGTCGGTCCTCCTTCGAGCGTGAACACGGTGGCCGCTGCGCAAACGGCGAGCAGCACGCCCAACTTCGCCGACCTCACCACCCGCGAGCAGTACGAGGCGATGATGCAGCAGGGCGCGGAGTGCAACGGCTGCCACCGCCAGTTCATGCCGATCGGCTTCGCGTTCGGAAAGTACGACGCCCTCGGTCGGTACCGCGTGACGCAACATGGCCGCACCGTGAACTCCGCGGTGTCTGATCTGCCGTACGCGAACGACGTGCACAGCTTCAGCGGCGCGCAGGAGTTGGTCACCTCGCTCGCGGGCAATCCGACGACCACCAGCTGCTGGAGCAAGAACTTCATCAAGTACGCGCTCGGGAATTCGGCCTCGCCGCACACCGAGACGCTGAGCGATTCGCTCACCGAGAAGCTCGGCACGGATCCGGTGACGGTGGCGAAGCTGATCGAAGAGACGCTCGCCAGCCCTCACCTCTACGTGCGCGTCGCCGAGCTCACCGCGCAGCTGCCTCCCGCTGGAGGAGGAACGGGCGGTGGTGGTGGGGGAGGGAGCGGTGATGGTGGAGGCGGAGGTGGAGGTGGAGGCAGCGCGGTCACCACCACGGTGCTCCTCGCGTCTCGCAACTCGCTCGCTCCCGACGCGAGCCGCCGCTCGACGGATGGCCGCTTCAACTTGATCTACCAGCTCGATGGAAACCTCGTGCTCTACGGCCCCTCGGGTCCGCTGTGGGCGAGCAACACGGGAGGCCGCTCGCTCGGCACCACCGCGATGCAGGGCGACGGAAACCTCGTGGTCTACGACCGCGACAATGTTCCGGTCTTCAACACCGGCACCCACGGCAACCCGGGCGCGCAGCTGCACATCGACAGCACTGGCACCCTGTTCATCATCGCGACTGACGGTCGCACCCTCTGGTCCTCGGGAGTCCCATGAAGCGCCGCGAGTTTCTCTTCAGCTCTCTCAAAGCCGCCGCTCTGCTCTCGCCGGTGCTCTCGCTCCGCCGCGCAGAGGCGCAGGGCATGCCCGTGGCCAAGCGGCTCTTCGTGTGGGTCAGCTCTGCGGGTTACCCCGACGAGAACGCGTTCTTCAGCAACGGACAGGAGAACAATTGGCAGCTGGGAGAGATCCTCGCGAACTGCGCTCCGGTGAAGAGCAACATGGTGGTGATCGACGGGGTGCAGATCCGCGACTCCGGCTTCAACGCCGCGGGAGCGAATCACGCGCGCGCGCCGGGGAAAGTGGTCACCGCGAAGGACGTGATCGACGACGGCGGCGAGGGCTTGCCTGGGGGGCCGTCGATCGATCAGTTCGTCGCGCAGCTCCGCAACCTCACGGCGCTCGAGGTGAACATCACCACCGTCGAGGGGCGCAGCGACGAGTCGATCCGTGAGCGTCCGTTCGCCACGGGAGCGAACACCTTCAAGGTGGCGATCAAGCCGCCCTCCGTCGCGTGGGATCGCATGTTCGGCGGCTTCGTTCCTCCCACGGGCGACAACTCGCAGCGCGAGGCGACCATTCGCCGGCTCACCACGCGCCGCTCACTGCTCGATGGGCTCGGGCGCGATCTCACTCGTCTGCGTCGTGAGTTGAGCGGAGTGGAGAAGCAGAAGCTCGACGTGCACGAAGACGCGATTCGTCGCGCGGAGCAGAGCGTGGCGACGGACCTGGGCAACGTGCCTCCGCCGATCGCGGTGTGCTCGCTGCCGCCGCGGCCGACGAATGACTTCAACATTCCGCACCGCATTCGCGCGCACTTCGACACCATGTTCGCCGCCTTCGCGTGCAACCGCGCGCAGGTGGGCTCGATGGTGTGGGGCGGCTCTGGCTTCGGCTGGAGCTACGACTGGTTGCCCGGCACCAACGTGTCTGATCTGCACAACGACGTGCACCACCAGCCGGTGTCGCAACGCGATCTCTACATCCGCTGCGCGCGGTACGACTGGCAGGCGCTGGGCGAGTTCGTGAAGCGGCTGCGCGACACGCCTGAGGGTGATGGGAACATGCTCGACAACACCATCGTGCTCGGCATCTCGCACTTCGGTGGTCACCACGACATTCGCCGGCTGCCGGTGGTCTTGTTCGGCACCGAGCGCGGCGGGCTGCGCACGGATCGGTACCTGAAGTTCCCGAGCACCATCGACAACGATCGCGTGCTCACCTCGGTCGCGCAGCTGTGCGGGGTGAACATCAACGGCTTCGGCGATAACCAGAACTGTGGAGTGGTCCCCGGTTTGGTGTGACGTATCTCCCTCTCCCAGCGGGAGAGGGTCGGGGTGAGGGCGTAGAACTTGGTGTAAACGACCAGTCAATGACGTCCCGCCTCCGAACGCTGCGCTTCGCGGGAGCACTCGCTCTCGTCGCGCTCGGAGCTGCGGCCTTCGCGATTCTCTTCCGCTGGACAGGCCACGCTCTCTCCGAGGTGCTCTTCGGCCCCGGCAACCTCCTCGAAGTCTTCCGCCGCTTCCCCTGGTGGCAGCGCCTGCTGGTGCCCATCGTCTCGGCGTTTCTCGCCTGGTTGGTGCTCACCTTCTCCACGCGCTTCGGCTCGAGCGCCTCGGTGGGCGAAGTGATGGAAGCGGTCGCCGCCGGCAGAGGACGCCTCTCCGCACCGGTCACGGCGCTCAAGGCGCTCGCGAGCTGGTTCGCGATCGGAGGCGGGGCGTCGATCGGCCGCGAAGGTCCGCTGATCCAATTCGGCGGCGCGCTTGGCAGCTCGCTGTCCCGCTGGCTGAAAACCGGAGACGACAAGCACCGCGCGCTCGTCGCTGCCGGAACCGCCGCGGGCTTCGCGGCCGCGTACAACACGCCGTTCGCCGCGATGCTCTTCATGGTGGAGATCGTCGCGGGCGTGGCCACGCTCGAAGTGCTCGTGCCCGCCGGCATCGCGGTGGTCCTCGCCACTGAGCTCACGCGTGCCGTGCTCGGCGAAGGCCCTCTCTACGGCGTGCACACCTTCACGTTGGTGAGCCCAGCGGAGCTGCTCGGTTATGGCGTGCTCGGCCTCGCGGCTGGACTCGCGGGCGCAGGCTTCATGACGATGTTGGAGCGAGCGGAGCAGGCCGCGAAGCGCACGCCGCGACCGGTGTGGCAGCGCATCGCCGTCGGCGCGCTGGGCGTTGGTCTGCTCGCGATGGTGCTCCCCGAGGTGGTGGGCAACGGCTACGAGCCGCTCGGAGAGTTGCTGTCGGGGAAACTCCCCTGGCTCGTGCTCGGCGCGCTGCTGATCGCCAAGCCGCTCGCGACGACGCTCTCCGTTTCATCGGGTCTCCCTGGAGGCGTCTTCACTCCGACACTGCTCTTCGGAGCGTGCCTGGGCGCGCTCTTCGGAGGGGCCGCGAACTTCATCTTCCCCGGGCACGTCGCACCACCGAGCGCCTACGCGCTGGTGGGACTCGCGGGCCTCTGCGCAGCGACCACGCACGCACCATTGATGGCCGCGGTGCTCGGCTTCGAGCTGGCGGGTGACTACGCGATCGTCCTGCCGTTGATGTTGGTTTGCACGAGCGCGGCGTGGGTCTCCGAGCAACTTCACCCAACGTCCCTGTACGAGGCCGAGCTCGAGCGTCGCGGCTTCGTCTGGCAGGACTCGCCCGGAGTGCGCCAGCTGCGTCCTTTCACTCCGAACGACGAATGACGTCTCCCTCTCCCTGCGCCAGCGGGGAGTGGGGCTGGGGAGAGGGGCGTACTCAGTGACGTCGCAACTCCATCGAGCGACGCTCGATGCGCAGCCACATCTGCAGGTACCTCTCAGCGCTCCGGAAAAGCGGAGGCACGAGACCCGCCTCACCTCCTGCCCGAGAGACGTTCGCCGCGTCCTGGAAGAAGTCAGGAATCATTCCGTAGTGAGCGACACCGTCGAGATTCACATCGAACTGGCGCCGCCCTGCGAAGGAGCGGGTGAGCGGCTCGTTCGGTCCTTCGTTCATCGCAGCCCAGCGCGCATCGACCACGCCGCTGCTCGACCGAAGCTCAGGACTCGCGCCCAGCGCCACCCAGCGCTCCATCTCGGTGACGGTGAACGCCGCATCTTCGCCTTTGCCTCGCCGCTCGAAGTGCCACGCCTCGAGGGGACCGAGCGGCTCGCGGTACTTCACTCCGTTTCTCTGCGCGAGCGCCTGCGCACGAATCCGTCCATTCGCGCGGCGCACCTCGTCACCTCGCGCACCCGGACACGCTTCGACCCCAAACCGCGGAGTGGGCATCGCCGCGAAGCCGCCCACGTCAGAGGCGATCGCGACCGCTCCGTCACCGCCGAGTTGATCCTCCGCGTAGGCGAGCGATTGCAGGAAGCCCTTCGCGCTCCCATCGCAGTCGAGCGGAATACCCGGCGCCCATTGCACGCCGACTCCAAGCGAGACGAGCTGCACCCCGACCATGCCTCCGAGCTGCTTGATGGTCTCGAGCTGCGCGTGGGTGCGACTGCGATCGCTGCGCACCTTGCGTACGTCTGAAGTCCCGTACGCGTCCTCGTCATCCCTGAACGGAACCGCGAGCGGCGTCGCATCGTATCCACCATCGCGGTGCGTGAGCTGGGTGCCGAACGAGAGATCTCTGAATGGCGCGTGCGAGCTGATCACCGGAACGTCCGCGCGCTTCGCAAGCGCGAGCGTGGCATCCACTCCCTGCTCGGACATGTGCTCGACGTCGATCACGAAACCGCGACGCAGCATCGCTTCGATCAACATCACGCCCGCGGGAGTGAGCCCCTCCGTCGCTCCGAGCGCCTTGCCTTCGCCCCAGGCGGGACTGCACGTGCCGAGCTGCACGAACCAGGTCAGCGCATCCATGTGCGGCTCGAACCGCACGCCCGCATCGAACGCGTCGCCCGTGGCGTAGAACGATCCCGTGTCGAGCTTGTTCATCACGTTGAGCGTCGGTTCGAACACGCTTGGGTGACCGAAGGCGTTGCGCTGCAGATGAATCGGAATCACGTGCCGCACGCCCGAGTCCCACAGCCTGGTGGCGAGTTCCTCGATCCTGGTCTTCGGATCAGCACCGAGCTGCGCTTCGGTGGCGAGATTGTCGAGCGACTCGACCTCGATGCCGAGCACCACCGCCATCTTTCCGGACTCGATGATCTTCCGCGCTTCGTCCGAGGTGCGTGCGATCGCCGCGAAGTCGGCCGCGGGGCCCTCGAAGAACAGCCGCGCCGCCGCGGTCTGCAGCTCGAGCGCGGTCGCGTCGTCGAGCGGAACAGGAGCGCGATCTCCCTCGACGCTGAGGAAATTCGCGGTGCGATACGCCACTCCCAGAAACGGAGTGTTCTGCACATCCATCTGCACCAGCCGCACTCCGCCCTGCCACGCGCGCCGCACCCAATCGACGTACGCCTGCTGGTGAATCATCGTGTCGTAGCGAGGCCAGCCCGCGAACGTGGGGAAGCCCGCGGTGCGATGCGAGGGCTCGGGGAGAATCGCGGTGCTCTTGCCCGCGTACTCGCCGTGATTGTGGCTGCAGCCCGCGAGCGCCTCGCGCATTCCATTCGGCGCGGCTGGAGCGCCGTGCAGCACGCGCCCGCCGAACCCGAGGTAGTTGAAGAAGTGCGCGTGAAGATCCGCCACGCCCCACACCTCTCCCTTCGCGACGTCGGTGCCCTTCCAGTAGTCGCCACCGAGCGGCACCTCGGCGGTCGAGGGGCTGGGGGCGGCGGCGAGCAACGAGGAGACGAGCGCAGCGAGCAACACGGGCAGGCGTATACAGCCAAAATCAGCAACAGCTCACCGCGCGGGTCGAGTATCTCGCGGACTCATGAAGACCCTCGTCGCCGTGCTGACGGCCATCTGTGTGGTGGCCGCTCGTCCCTCTGATGCGTGCACCAACTTCCTGATCACGAAGGGCGCGAGCGCCGACGGCTCGACGATGATCACCTACGCCGCCGACGCGCACGAGCTGTACGGCGAGCTCTACTTCTTCCCCGCAGCGATCCACGCGCCGGGCGCGAAGCGTGACGTGATCGAGTGGGACACCGGCAAGCTGCTCGGACAGATCGACGAGGTGCCACAGACGTACGGCGTCGTCGGCAACATGAACGAGCACCAGCTGGCGATCGGCGAGACCACCTTCGGCGGACGCCCCGAGCTCGAGAACCCAGACGGCAAAGTCGACTACGGCAGCTTGATGTACCTCGCGTTGCAGCGCGCGAAGACGGCGCGTGAGGCGATCAAGGTGATCGTCGATCTCACCGCGAAGTACGGGTACCACAGCAGCGGTGAGTCGTTCTCCATCGCGGACCCCAACGAGGTCTGGCTGTTCGAGATGGTGGGTAAGGGCCCGGGCCAGAAGGGCGTGCTGTGGGTCGCGCGCAAGATCCCTGACGGGATGATCAGCGGCCACGCGAACGCGGCGCGCATTCGCCAGTTCCCGCAGAACTCGCCGAACGACACCATGTTCGCGGCCGACGTGATCTCGTTCGCGCGCGCGAAGGGTTGGTTCAACGGTAAGGACGCCGACTTCTCCTTCGCCGATACGTACAACCCGACCGACTTCGGAGCGCGCCGGTTCTGCGACGGCCGCGTGTGGTGCATGTTTCACCGCGCTGCGCCCTCGAACAACGTGAACAGCGCGTGGATCGAAGGCAACGATGACAAGGCGGCGCCGCTGCCGTTGTGGCTCAAGCCCGATCGCAAGCTCAGCGTGGCCGACGTGATGAGCCTGATGCGCGATCACTTCGAGGGCACTCCGCTCGACATGACGAAGGACGTGGGGGCGGGTCCGTATGGGCTGCCGTACCGCTGGCGTCCGCTCACCTGGAAGGTCGACGGTAAGGAGTTCCTGAACGAGCGCGCCGTGTCGACGCAGCAGACCGGCTTCTCGTTCGTCTCGCAGTCGCGCGGCTGGCTGCCGAACCCCATCGGCGGAGTGCTCTGGTTCGGCGTCGACGACACCGCCTCCACCGTCTACTTCCCCGTGTACGCGGGCAGCACCGAGGTCGCGAAGCCGTACGCGGTAGGCACCGGTGACTTCCACCACGTCACCTGGGACTCGGCGTTCTGGGTCTTCAACCAGGTCTCGAATTATTCGTACCTCCGCTACAGCGAGATGATCGTCGACGTGCAGAAGGCGCAGCAGAAGCTCGAGTCGAAGTACCTCGCGTCGCAGGCGGACGTGGACTCGGCGGCGCTGGCGCTGCACAAGCAGTCACCGCGGCTCGCGCGCGAGTACCTCACGCGCTACTCGGTGTCGGCGGGTGAAGAGGTGGTGGCGCGGTGGAAGGATCTGTCGAAGGAGCTCCTCTACAAGTTCCTCGACGGCAACCTGAAGGACGAGCGCGGGAAGGTGACGCATCCCGGGTATCCCGAGGGTTGGTACAAGGCGCTCGCCGCCGCGACGGGAGAGAAGCTGCGCACGCGCAAGACGCCCGCGGAAGAGGCGGCGGAGAAAGAGAAGAAGGAGAAGCTCAAGACCACGGCGGAGAGCTTGCTCTCGCTGATGTCGGCGCGCGGGATGGCGGCTGACGCCAAGCAGAAGGCTGATGTGCTCGCGTGCGACGATCTCGAGAAGCTGAACGGTTGGCTGGTGAACTGCGCGACGGCGAAGAAGTCCGCCGACGTGTTCGCAGCTCCAGCTGGCGGCGGTCACTAATTCTCTCAGTCTCCCTGCGAAGCGGGGAGACGGGCAGGGAAGAGGGGCGAGAGCTCACTGACCGCGCTTGAAGCACTTTGCTCAACAAAGCTGCCGCCGCACGCGGCGCGAACCGGGGCTACGGTCATTGATGCGTGGGAGAATGAAGCGATGAACCGCTCCCTTCTTTCGATCTGTGGCTTGCTCTTCGCGCTTCAACCGCTAGCGACCTTCGCTCAGGCGAAAGATCAGGCAAAAGACGCTGGCAAAGCGTCGACCGTGCGCGACGGCCAGCGCGACTTCGACTTCGAGATCGGCAGCTGGAAGACGCACTTGAAGCGGCTGCAGCGGCCGCTCAGTGGGTCCAAGACCTGGGTGGAATACGACGGCACCACCGTCGTGCGCAGCGTCTTGAACGGACGGGCGAATCTCGTCGAGCTCGTGGTCGAGGGGCCCGCAGGCCGCATCGAGGGTCTGAGCATGCGGCTCTACAACCCGAAGTCGGGTCAGTGGAGCCTCAACTTCTCAGGACTCGGCAGCGGCAGCTTCTCTCCGGCGACCATCGGCGACTTCAAGAATGGCCGAGGGGAGTTCTTCAATACGGAGATGTTCAACGACAAATCCATCCTGGTTCGCTTCGTGATCTCCGACATCACGCCGACCTCCTGCCACTTCGAGCAAGCCTTCTCGGAAGATGGAGGAAAGACCTGGGAAGTGAACTGGATCGCCACGGATACCCGCACCTGATCGAAGTCTCAGAGAGCGACGAGTGCGATCGCGGCGCCTTCGAGCTCGATCACGTCTCCGAGCTCTTTGCGATTCATTGAGCGCTCTTCGCGGCCTCTTGCTGCGCCAATTCGCGGTTCACGTAGACGCTCAGGCCGAACGTGAGTGACAGAGCGACCAGCACGGGAACGATCCACTTCACGAAGACATTGTTGGGCGGAATCGCGATCGTCGGTCCCTGAATCGAGAGCGCACCCGGCCGGCCCCACGTGCCCGAGAGCGTGCACTCGGCGAACGGATCGAGCTCGGCGAGTTCAGCGAGGTCGCGCTTCTCAACCAGCGCGGCCACCTTCTCCTTCGCCTCGAGGATGCGCATGCACGCAGCCTCGACCTTCTCGTTCGAGCCGTAAGAGAACGTCAGCTTCGGATCGAGCTGAAGATCGCTGTACGAGTACTGGCCATTCCTCCTCACCGTGAGGATCGTCGGCTTTCCCAGCGCGGACATCGGCGTGATCTCCAACAGCCCACCACGCGTCTCGACGACGTATCCAGGCAGCGCCACGCGACCTTCGCGGAAGGGAGGAGGAGGCCAGCGCTTCTCGATCGTGATGCGGATCTGCGACCAGAGGAACGCGAACAACGAGAGCGCGAGGATTTGGTACTCCTCGGACGAGCCCACCGAGTAGCGGAAGGCGCGCGTGAGCACCTGGTAGACACAGATCGCCGCGACCACGAGCGAGACGACGCGCACGACGTACTTGAAGCCTCTCCACGCGGTGCGCACTTCGAACGCGAGCAGTCGGGGGTCAGGCTTCTCGGCGGTGAAGATCGCCATCAACCGCTCTCGCACCGTCTGCGGGAGATCGTTGAACGCGACCTTGATGGGAAGGGACTGAGCCATGCGCCGAGCCTATGTCGTTCAGCGAGATCCGCGACGCACAGAGACGCTGGTGGCTGCCGCGCCCTGTTTGGGGTTCGCGCGAAAGGTCGCCGTCACATACGCGAAGCTCGGAGATCCAGCGAAGTCGAGCTCGAAGACGTGGTGATACGCCGCGAACGCTCCAGTGCGAGGGAGCGTCTTCCCCGCACCGAGCACCGGCTGCAGTTGCCCGAGGGTGAGGCCTGGCGGCTCCAGCTGCAGCTCGACGTAGAAGAAGTCGGTGCTGTCGGAGGGGCCGTCGACGAGCTTCGCGCTGAGGGCGCCCGGCAGGGGAACCAGTGCGGACTCATCACTGAGTTTCACGCCGAGACAGGCTGCGGCTTCGGCGCAACTACCGCCCGTGAACCGAGAGAGTCGTTGGGCCCAGCCATGAAGGAACTCAGGCGTGATCACGCCGCCGCTTCTAGACCGGAGCGCACGTAGAAATCTCCGAGCGCTTCATCGGGTGTCCGGCTGATCGCGTAGGCACCGAAGAGCGCATCGAGCGTGGAGAGGACTCCGGCTTCGTCGACGTTCTCTTTCACGATGCGGTTGAGTCGCTGACCTTTCAGATCTCCGCCCAGGTACAGCGCGTACTTTCCGGGTGCCTTGCCGACGAGCGCGATCTCCGCGACGTAGGGGCGAGCGCAGCCGTTGGGACATCCGGTAATTCGCAGAGAGATCGGAGTCTCCGTGAGGGCGTGCTTCGCGAGCAGCGTTTCGATCTTCTCCGTGAGCGCGGGCAGGTAGCGTTCGGCTTCAGCGAACGCGAGGCCGCACGTCGGCAGCGCCACGCACGCGAGAGCGCGCTGCTTGAGCGGAGTCGCCTTCACGTAGCCATCGAGTCCGAACTGCTTCACGAGCGCGTCGATGCGTGCACGTTCATCGCTCGCGACAGACGCGATGATCAGGTTCTGATTCGAGGTGAGCCGGAAATCTCCCGAATGGATGCGCGCGATCTCTCGCAGTCCCTCTAGCGCACGACCTGCGATGCGGCCACTCTCCACGTGGAGCGTGAGGTGCCAGCGACCGTTGTGACCCTCCTTCCAACCGAAGACGTCGCCCGAGTGTTCGAACGAGAACGCGCGCGCCGGAGCGATGGAGAAGCTGAGTCGCTTCCCGAGTTCTTCGGTGAACCACGCGAGGCCGCGATCCGCGATCGTGTACTTGAGCCGCGCGTGCTTGCGGTTGGTTCGATCTCCGAAGTCACGCTGCACGGTGAGCACGCCCGCCGCGGTCTCGAGAATCTGCTCGGGCGTGACGAAGCCGATCACGTCGCCGAGCCGTGGGAACGTCGCGGGATCTCCGTGCGTCGCGCCCATGCCGCCGCCCACCGTCACGTTGAAGCCGGCGAGCTTTCCGCTTCCGTCGGCGATCGCGATGAAGCCGAGGTCCTGCGTGAAGACGTCGATGTCGTTGTGCGGGGGCACCGCGATGCCGACCTTGAACTTCCGCGGGAGATACGTCGGTCCGTAGAGCGGCTCTTCTTCGCCGCCTGCGACTTTCTCTTCTCCGAGAAAGAGCTCGAAGTACGCGCGCGATTTCGGGAGCAGGTGCTCAGAGAGCTTCACTGCCCAGCCGTGGACTTCCTGGTGCAGCCGCGAGTCGACGGGGTTCGGGTTGCACATCACGTTGCGGTTCACGTCTCCGCAGGCCGCGATGCTGTCGAGGGTGACGCGCTGGAGCTCGCCGATCACGCTCTTCATGTCGCCGCGGAGGATTCCGTGGAGCTGGAAGGCCTGGCGGGTGGTGAGTCGAAGAGTTCCGTTCGCGAGCTTCTGGGTGATCTCGTCGAGCGCGAGCCATTGCAGCGGCGTGGCGACTCCGCCCGGGAGGCGTGTGCGCAGCATGAAGGAGTACGCGGGCTCGAGCTTTTGCTGCGCGCGCTCGTCGCGGAGATCGCGGTCGTCTTGCAAGTAGCTGCCGTGGAACTTCATCAGCGCGCCGTCGCTCGACGGGATGCCGAGCGTGTCTTGCACCTGGAAGCTTTCGGCGAGCGTTCCTCTCAAGAGGTTGCTCTTTGCTTTTACGGTTTCGACTTCACTGAGTTTCTTGTCACTCATAGGGAGGCAATTAGTAGACGTCGCGCTGGTAGCGGCCGGACTCGCGGAGCTTCGCGACGTATTCCTCGCCGGCGATCTCGATGAGCGCCTGCTCCACGTCGCGCGCCATGCGGTTCGCGTCACCGCAGACGTACAGATGCGCTCCACCTTCGAGCCACGCGAAGAGCTCTTTGCCCGCCTCGCGCATGCGGTGCTGCACGTAGATCTTCTGCGCCTGGTCTCGAGAGAACGCGAGCGAGAGCTTCGCGAGCTGACCTCGCTTGAGCGCGTCCTGCCACTCCACCTGGTACAGGAATTGAGAACGGAAGTGCTGCTCGCCGAAGAAGAGCCAGTTGCGGCCCTTCGCTCCCACTTCCACTCGTTCTTGCACGAACGCGCGGAACGGAGCCACGCCCGTGCCCGGGCCGATCATGATCACGTCGCGTGAGGTGTCGGACGGAAGGCGGAAGCGCGGGTTCGACTCGACGAAGACGGGAACGAGATCTTCAGACGCGCGCGTGGAGAGGTGATGCGAGGCCACTCCGAAGTGCGCTTCGCCGAACGCCTGGTACGCGACGTGGCCGACCGTGAGATGCACCTCGGCGCCCACGCGCTTCTGACTCGAGGCGATCGAGTACAGGCGCGGAGCCAGGCGACGCAATGAGTGAACGAGCGCGTCGGGTTCCCACTTCGCGGGGTAGCGACGAAGGATGTCGATCACCTGGTGCGTGTCGAGGAGCGTACGCAGCGCTTCGGCTCCTTCCGGCTTCAGCGCAGCGTCAAGCTCAGCGCTCTTCGCCAACGCCGCGTGCGCTGCGAGGAAGGGACGAGACAACTTGGTGAGCTCGAGCTTCGACGCGAGCCACGTGCTGAGCGGATGCCGCTGCGAATCGCGCGTGAGCTGAACGTCGCCGTCGAGCTTCTGCGTGGAGAGCACCGCCTTCACCAACTCGGGAGCGTTGCGCGGCCAGATGCCGAGCGAGTCGCCGGGTTCGTACGTGAGACGCGATGCACCGAGAGAGAGCTCGACATGGCGCACCTCTTTCAACGCGTCGCGAGCGACGATGCGCTGATTCACCAGCACTTCGGCTGCGAAGGGCGTCTCTCGATTGAAACGCCCCAGTGTCTCCCTCGCGCCGCGGGAGAGGGTCGGGGTGAGGGCATGCGTCTTCCCGCGCGGAGCCTTCTCAACCGCCCGCTCGATCCACGGAGTACCGACCGTCTCGAAATCAACATCACACTCGCCCGCATCGACGATCCGCTTCGCGCCGAGTGCCGCGAACCGCGCATCCAGCACACGCCCGATCTCGCAGAACTTCGTGTAGCTCGTGTCACCGAGTCCGAGCACGCCGAACTGCAGCTGCTCGAGCCGCGGAGCTCTCTTGCTGCTGATGAAGTCGAAGAAGCTCTTCGCATCGTCGGGCGGATCGCCATCGCCCTGCGTGCTGATGACGACGTAAAGGAGCGACTCTTTCGCGAGCTCGCGGACCTGGTACTCGCCGGTGCGTAGCAGTCGTGCCTCGACTCCGGCAGCCGCGAGTTGGTGATGCAGCTTCTCCGCGAGGGTGCGGCTATTACCGGTTTGAGAGCCGTAGAGGATCGTGGCGCTTGGGTGAGCCGCCACCGGAGGAAGGAAGTCGACGAGCTGACGGAGTGGAACTCCCGCTTCCTTCGCGTGATCCGTGATCGAGCGAAGCGCGATCGGACTCTTGGCCCACGCGATCGCACAGAGACCTGCTTCAGCGAGAGCCACCGCGAGCTCTCCGTCACCTCGTGCGAGTGCAGTGACGACGCCCGCTTCGAACAGCTTCTTCTCGACCGTCGTTGCTTCCGATTCATCAGAAACGACCAGCACGCCCGAGAGATGCCCGAGCCGGGTGCGCCGCTGCTCCGCGGTGATGGAAGAACCACCGGCATGAGCCCCGTCCGCTCCATGCGGCCCCGCGATCATCCCAGTCGCCACCGTGTCGTTGGTGAGCGGGTCGATGACGATGAACGCGCCGGTGCGGCGATCATCGACGTAGCGATCACCGAGCAACGGCCGCTTGCTCGAGATGACCACGCGCCCGATGTCGTTCAGCGCGAGCGTCTCCGCAGGAGCATCGGAGAGATCCTCGAGCTCCTTCCTGAACACCACGCGCTCCACTTGCGCCGGCACGGTGCGCGTCGTGTGCTTGATCAGGTAACGACGTCCCGGCTCGAGCGGCTTCTCTCCGAACCACACGAGCTCCGCTTCGAAGCGCTGCAGCGAGAGCGGTAGGCGCCCCGGATGCACGAGCACGTCACCACGCGAGATGTCGAGCTCGTGCTCGAGCCTCAGCGCGACCGAGGTTGGCGCGCTCGCCTCGGTGAGCGGACCATCGAACGTATCGATGCCCACCACGCGCGAGCGCGCACCTGAAGGCAACGCCTGAACTTCGTCTCCCACTTTGACGACGCCGCTCGCCACCTGTCCCGCGAACGCGCGGTAGTCGAGGTGCGGACGCAGCACGTTCTGCACGGGAAAACGCAGCGCGGCATCGAGCGAGCGATCCTCATGCGGCAGCGACTCGAGCCAACCGAGCAGCGTGCCGCCCTGGTGCCACGGAGTCCGCTCCGACAACTCCTTCAAGTTGTCCCCCGCACGCGCGCTCACGGGGAACAGCCGCACTTCCTTGAACCCGAGGGTGCTGGTGAACGCGAGCAGCTCTTCACCGATGCGCTTGAAGGTCGAGTGATCGAACCCGACCAGATCCATCTTGTTCACCGCGACGGCGAGGTACGGCACGCGCAGCAGCGACGCGATGTACGCGTGGCGGCGCGTCTGGGGGAGCACTCCGAGGCGCGCGTCGATCAGGATCACCGCGGCGTCTGCGGTCGAAGCGCCCGTCGCCATGTTGCGCGTGTACTGAACGTGTCCCGGGGTATCGGCGACGATCAACGTGCGACGCGCAGTGGAGAAATATCGATACGCGACGTCGATGGTGATGCCCTGCTCGCGCTCGGCGAGGAGCCCATCGGTGAAGAGCGAGAAGTCGATCTCCGTCTCGCCCTTCTTCGTGGTGGCCTTCCGCACCGAGGCGATCTGATCCTCGAAGAGCGCGTCGCATTCGTAGAGCAGCCGCCCGATGAGCGTGCTCTTGCCGTCGTCGACCGAGCCCACCACCGCGAGACGCAGCAGCGGCTTCAAGGGAAGCGCAGTCATCAGAAGTAGCCCTCGCGCTTCTTCGACTCCATCGAGCCCTCTTCGTCGTGGTCGATCATCCGGCCCTGCCGCTCGGACACACGCGCGGCGCTCATCTCGGCGATCACCTGCTCGAGCGTCGAGGCGTTCGACTCGACGGCGCCGCTCAGCGGGTAGCAACCGAGCGTGCGGAAGCGCACGCGCCGCGGCTTCGGTACTTCGCCGGGACGCAGGCGCATGCGCTCGTCATCCACCATCAACAACATCCCGTTGCGCTCGATCACCGGACGCTCGGCAGCGAAGTAGAGCGGCACCACGGGGATGCGCTCCTCGAGCACGTAGTTCCACACGTCGAGCTCGGTCCAATTCGAGAGCGGGAACACGCGCATGCTCTCGCCCTGGTCGACGCGTCCGTTGAAGAGCGACCACAGTTCGGGGCGCTGCCGCCGTGGCTCCCATTGACCGTTGCGATCGCGAAACGAGAAGACTCGTTCTTTCGCGCGCGACTTCTCTTCGTCACGACGTGCGCCACCGAGCGCCGCGTCGAAGCCATGGAGGGCCAGCGCGTCGAGCAAGCCCTGGGTCTTCATCGCGTGCGTGTACTTCTGGCTGCTGAAGTCGAACGGGTTGATGCCCTCGGCGAGCGCCCGCTTGTTCTGATGAACGATGAGGTTGAGCCCATGCTGCGCCGTGAAGCGATCGCGGAACGCGTACATCTCGCGGAACTTCCACGTGGTGTCGACGTGGAGGAGCGGGAAGGGCACCGGCGCGGGATGGAACGCCTTGCGCGCGAGGTGCAGCAGCACCTGTGAGTCTTTGCCGATGCTGTAGAGCAGTACCGGGTTCGCGAACTCCGCTGCCGTTTCGCGGAGGATGTAGATGCTCTCGGCTTCGAGGCGCGCGAGATGTGAATCGGGTGAGCGGCTCATGAGACACCTCGTGCGAGCTCGGGCTGCTCCGACTGCATGAGTGCCTGTCGCACTCGCACGACGTCCCCGACGATCAGCAGCGCAGGTGAGCCCACAGAAAACCTCTCCCTGCGAGCGGGGAGAGGTCGGCCGGAGGCCGGGTGAGGGGCCTCACTTGGTTGCTTGAGCCCCTCACCCCGACCCTCTCCCCGCTCTCGCAGGGAGAGGGAGCTCAGCTCGCCCAGAGTGCTCTCGATCACTCTCTGATGACTCCACGTGCCGGCTTCGACGATCGCCGCCGGTGTCGACGCAGAGCGGCCCGCATTCACCAACGCGGCGCAGACCTTCTCCAGGCGCGAGCCCGCCATGAACAGCACGAGGGTGGGAGCGGTCGCGAGGTGCTTCCAATCAGGCTCGTTCGCCTCGAGATGCGCAGTCGCAAAGGTCACCGCCGCAGAGACGCCGCGCAGCGTGACGGGAATTCCGGCAGCAGCAGGAGCAGCAATTCCACTCGAGACGCCGGGCACCACTTCCCACGGAATCCCCGCCGCAGAGAGCGCGAGGGCCTCTTCTCCTCCGCGCCCGAAGACGAAGGGATCGCCTCCCTTGAGGCGCACCACCGAGCGCCCCAGCCGAGCGTGCTCGATCAACTCGCGGTTGATGTCTTCCTGACGCGTCGACTCTCCGCCGCCTTCCTTCCCCGCGTAGATCAGCCGTGCACCGTTGCGCGCGTGCTCGAGCACCTCGGGATGAATGAGCCGATCGTGCACCACCACGTCGGCCTTCGAGAGCAGCTGGGCCGCCTTCAACGTGAGCAACCCGGGATCGCCCGGACCCGCACCAACGATGAACACCGTTCCTGGCTTCTTGCGATGAATCACGACGCGAACCCTCGAGCGATCCACCGGAGCACCACCGTTCTCCAGGGACCGCGTCTCCAATGTCTGCGCACCACCGAGCTCAAGCGCGCGCGAGCACGTTCTCCGGCCGACAGCTCTTCCATCAAGCGACGACGCACTCGCGCTGCCACCGCGGGCGCTGCGCCATCCGTCGAGACCGCGACGGTGATCAATCCACGCCGGCCGACGGAGGGCAGGGTGAAGTCGCAGAACTCGGGATCATCCGCGGCGTTCAGCAGCGCGCCCGCGGAACGCGCCGCCACCGAGACCACTTCGGTCACGCTGCGATCGTTCGTCGCGCTGAACACGAATGGATGTCCCTGCACGTCGCTGGGCTCGAACGCGCGCGCGCTCCATTCGACGGCGCCGGTGGCGACGAGTTCGGCGATGGGTGGAGTCACCTCAGGAGCGACCACCCGAATCACCGCGCCCGCCGCCACCAGTCCGCGAATCTTCCCCTCTGCGATCACGCCCCCTCCCACGATGAGGACGCGCCGGCCCTGCAACCGCAAGCAGACGGGAAAGTCAGTCATGGCGCGAGCGCTCCACCGGCGAGGTGCAGCCCGCACTCCTTCACTTCACTCTGTTCCCACCACCAACGGCCCGCGCGCTCGGGCTCGTGGTGCTTGATCGCGCGCGTGCACGGAGCGCAGCCGATCGACGCGTAACCGCGATCGTGCAGCGTGTTGTACGGAAGGTGATGCTCGCGGATGTACTCCCAGATCTGGGCAGCGCTCCACGACGCGAGCGGGTTGAGCTTCAACAGTCCGTGCGCCTGGTCGTGCTCGGCGTGGGCGACTTCTCCGCGCTCGTTCGATTGCTCGCGGCGCAGTCCGGTGATCCACGCGGCACGTCCGGCGAGCGCGCGCTTGAGCGGTTCGACTTTGCGAATCCCGCAGCACTCGCGGCGCGCTTCGAGACTCTCGCGGAAAGACAGGTGGCCCTTCTCGCTCACCAACTTCTCCACCGCGTCGTGCTTCGGAAAGAAGGTCTCGATCTGCAGCGCGTAGCGGCGCTGCAGCACGCCGATCAGCTCGTAGGTCTCGGGAGGAAGGCGGCCGGTGTCGAGCGTGAAGACCTTCACGCTGGGCGCGTGCTGCGAGGCCAGGTGCAGGAGAACGACGTCTTCGGGGCCGAAGCTCGAGGCGATCGCCGCGCTTGCTCCAAACCGCGTTTCAGCCCACTTCAGCAGCTCATCCGTTGAAACGGACGGGGAGGGCAGGTCCAACTGAGGGAGAGAGGCGTTCATGGCTGCGCAATCCGCGATATCGGGCGGGTGTCCGTTATAGCGGATATGACGCGCAGCGCAAGAGGCGGTGGCCTCCTGTGGTTTCTTCAAGCGTTAAGCGGAGGGACGCGGGTGCTGCTCGTACGGATTCACGTAGGGAGGAGAGCCCATCACGGTGCGGCGTCGGGGCCGCGTCAGGTCCTTCGGCTTACCTGCCCGCGCATACAGCCACCACGCGCCCAGCATGATCAGGAACGAGCTGACCCAAAAGACGGCCAGCCACCTCAGGTCACCGACGCCGTGGAACCAGTGCATCACCCCGGTTGAGCAAGTGATGTGCCCCAGCTGACGCTTCGAATCCCCCGAGGGGATGCTTCGCGATAGACGGCCCACATGGCCAGCTCAGCGCACGTCTTCGAAGTTCAGGTCTATTACGAAGACACCGACTTCTCCGGGGTCGTCTACCACGCGAACTATCTGCGCTACTTCGAGCGGGCCCGTGAGCACGTGCTCGGCGCCGGCGAATTGGTGCGCATGTGGCGCGAGGAGAAGACCGGCTTCGTCGTCTACAAGGCCACGCAGCAGTTCAAGGAAGGCGCGGTGTTCGGCGACATCCTCGAGATCCAGTCGGTGGTGCGCCTCGAGAGCGAGTACCGCGTGGTCTTCGACCAAAAAGCAGTGAGGAAGAGCGACGGGCGTTTGCTGGTCGACGCGAGTATCGAAATGGTTTGCATCGACGGACAACGAAACCCGGTGCGCGTGCCGGTGACCGAGAAGCTCCGCGCGTTGATCGCAACGCATCCCCTGGGGGGATGAACCCATGACCACGACCGACTCGAGCTGGGGCAAGTGCAACGTCTGTAAGAAGCCGATCGCCTTCGGGGCGACGTACTTGAAGTGCACGGTGTCGACCTGCAACCGCAAGCGCACGCAGCTGATCTTCTGCACCGACGCTTGCTGGGACGCGCACAACCCCGACTTCAACCATCGCGACCCCGGCTACACCGAGCACGTCGCGCCCGCGTCCACTTCCTGAGCTCGGCTAGAGGAAGCGCTTCAGCGCGGGGTTGTTCACCAGCAGCGCGGTGGGCTTGTCCACCTCGAGCACCTGCTCGAATTCCTTCGTGCTCACGCTGCGTTTCCGAGCGGCGTAGCGGCCGAGCACCGCGACCGTCGCGCGGCCGCTCTTCGGAAATTGCGAGTCACCGAGCGCCGCCTTCGCGCCTGCGAGCACCTCGTCCCACTTCTCTTCGTACGCGCTCACCGCGAGTCCCGCGGTCGCCAGCAGCTTGCTCGCATCGACCCGGGTGCGCGCTTCCTTCACGTCGCCCAGGTCGAGCAGCATCAACACGCGCCATGTCTCCGCGGCGATCTTCACCTCGCGCGTCTGACGAACGCTGAGCCACTGCGAGTCGATCGCGCGCACCACGAGCGCGAGACCTTCCTTCGTGTGGCCCTCGAAGTAGCGGCACACGCCGAACATCAACACGTGCACCGCGTGAAAAGCGCCCAGCGGCTGAGCGGTGAAGAGCAGCTCACCGAACGCCTCGCGCGCTCCTGAAAAGTCTCCTGCGTTCAGCTTCGCGGTCGCCTCCAACCCAGCGGTGCGAATGGCGCCCAGGCGCAGCATCGCGTGCGCGCGCGCGAAGAGCCCGGTCTGCCACGCGAGCAGAAATCCGCCCGCGATCAACCCCAGTCCGAGCACGGGACCTGGAATCCCAAAGACCTCGTGCTGCCGCGAGAGCAGGATCGCGATCATCACCGCGGCGCCGATCGCCACGGCGAGCCCGGAGCGCCGCTGCTTGTCCTGATGTGCGTTCACCACCGCGAGCTGGCGTTCACCCGGAGTCCTCACGTGCGGCACTCCTGCGTAACGAGCGCGAACGAGCCACACTTCGGGAGCACCGGACGAACGAACAGCGGGAATCGCACGGCGCGCTTCTAGAGAAAGTGAGGTGATTGTGCACCAGTGAGGCGAGCTCGCGTTCGGACCCATTCTTGCGTTCGCCCTCCCCATGTTCCGTGCGCTGGGAGACTTCGCGTTTCGAAGGCGATGGTTCGTGCTCATTGCGAGCTTGCTGGCCCTGGCGGCCGCTCTCGTCTCCGTGGTGATCGGAGGAAAGCTGACCGGCGCGTTCTATCGGGGCCTCGAGTCGACGACGGCGGGCAAACAGGTGGAGCAGGTGCTCGGCCGCAACCTCGACGACACGGTGATCTTCGTCTTCCAATCACCGACGCTCACGCCGGACTCCCCGGAGTTCGTGAAGGCGATGAAGGACGCGCTCGAACCGCTGCGAAAGGACCCGGCGATCTCCCGGGTCGAGGTGCCAGACGAGCTCCCGGAAGAGATCGAGGTGACGCGCATCAATGAAGACGCGCGCACCGCCTACGCACTGGTGACCTTCAAGGACGAGACCAAGATCGCGCTCGACCAGTACCCGCGCATTCGCGCGATGGTGCACAGCGAGGTGCTCCAGGTCACCGCGACTGGTCAGCTCGCGTTCCTCGACGACATGGGAGATCAGCTGGAGAAGGACCTCCGCCTCGCCGAGCTCGTCTCGCTGCCGCTCGCCCTGCTGGTGCTGTTGCTCGTGTTCCGGACCGTGGTGGCCGCGATTCTTCCCGTGGCGGTGGGCGGGCTCGCGGTGCTCGGAGGCATCGGCCTCGTGCTCGCCTTCTCTCACATCACCGACATCTCTCAGTACACGGTGAATGTCGTCTCGCTGATCGGTCTCGGCGTGGCGATCGACTACTCGCTCTTCACGGTGAGTCGATATCGAGAGGAGCTCGAGGCGGGAAACGACTACCGCGAATCGCTGGTGCGCGCGGTGGATCACGCGGGGCGAGTGGTGGCCTTCTCCGCCCTCGCGGTCTGCTCCGGCCTCGCGGGTCTGCTCTTCTTCGACGGCTCGTACCTGATGAGCATGGGGCTGGGCGGCGCCATCGTCGTCGCGCTCGCGGCGCTCTTCGCGCTCACCACCTTGCCCGCGCTGCTCGCCGTGCTCGGGCCGCGCATCAACGCGCTCAAGCTCCCGATTCCGAGCTTCGGAGTGAAGGAGGGTCTCTGGCACGGCATCGCCCTCGCGGTGATGAAGCGGCCGCTGATGGTGCTCATTCCCACGCTCGGAGTGCTGCTCTTCCTCGCCTCGCCCTTCACGCAGATCCGGCTCGCGGCATCCGACGTGCGCGTGCTCCCGGCTGAGCTCGAAGCGGCGCGCGGCTATCACCTGCTCGCGAAGAACTTCCCTGACGAAGCGGCGACGCACTTCAACGTGGTGGTGAAGTTCCCCTCGGGGAGCCCGTTCACCTCGGAGCGAATCGGCGCGCTCTACGATCTCTCGAAGCGAATGAGCGAGTTGCCCGGAGTGACGAAGGTGAACAGTCCCTTCGCCGACACGCGCGTCGACAGGGCGGGGTACCAGGCGTTGTTCCTCAATCCTCCAGAGCTGCAAGCCAAGTTCGTCGAGAGCGTGAAGAGCACGTTCGCGAAGGATCAGGTGGTCTTCCTGCAGGCGCTCACCCCGGCGAAGCCCGACAGTTCGGAGGCACGGAAGATCATCAAGGAGATGCGCCTGAATCGAGTGGTGGGCGATGGGGTGATGCTCGTCGGTGGTGAGGCCGCTGCCGACGTCGACAGCACCGACTACATGCTCTCCCGCATGCCGCGCGCGGTGATCTTCGTGATCAGCGCGACCTTGCTCACGCTCTTCATCTTGCTGCGCTCGGTGCTGCTGCCGCTGAAGGCGGTGTTGATGAACTTCCTCTCCATCGGCGGATCCTTCGGCGCGCTGGTGTTCCTCTTCCAGGAAGGCCACGGCGGACTGATGCACGGTGAGCCGCGTGGACTCGAGCCTGCGCTGCCGGTGCTTCTGTTCTGCGTCTTGTTTGGTTTGTCGATGGACTACGAGGTGCTGATCCTCACGCGCATGCGCGAGGTGTGGGATCGCACCGGCGACAACGCGCACGCGGTCGGTGAGGGACTCGAGAAGACGGGCGCGCTCGTCACCTCCGCGGCGGCGATCATGGTCGCGGTCTTCGTGGCGTTCGGCCTCGCGAAGGTGGTGCTCATTCAGGCCGTCGGCGTCGGCATGGCGATCGCGGTGGCGCTCGACGCCACGTTGGTGCGAGTGCTGTTGGTGCCCGCGACCATGCGCCTCTTCGGCAAAGCGAACTGGTGGGCCCCGAAATGGGTGAGGCGGCTGCCCCCTGGAAAACCCAAACAACCGCGCAATCTGCTCAGCCGAGCCTGAGCTCCTTGCGC